>CBKWLJ010000241.1:0-13666 GCA_966675205.1 uncultured bacterium
GTGGGAAGATCTGTTAATCAGTGCCGCCCAGTTGTGCCTCAAGTTTCCATTCAATTAGTTTTCCCAGCAAGTGGGAAGTCCTCGTTCCCGATGGGAAGGCCGAGTTCGTTGTTCTGATCGTTTCCATTCAATTAGTTTTCCCAGCAAGTGGGAAGAGTTCAAGCAGATAGGCTTTATACTGATGACCAGTTCAGTTTCCATTCAATTAGTTTTCCCAGCAAGTGGGAAGAGTTCGTCTAGCAGCCTTTACCCAGTAAGAGTTTCAGCCGCCAAATCGACACACCTCTGAAAAAAATAACATATCCTCCCAAAAATTGTTCCAAACACATACCTCAAACCCTTTCCCTGTAAGGTATCGACACACTTCAACGAAAAATATAGGGTTTCGGCGATTTGCCGAGGTGTGTCGATTCACTTCCTAAAACACCCCCCTATTTTCCAAAAACCTATATGACATAGTACTTTGAGCGATTTAACTAGTAACTCCATTGTATTGCTCCTCTGCCTCATCGTCGCAAAGTATCAGCCACATAAGCTGAATTGATAACTGTTCCCATCAGCGTAATCGGGCTATTAGTTGGAACACTATACACTTTCTTATTGTTGAGTAGTTCGTCAATAGCAGCAGACCGACCAATTCGGTAGATTACTAATACAGATTTAGAAGATAAATTCGCTGAAATTTCCTTAATAATTAAGGATTCCTTATCTTCAGAAACTCTCTGATTTACCAAATCTAAAACCAGAATATGATTTTGGTAATTCACTCTATCTATTCTATCCCTCAAATTCACCTCTCGAAACCCTCTCACTTTGAGAAACTCATATTCCCTCGGTAGGTCGGTAATTCGTTGGTCTACAGGTAAGAGGTAGTCTATATTAATCCAACCCAGAACCTCTTCTCGTTGCAGGACTTGTTCGAGATAATCAACTCTATTTTTAATCGTGACTGAGACAACTTTCTCAACTTCTTGCCTCACTAAAGCTCCCACTGATTGCTTGATATCATTGATAGCTTTTCCATAAAAGAAAGCTCCCACGACTCCCAAAAGTCCTAAAATCAGCGCTATCACCACAAAAGAGAGACTTAGGGCGCTAACAAAGGAATTAAAACTGGCGGTTAATTGTGTATTAGAATCTTGTAAAAACTTAATCTGCTGCATCAACAATTCCATGTTGGGAGACGGAACTGGTGTAGGAGTTGGAGCAGGGGGTTGTGGGCTTTGTGCTACAACAAACGTCACAATTGGAAAAAATGGCATATCAACTACTTAGCTAGGAGGCTGAGGCAATCCTAAACTATCATTTTGCCTTAGTAATCGCTTTTGTCAAAGACTTCGCCAGGTAGCAGAATCAGTTGCTCTCGACGCGGAGAGCGATGTGTAGCAGTATTTTAGAGAATTGATATTAAAGCCTCTAAGCCACCGCCTGCTTGGCTTAGCTGGTCTATGTGAGCTAAGTTTCTTTTGACATATTGCAGTTGTTTTCTGATGGCTTTTCTGATTTCTTTTCTTGATGGTCTCCGCTTTTTGGCGACTTGCAAGTAATTTTTTCGAGCCAGGTTTCTATCGGGAGAATAGTAGTGGTAACAACTCATCTATATGATGGCAAAAAAAGCCCACCGTTAGGTATAGAGTTATATCAACATGCCAATTCCTTATCTCAAGGGAAAAAAGACGTTGAATTCAAGAAAAAGCCGGAGTTAGCGTTAGCTTTAATTGACCGAAGTCTGGAGAGAGGGTACCGACCGGGTATCGTGCTAGTTGACGCTGGCGCGAGGAAATAACACAACGTTCCTGTTGGAGTTGGAAAAAAGGAAACTCAAGTATTTAGGGGGATTAGCTAAAAACCGCAAAGTGAGAATTGAAACAGTGACAAATAAACTCCAAGAGGTTCGCCTAGATAAGTTAGCCCAATCCTTGTCTGTTAAGGAGTTTACCCCTGTTCAACTCAATTTAGATAAACCGAAAACCGTTTGGGTGGCAACAATTGGAGTTGAACTATCACAGCTAGAAGGAAAGAGAACAATTGCTATCGTCATGAATGCCTCAACCTTCGACCATCTCCCAGAATGTTTCCATTCAATTAGTTTTCCCAGCGAGTGGGAAAGTTATAGCAGCTTTTAGAAAAGCTTCGTTGCCCGAGAGGATGTTTCCATTCAATTAGTTTTCCCAGCGAGTGGGAAAGCCGATGTAGTGGCGTTTTCCTGTTCTACAAATTGAGTCGTTTCCATTCAGTTAGTTTTCCCAGCGAGTGGGAAAGCCTCTAGGGTTAGCTGTTTGGTGGAGTTGGCGAGAGTTTCCATTCAATTAGTTTTCCCAGCGAGTGGGAAAGTTAGGACGGCGTTTATTGCCGCAGGGTTTGGGGCAGGTTTCCATTCAATTAGTTTTCCCAGCGAGTGGGAAAGTCCGGGGTCTACAGCCCCCGTCTAGTAAGCATTCTACACAAGATTTTGACAGGTCTCTTTTTTACCTTCATTTCAGCCCTCGTTATTGCTCTTAATTCTCAACTATCCGACAACATCAATCTCTCAAACTCTCTATGGCTCTAAGTTCTAGCGTTTTTGACGGGACTCCCCGGAAAATCGCTCCCACTTCCAGCCGCCAAAAATGTCTTTTGTGGAACGTCTCTCAATCCAATTATCTCATCCAAGCGTCTACGAGCCATCACAACTTACGGTTCACTGCCCACTGATTCAAAAGCCAATATCAAACAAAAAATAGTAAAACCGCCCCTACTTTAAAAAAGCCTTTACTTGTTCCAGTCTACTGCTTCACAAGTCAATATTGGCTTTTCCTTGCCCCTTCAAGATAAGTAGCGCTAAGGTAGATTCCTATGCCCAAGAAACCCATTCTCCACCCCTACGCCGACCACCTTTCCTTTGAACGCCTCCTGCTGTTGATTGCCACCTTGGTGCAGCATCCCGGTGTTGGCTGTTGCGATTCCTTGACCGACTCAGACACCGGGAAACACCACAACGCTTTAGAAGCAGTGCAAACCCAACTGCGACAAGTAGCAGAATCACTGAATATCCAACTCCCGCCTGGATACCCCGCCACCGCCACAATTCGCAAAGACTTAGAAATTCTCCGAGACTATGGCATCCTCGACAAGCGGATGTATCGCTGGGGATATTACCTCGGCACCGGGGGCTATGAGCAAAGAACAATTAAAAGTCGCATTCAATAGCCTCGCCTCCCAAGCTCAATATCAAGGCGACCCCCTCGTGCGTCAAATTTATCAGATTCTTGAACAGCGATTGCGGGGCTTAAACTTAGCACAACCGGGAGACTTCTTTTACCCCGTCCGCGCCTACCTCAACCGTCCCATTATCTACACCGACCCGGATGAGATGAGAGCCAAGGGCAAATACAAACACACCCTCTACTGCTGTCTGGAAACGGTCGAAAATGCGATCGCCCAAGGTCAACTCATCGAATTGTACCGCTTTAAAGAACCCTACGAGCAGAAGATTGGGCACATACAAGTTTATCCCTTGCAGTTGTTTTACCATGACATTGCTTGGTATCTACTCTATGAATACAGCGACTCAGGACATTTAGAAGTAGAACGAATAGACCGCTTCAAAGACCATTGCCTTATTCTTGATTTCCCAGAACGAGGACAAAAAGCACAGTTAGAAAGCCTGAAATTTGCCCAAAAATTAAGGGAATGCGGTTGGGGCATTTATTTAGGTAAACCAGAAGAACAACAACTTGAACGTGAAGGAAAACTACAATACGAGCAAGTGAAAGTCAGATTCTTTTACCCCGCCACCACCTTTATTCTCGAAGGAGAATGCCGCCATCCCCAGCAAAAAATCATCAAAGGCAAGATCGATAGCGACGGCAACTATGAATCCCTTGATTACCTGATTAAACTGCCCCGTCGTTCCTTTCCAGAATTTACGCGCTGGGTTTACCGTCACACGGGTTCAGCCCAGGTACTCTCCCCCCCTGATTTAGTTGAACAACACCGTCAAGCAGCTCAAGCTTTAATCAACCGCTACAGTTAGTTATCCGTTGCAAGTCACATTGATTATTAGTCATTTTCTCATTGGTTCTCCCAGTTCCGGTAAATCTACCTTTGCCAAACAACTGGTTCAACTTATTCCTAACGCAACAATTGTTTCTACCGATGCGATTCGCGCCCTCTTATTTGGTGATGAAAATATCCAAGGAGATTGGTCACTCATTCAAGAGAAAGTTTTGTTGCAAATGCGAGAAGCTTTCCAAGCCGGACAACCTGTCATTTATGATGCCACCAATGCCAAGCCAGAGTGGCGGCAATCAATCCTGCAACGAGTAGCTGATGAAAAAATGCAGTGGATAGCATGGCACCTGCAAACCCCGGTGACTCTATGCAAAGCTTGGAATCTTCAGCGCCAACGCCAGGTGCCAGAAACGGTGATTGAAGAGTTTTTTCAAACGCTGCAAGAGTTTCCCCCATCCCCTCATGAGGGGTTTTTGAGCGTCAATCCGGTAGACGTTACTGAACAGGGATTTAATATTGCACAAGTTGAACATCAGCTTAAAGACTTGATGAGCATACTGCCGACTGTACAAAAATCGGAACTCTAGTGGTCTGTCAGTGGCAGTGGAAGGCGAAATAGAAGCCGCGTGTCTTGGTGAGCGATCGCCAATCGAAGCTGTTGGGTCGTTTGGCATACAGTTGAAGCCGTCAAACGACACAAGGCGATCGCTCCCTCCCCCGACTCCACACCTCTCGCTCAAGCTCACCTCCTCGGTAGCCAAGGTTTCAGGTTCAAGAAACTGCCTGATGAAAATTTAATTTCATCCTAATTCTGGTAGACAAATTTAATTTTTTGTGCATTTAAATAGCTCAAAAGTAACTCAATCCCATGACAAAAATTTAATCAATAGATGTGCCAATAAAAAACTAGCCACCATACTTGATCGACGCTAAATTAAGAAAGGAAAAATTCTCTTTTTCCAGTCTGTCAAAAGCCGTCACTGATTATGCTAGCCTACAGGGTCACTACCTACACTTTTTGCAACTGTGAGTTGAGTTTGTCTTGGGAAAAAGGGGCTTTTTGGGTTTATATCAAATGCGATACTCCTTTGTGGGAATTAATTTGTCCTTCTCCAAATTCCTGCCCTCAAAGAGCAATGATGCTAGCAGAATTAGAAGTTTTGAAGGCCAAACTCAATATGGATGAAAGTCCAGCTGGCGTTCTAGCACTAAAAAAATGCAAGGAAATTGTTCTGGCAACTAATAGAAACCACAGACGATTATTTGGCATCAATTTCAAGGGAGATTTAGTTAGTAATTACATCTCCTCAGAAAACTTACTCAAATACCAGCAGTTCTTAAAAGAAGCAAAAAGCAAAAAGACAGCAATAGCTAAACTATCCTGCCTTAATGCTGATGGAAATGAAATTAATCTAATTGTTGAGGGGAAAATTATTCCATCACCAATAAGTTTATACCCGGTGATGTATACCCGAATTATTGAGCGTCTCTAGGTCTTTCACTAATCCCTGGAAATCCCCTTCGTAAGTTTCGTTTTGGTTAAGCATTAGGGGATTCCATTTTGTAACTTTGAATATTAACGGAAGAAACGCTTCTATTCTATAGACGGGATGCGATCGCAAGGTTTCATCCATCACGTCTTCATAAAACAAAAGGGCTTCGTCAGCCTCAATCCCATTGTTTGTTGCAGCTCGAACATACTGAGCCTCATTCAGGTTTAGCACTATACGGCTAGCATCTATCAAGGCTTTCAGTCTTTGCAGTTGTAGGTACGAAAATTGATGCAAGTTTTTTTCCTCTTTAGATAGAGCATTTTTTTTCGTACCATGATTTTGCTTAAAAAAAGCAGGATCATCCGGATTGATTTGTTCGGCAGCAATATCGCAAAATTCCTCTACCGTGTAGGGAACGCCATTTGGTTTGCAGACAATTTCTGATGCTGCAACAATCGATAAAGTTCTCCAAGCCGGTTCTCTAGTCCCTTTCTCCAGATCTCCCAAGGTCACGTCGCTCATGTGATGACCTGTACGCTCCTTAATGAGATCTCTTAGGGAGCGATAACTCAACTGCCGTTCATCACGAACTTTCTTGATCAACGCACCTAACGTTTTCAAACCCTTAGCAGTCCATAACTTCGGTTTTTTGGGGTAATCAGCTAGGACTTCCATCTTGAGAAATAAACATTCTTTACTTTATTATGCATTTTTGCGGGTCGCTTAATGCTATAAGCTTTTAGCAGAGGTTAATAGAACTCGTTTTAATGGAGTTAACTATGAATTGCCGTCTGAGATTGAGTATCCAGGTTCTAACCTATGATTGCCTTCTTCTTAAGAAGCATAGCAGAAGTGTACCTCTCACACGTCTAGTTAGCACCTGATTCATGCCCCTGTA
The DNA here is from genome assembly GCA_966675205.1 of uncultured bacterium. Lineage (GTDB taxonomy): Bacteria > Cyanobacteriota > Cyanobacteriia > Cyanobacteriales > Coleofasciculaceae > JBFLZA01. The sequence goes on from CBKWLJ010000241.1 coordinate 6,385, forward strand.
GCAAATCCCTCTATCTTTGACCAAGCCCCACGCATGAGCGGGTGTGGGGTGTGGGGTGTGGGGAAAAAAAACAGCCGGAGAAACCTGTTGGGATACAAGCCCAGCATGAGCAAGGCAATTGTCTTGGAAGGAGATACAAGCTCCTCCCAAGACCTACCCTACCCCCTACACCCAGCGCTTGACGGGATACCTTGCACCTTGCTCACAAACTCGTAAGCACGGCAGAAGGGCAATCACGACCTGCTCGGCTCTCCAGCTTTCCAGAACAGGCAATTACTGGGTAAACAATTTTTAACAAATTGTCCCCATTGGCTTCACTTTGCCTTGGGGGATACCCATGCCTTCATCGCCAGCAGGAAAAATGTAGCCTGTTCATCTCGCCTGATCTAAAAAGTTGGTCAGTTAGCGATGGGATGAGTTGAGACGCGATGCGTTTGGGCGGGGAATCGGGGACATTAGCAACTACAAGCAGACAGATTATGTTTTATAGCAAATCTATTCAAAAAGCTGTAGAAAAGCAGCGAAACGAAATCCTTGCCGTCATTGAGCAAAACCCTGCTCTCACTACCGAAGAACTTGCTGCCCGTTTGGGAATTAGCGCAGAAACCTTGAAAAAACGGCATTTGCAGCCTCTTGCCATTGAAGGGAAATGCCATTCCCGCTCGTGCTGGTTTATCGGGAAAAAGCCACGTAAACGCAAAGAGGAAAGCAGTGGTCACTCTAATTAGTAATTTTCTTGTTTTAGGCGATCGCCAGCAAGTCTGTAGTTCCCATCAGGGGTTGAGGGCTTTTCGCGTCGCTCAACTAATGGAGAAATGAGTAACGACAAATCCTCATCAGGGCAAAAATACAACAACACTGGCAACAGAGCGGCTTTTCATCATTTCCTAGATGAAAGTTGGGAAATGGGCTTTGCCAATTAAGGGGGTGTGGGATGAACAACTTTACCCTCCTCAAGCGAAACTGCCCAATTTGTAATGGCACTCGTAGGGATTGCAGACAAAATAAGCAGAACAGCATTGTCCACTGTCGTGCCGATTTAAGCATTATCCCCCCTGGCTGGAAGGCACTGGGGCAGGATAAGTGGGGCTTTGAGATGTATGCCCCTGCCTCTAATGATGAACAATCTTCACCAGGCTGGCAGCAGCGACAGCAGGAAAGAAAGTTACAGCAGCAACGAGAGAAAGAAGAGTTAACCAAGGGAGCATTATCAGAAAGCGATCGCGACCAAGCGATACGCCGGATACACAGGTACTTCGGAATAAGTTCTAAGCATAGGGATAATTTACGCGCTCGCGGCTTAACTGACGCCCATATTGACCACTTACCTTACTTCTCATTTCATCCCAGTCAGGAAGTCCCACAGTTTACACCTGCCAATTTACCAGGCGTTAGACGAGGGAAGTTATCAGTTAAGGAGTCAGGTTTCGCCTGTCCTATCCCGAACATTGACGGGCAGTTTATCGGTTGGCAGAACCGATTCGACAACACAGAAAATGGAAAATATCGCTGGCCTAGTGGGGAGAAGTCAGCTCACTTACCCAATGGTGAGTTACCCATCGGTGTGTACCGCCCTGACCACGGTGTTACCCGTCGAGCGATCGGACACAGTGAAGGCTTTCTCAAAGCAGACCTTATCGCCCAGCGGTGGGGACTGCCCACATTAGGTGCAGCTTCTGCTAACTTTGCCGCCAGTCCTGAACAATGGCAAAATTCTTTAGAAAAGCTCTCTACTCAACTGTGGACACGAATCGTTTACTGGTTTGCTGATGCGGGTGCTCCTTCCAACTTCAATGTCACCAGCCAGTATCAGAAGGCTTGGGAAAAACTCGCCTCGTGGGGTTACTCAGTCAAAATTGTCTGGTGGGGTCAGGTTGAAAAGTCAGCTCTTGATGCGGATGAGATATCACCCGAAACCAGGAAATCAGCACAGCTAATCAGCATTGAAGAGTACCTGGCGATCGCACGATTACATGGAGGTATCAGGGAAGAATCGTCACCTGAGCGCACCATCAGTCGTGACCAGTGGGAAGTTAAGTTTGGCATAGGTCGGTGGCTTGAGCAAACCATTAAAGGCGTTCTCAAGCAAGCTAAGGGGTTTGGGAAGAAACTGGCTCCCCGTACCCGTCGCCACACTTCAGCACCCAGCGTCATCCACTACCCACAACATCGGTTACCGCGTCCTGAAGATTACTTATGTCGCCCCTTACCCCGAATCACCTTTAAGAAAGGAAAGCGCCTAGAAGTTTTAGCCCAACTCAAGCAGTTGGGGTGGAAGTTCATTTGCGACAAGAGCTTCACCGGCTCTGGGAAAAGCCATGACGCAGGACTGCTGTATCCCGACCCTGATGGAACAGGCAAAATCTGGTATTTTGACCTCAACCACACCAACCCTTCAACCGAAACCATTGAGGAAATGGCAAATATGCCCCCTCGTCATAATGGGATGGCGCAAATTCCAGGTAAGTTTACCCCCAAGGGGAACCCTCACCTCAAATGGGCAAAAGAAGATGAAGTTCCGATAATACCATCCCTTTGCCATAACGCTGACTTGTTTGTCAAGCTCAAGTCAAAAGGCTGGGATGTTGATTCTGAGCAGGATTACGTCAAAAGCGACGCGGGGGAATCACTAACTCGAAACCCCATCTGCAAGCAATGCCGATTTGCTTACAAGTGCCATCAAGAGAAGGGTGAAGGCTACGGATATTTGGCAGCACGGCGTGAAGTCATGGAGTCTCGGCGGATTCGGGCTAGCCTGGATTCAGCCCCCAACCCGGAAGGCGAGAAAAAATACGATTACTCAAACGATACAGCTTTTGTCGAAGAAGCCTCAAGATATCTAAGAGGCACCACTACTCTAACCGCTTGGGGCAATGAACTGGCACAGCTATGGGAGTATGTTGAGCGTAAAGCTCCTGAAGCTTTTGCCGCCCTGCAACCCATCCGCTTTGCCCTACAGGATGCTCTAAACGGCGACTTCGACTGCATAGAAAAAGGCGTTAATCGGGGGGCAGACCATGAAACTCTAGTCAATGAATTCCTTCGAGCCGATGCGATCGCAAACCTCCCTAATCTGATTCAGCAGGTTCGAGAAGCAATGCCAACCATTCAAGAGGTGGTAGAGGAGCCTGACAGCGTAATCGGCTTGGGTCAGAAACACAGGAAGATTGCCCAGTTCGCCAGGAATATGCTCAAGGCTTATGCAGCTCAAGAAACCCAACAGAACATTGAGGCTTTACCGCCTAATGTATTGGTCGATGCTCTGGAGGTATGGGCTGGAATGAAAAAAGGCAGCTTGCGGGTTGCCCACAAGCAACTACAAGTAACCATCCAGGACTCCCGTCACGCCGATATACTCACCGCCTGTGGAGTCGTGGTACTTCTAGACGCTACACCTAACATCCAGTATCTAGAAGAGATTTTGGGTGATCGTGTTCTGGAAATTGAAGAGGAACGTTCACCCCTTTCTAATCTCACAGTGGTCAACGTGGACATGAAGGGGATGGGCAGTAACCAGATTTCCGATACCTGCAAAGCCCGTCAACTCGCGTTACTGGATTGGATTACCCAGCAACACCAGCAAGTAAAGGTACTCGCCAATAAGGGTGACTCCCATCTGCCCCTAAACGGGTGGTGGTTCAACGATAACAGAGGCTCAAATGCTTTTAAAGGCGTAGAGGCGCTAGCAGCCTTCAATATGCCCCGTCCCAACTTAGGAGTCATTCAGGACGAATATCGGGCGTTGTTTGGCTCCTTGGAGGGGTTTGAGGATTATTACCAAGGATTGGTTGAGGCGGAAATTGTACAGACTGTTGGCCGCCAGCGGGTGCATCTGTACCCGGAGGAACAGTTCATCCTGTATCTAATTAGCACAAACCAAGACTTGAGCTATTTGACTCACCTCGGTTGTCGGGTTCAGGACAAAGAAGCGTTTGAGCTGACCCCTCTGGCAGGCACCCCCGATCAGATTACCCGCTGGAAGATTTTGCAGGCTGTGGGGCAGTTACAAGACCAAGGGCAGAAAATTACCCAGGATGCGATCGCAGCCTTAATCGGCAAATCCCAAGAACTGATTAGCAAAATCGCTAAGGAATTTGGGGGGTGGCCGCGACTCAAAAAAATATTACTCGTCCTACTAGGGCTATATAGGGGCAGTAATAATTTTTCCGATCTGGATGAAAACGAGAAAAGCCTGATTGAAGAGTACCTCTCACCCGTTGTGGATTTGTCTGTGGCTGCGATTGAGACTGCCCAAACACCGGAGGAATTGGAGGATTGTGTAGAAGCGCTCAACGCAACGATTGTGCAATGTATCGCTGATTTGGGATTTCCCAAGTTCCTTGAAGGCGTTCGGGGGATGTCTGTGTGCTCCCAGTCGAATCTGCTTTCTGTAATCTTACGGGGGGGCACCGATTTAGAGTTTGTGGAGGGAGATAATTCATGATTCAGTCCACATCGGTGGGTGTGAGCGCACTCACCAAGCCCCACGCACGAGCGGGTGTAGGGTGTAGGGTGTAATGAAAGAGTTTTTAGCTTGCAAAGAGAGTGAATTGGGAGGCAAGGAGAAAGAGTGGGGTTCGGGTTCCCATCCTCTCCTCCTCCCACACCCTACCCCCTACACCCTGTTGAAGGCATTGGCGGAAGGCTTCCCGTAGGCATATTGAGTTATTAGGAGAACCCCTTGGAAGATTCAAAAGCAAAGTGGCAACAAGAACTCACTCAGCAAGAGCAGGAGAATCTTAGAACCTGGGTACTAAGCCTTAAGCGAGGGACACGCTGGGACGTTTCCGCAGCGATCGCGACAAGTATTGAGCATCCAGAACCCGGATTCGTTTCCGTTACGTCCGAAGGTGGCATGACTGGAATTGGCTTTGTTGAGGCACAAGAAGTGTCAGCTGAGCAATTTTCGCCCCTGGAATGGGAATGGTTAAGTCAGCATCTCTACGCAACAGATCGCAAAGCTTGGTATTTTTCATCAAACGGAAAAACCAGTTGGCAGTGCCTTGAGTATGTTGAAATGTATGCAATCCAACACTTTCTAGCAGAGGTTTCAGATTGATGAAACAATCGAGGAAAAAGAACACATCAAAACTCTCAAGATAGCAGCAGCTCTTCCCATAGACCCAAACTGTGAGTCATTGGTAGGCCAGCGAGTTTATGTCACATCCGGGACTTATCGCCAAGCTGGAGAAGGGGTTGTTTCAGGCGATCGCGGCTATGGTACGCTCAGATGTTTAGAAGTCAGGATGCCCAATGGTCGGATTCAGTTTTGCTCCCTTAAGGATGCTCGTTTATGCTGAGAAAAGTCGCTGACCAATCTGGCATCATCCTGGGAACAGCGGTTAGAGAGTCGGAATTTTGGGTCAACTCCCGCTATCGCCAGTTGGTGGTAGAGTCCTTCAATTGCATCTATCCGGAAAACTCGTTCAAGATGACCTGGGTTTGTGCTCAGAAAGGTCAGTACGACTTTGAGATGGGCGATGCTCTGGTTGATTGGGCTGTTTCTCAAGGCTTGAAGGTCAGAGGCAATTGTTTGCTCTGGCACCATTGTGTTCCTCCTTGGCTCGAACAAGCGACTCTAACGAGAGACGAGTGCTGGAAGTGGGTTGAGGGTTATCTCCGAGCCGTTGTAGAGCGCTATCGAGGTAGGGTTTTTGCCTGGGATGTAGTCAATGAGATGGTTGCTGACAGCGATGGCGTACTTAGAAACTCGTTCTGGAAGCAGTCACTACCTTCTGATTTTTTGGCAAGGGTGTTCCGCACTGTTCGTGAAGCTGACCCCGATGCTGTACTCTGTTGGTGCGACTATGGGATAAAAGACCAGGATAAATGGAATGCGATCGCAGACATTGCATCAGACCTGAAGCAATCCGGAGTCCCCATCGATGCCATATCCTTTCAACTCCATTCCAACACCCCTCCCCCATACCCGCTGCTTCCTCCACGAACAGTAGAACGTCAACTTCAGTGCTTCAAAAACCTTGGCTTTGAGATTCACTGTCCTGAAATTGTGGTGTGGAATTCCTGCTGGATTCCCAATCAGGCACTTCAGCAGAGACTCTATGCATTCCTTGTTAAAACAGCACTGAAATACTCCAAGATGATAGGTTTCTGGAGTGCGTTTGATGCCTATCCGTGGGTATGGAATGCGAATTTTCAGTGTAGTCCGGGTTTGTGGGATGAGCAGTTTAATCCTAAAGCCGGGGTGAGGTTGATTGAGGATGCGATCAAGACAAGATTTTGACTAATTTACAGAAACCTTCGGTTTGGGAGTCGGGAGTCGGGAATCGGGAATCGGGGAAAAACTAAAGTCCGTGGGTTAAAGCCCACACTTTCAACCCTAAGTTATGGAAAAGAGACGGCAACGGTAAGATTTAATCAAACATTCGGGAATTCAATCCCATACTTTTAAAACGCAGGAACCCTACTCCCTACTCCCGATTCCCGACTCCCCTTGAACTGCAATTTTTGCTAGGGATTAGAGCTGGTTCGCTACCTTTTGGTCTAATAATCCCCTGACAGAAGGTTGACTTAGCTTTTCCCCGACAATAGATTAGCTTGTCGAGTTTTCTTGTAGTAATGAAAGTCTGCCAACTGGAAATTTCTGAATCTCCCGAAAAACTTCAGCAACTGATGGTAAAGCAAAAGAGTAAAACCAAACGGGAGAGGCTGAGGGCTTTATACCTATTTAAGACCCATCAAGTAGAGACGGTGAAAGAACTGGCTCAGATTTTAGGACGCGATCGCGCTACCTTGTTTCGTTGGTGGCGAGAATATCGCGATTGGGGGTTGCCAGGATTGTTGAATATTAAACAAGGAAAACAAAAGCCGAGTTTAATTCCTGCATCTGTTATCCCGGCTTTAAAGGAGCGCTGGCAAAATGAAGGCTTTAAAAGCTATGCCGAAATTCAATCTTGGCTACTTGAGGAGTATGGCATAAAAATGAAGTACAACTCGCTCTATAAAGCTGTTCGTTATCAACTTGGCATCACCATAAGTCGCAATTCACCATCAAGTTAATCAGAATAAGTCGCATTTTTAAATCAAGTTTTATTGAATTAGCTGCCTTTCCCATTAAATTTGACTGAATAAGTCGCATTTTTAAATCAATATTTAGAGTATAAGTCGCATTGTTGAATCAATGTTTAGAGCCGACAATAAGTTGCAGTATTGAATCAAATTAAGAACAAATAAGTTGCATTGTTAAATCAAAATTGTTTCTAAAGAAAATATGCAATAGACTGACAATAGACCTGCTGGAAAAGCTGGAAATGCAATTTTC
>CBKWLJ010000242.1:0-13658 GCA_966675205.1 uncultured bacterium
TCACAAAGCCGCTTTGGGCTTTGTTTGGGCTTGAAATCTGTCTAAGTCCCGTTAACTTACTGCCATGCTAAGGAAAGCCTTGAAGATTGGGAGTAATTGGATGATTAATTTAAGTAAAGCTGCCGTTGGTGAAATTAGACGGTTACAGTTAAGGCGTCAAAATCCAAAAGCCAGATTGCGTTTAGGAGTTCAAAGAGGCGGTTGTGCTGATTTTTACTACACTCTAGGCTTTGATGAAGCAACTCATCCGGAAGATCATATCTTTGAGTGCGATGATATAGGGGTCATTGTAGACGAAGAGAGCTTAAGCTATATTGGGGGTCTGAAGCTGGATTATACAGAAGACCTCATGGGAGGTGGATTTCGCTTTCATAATCCCAAAGCTGTAGAAAGTTGTGGTTGTGGCAACTCCTTTAAAGTTGAGGTAGAAGCGAGTAGCCAAACAGAAACTCAAACTTCAACTCCCTAAGAATTGACATTTTCCTCTAAAATTAGATACAATCGGAATTTGTCAATAGTTATATCTCTCTTAGGGGAGCTGTACACACCTTAACTCATGCCCACTATCCAGCAGCTTATTCGGAGTGAACGCTCCAAAATCAACAAGAAAACCAAGTCACCAGCGCTGAAAGAATGTCCTCAGCGCCGTGGTGTTTGTACGAGAGTATACACAACAACACCAAAAAAACCGAACTCAGCCTTGCGGAAAGTGGCAAGGGTTCGTCTAACTTCCGGATTTGAAGTGACGGCTTACATTCCAGGTATTGGTCACAACCTCCAAGAACACTCAGTAGTTATGATTCGGGGGGGTCGGGTTAAAGACTTGCCAGGGGTGCGATACCACATTATCCGAGGAACGCTAGATGCAGCCGGGGTTAAAGATCGGCGTCAAGGGCGTTCTAAATACGGAACCAAGCGTCCTAAGTAAAATCTAGCGTTTGCTTTATTTTGCCGTACAAAAAGTAGTTTGATCGTTCTCCACCCTTATAATGGGTTCAGATATCCTGAGTGAGGAGAACTTATTCCTAGTGAGATAAAAAATGCACAGTCGAGGGATACCCTTAAGACGACATTAGGAAAATCTACTCAGGGTTAGGGAACTAAATAACTAGACCTAAACAAATCTAAACGTAACAGCATTACAGCACTTTTGGGAGTGCTATTATGCTTGTTCATGTGAATTTTTCTTCAATTGTCGCTATTGTTTTTTAAGGCTTACTATGTCTCGTCGCGCAGTTGTTAAAAAGCGTCCTGTTCCACCTGATCCGGTTTACAACAGCCGATTAATTAGTATGATGGTGCGACGGATTATGCGCCATGGCAAGCAGTCCGTTGCTAATCGAATTATTTACGACGCGCTCAAAATTATTGAGGAACGCATAGGAAGCGATCCTTTAGAAACATTTGAAACTGCTGTGCGTAATGTCACTCCTTTGGTTGAGGTGAAAGCCCGTCGGGTAGGTGGAGCAACCTATCAGGTGCCGATGGAAGTGCGCTCAGAACGAGGTACAGCTTTAGCCCTACGCTGGTTAATCCAATTTTCAAGAGCCAGAGCCGGCAGAACAATGGCTAGCAAACTGGCTAATGAGCTGATGGACGCAGCAAATTCAACCGGAAATGCCATGCGTAAGCGGGAAGAAACTCATAGAATGGCAGAGGCTAATAAAGCTTTTGCACATTATCGGTACTAAATGCTTTACAAAGAATGCCTTGAACTGTGTCTTGGTCGCAGACTTATGCGCGAAAGTGCATAAAGATTTAAACAAAGTATAGAATTGTAAACAGATAGCAACGTGTAAAGACGGTCGGCACCAGACGAAGGAGGTAGCTGTGACACGTACCATCCCGCTTGAGAGAGTACGTAATATCGGAATTGCAGCCCACATTGATGCGGGCAAGACAACAACAACCGAACGCATCCTGTTTTACTCAGGAATGGTTCACAAAATCGGTGAAGTCCATGAAGGAACCGCTGTAACAGACTGGATGGAACAAGAGCGGGAGCGGGGAATTACTATCACTGCTGCTGCGATCAGCACGAGCTGGAAAGACCATCGAATTAATATTATTGATACACCGGGTCACGTTGACTTCACCATTGAAGTGGAACGTTCGATGCGGGTACTAGATGGCGTGATTGCCGTTTTCTGTTCAGTGGGTGGGGTTCAGCCTCAGTCCGAGACAGTATGGCGGCAGGCAGACCGCTACAAAGTACCTCGTATTGCATTCGTCAACAAGATGGATCGGACGGGAGCGAATTTCTTCAGAGTTTATGATCAAATTCGCGATCGCATGGGGGCTAATGCAGTTGCGATTCAAATCCCTATCGGCAGCGAAAACGAATTGAGGGGAATTGTAGACTTGGTTCGGATGCGAGCCAAAATCTACAACAATGATCTGGGAACTGATATTGAAGATACGGAAATTCCCGAAGATATCAAAGCGCAAGCCGACGAATTCCGGGCTAAGTTGATCGAGGCAGTAGCCGAGACAGATGAAGCTTTAATTGAAAAATACCTGGAAGGCGAAGAACTCACAGAAGGAGAGATCAAGAGTGCTCTTCGTAAAGGTACCATTGCTGGAACTGTCGTTCCTGTACTGTGTGGTTCCGCTTTCAAAAACAAAGGCGTTCAACTGCTATTAGATGCAGTTGTTGACTACTTGCCAGCTCCTGTAGATATTCCTCCAATTCAAGGAACTCTACCAGACGGGACAGTGGCCGAGAGAGCTGCGGATGATACCGCTCCCATGTCAGCTCTTGCCTTCAAAATTATGGCAGACCCTTTTGGTCGCTTAACTTTCCTCCGAGTTTACTCAGGAATTCTCAAAAAGGGAAGCTACATTCTCAACTCTACCAAAGATCAAAAAGAGCGCATCTCTCGCTTGATCGTTCTGAAAGCGAACGAACGGATTGAGGTAGATGAGTTACGAGCTGGTGACTTGGGCGCTGCAATCGGTCTGAAAAATACCTTTACAGGTGACACGATTTGTGAAGAAGGCTCTCCAGTTATTCTCGAATCCCTCTTCATTCCAGAACCTGTAATCTCTGTAGCGGTAGAGCCAAAAACCAAGCAGGATATGGAGAAATTATCCAAAGCTCTCCAATCCCTATCTGAGGAAGACCCAACTTTCCGCGTCAGTATCGACCCCGAAACCAATCAAACCGTAATTGCCGGAATGGGTGAGCTGCATCTAGAAATCTTGGTAGATCGGATGCTGCGGGAGTTTAAGGTAGAAGCCAATGTTGGGGCACCGCAGGTAGCTTATCGCGAAACCGTTCGCAAAGCTGTCAAGGCTGAAGGCAAGTTTATCCGCCAAAGTGGTGGTAAAGGTCAGTACGGTCACGTCGTGATTGAATTGGCACCCGGAGATGCCGGTAGCGGTTTTGAATTTGTCTCCAAGATTGTGGGCGGCTCCATACCGAAAGAGTATGTATCTCCAGCAGAACAGGGGATGAAAGAAGCTTGCGAATCTGGTATTCTCGCCGGATATCCTCTCATTGACGTGAAAGCCACTCTAGTCGATGGGTCTTACCACGAGGTAGACTCTTCGGAAATGGCATTCAAAATTGCCGGCTCAATGGCAATTCGGGAGGCTGTATTAAAGGCTTCGCCAGTCCTGTTAGAGCCTATGATGAAGGTTGAGGTTGAAGTCCCCGAGAACTTCCTGGGAGATGTCATGGGTGACCTTAACTCTCGTCGTGGTCAAATAGAAGGCATGGGCTCTGAAGCAGGCACTGCCAAAGTCACTGCAAAAGTTCCACTAGCAGAGATGTTTGGCTATGCTACGGATATCCGCTCTAAGACCCAAGGTCGAGGTATCTTTTCGATGGAGTTTAGCCACTACGAAGAAGTTCCTCGTAATGTGGCAGAAGCCATCATCGCTAAGAGTAAAGGGAACGCATAGATAGGAAAAGGAACACGTAATTCATGGCACGCGCAAAGTTTGAACGGACTAAACCCCACGTCAACATCGGTACAATCGGTCACGTAGACCACGGCAAAACAACGCTGACTGCTGCCATCACAATGACTTTGGCAGCTATGGGTCAAGCGCAGGCAAGAAAGTATGACGAAATTGACGCGGCACCAGAGGAAAAGGCGCGGGGGATTACGATCAACACCGCCCACGTAGAGTACGAAACGGCAGAGCGACACTATGCTCACGTTGATTGTCCCGGACACGCCGACTATGTGAAGAATATGATCACGGGTGCGGCTCAAATGGACGGGGCAATCCTTGTGGTGTCCGCCGCTGATGGTCCGATGCCCCAAACACGGGAACATATTTTGTTAGCTAAACAGGTGGGTGTCCCCAGCTTGGTTGTCTTCTTGAACAAGCAAGACATGGTGGACGATGAGGAACTGCTGGAATTGGTGGAACTCGAAGTCCGCGAACTCCTGAGCAGTTATGAATTCGATGGAGATGGCATTCCCATTGTTGCGGGCTCGGCTTTGCAGGCGTTAGAAACCATGGTGGCCAACCCCAAAACCCAACGCGGAGAAAACGAGTGGGTTGATAAAATCTACAAGTTGATGGATGAGGTGGATGCTTACATTCCTACACCGGAGCGTGATGTAGATAAGCCCTTCCTGATGGCGGTAGAAGACGTCTTCACTATTACGGGTCGGGGTACGGTAGCGACTGGCCGGATCGAGCGTGGAAAAGTCAAGATCGGCGAAAAAGTTCAGCTAGTTGGACTCAAGCCTACTCGTGAAACCACAGTCACCGGCATCGAGATGTTCAAGAAGAGTCTTGAGGAAGGGATGGCTGGAGATAACGCCGGAATTCTGCTCCGAGGGATCGAGAAAAAAGATATTGAACGGGGTATGGTTATCGCCCAACCCAATTCAATTACGCCTCATACTCAATTTGAGTCTGAAGTGTACGTCCTCAAAAAAGAAGAAGGCGGTCGTCACACTCCCTTCTTCCCAGGTTATCGTCCTCAGTTCTACGTTCGTACAACCGATGTGACAGGTACCATCAGTGATTTCACGGCTGACGATGGCAGTAAAGCTGAAATGGTTATGCCTGGAGACCGTATTAAGATGACCGTGGAACTGATTAGCCCGATCGCGATCGAGCAAGGAATGCGCTTTGCTATTCGTGAAGGTGGCCGTACCATCGGTGCGGGTGTCGTTGCCAAAATTCTCAAGTAACACTACCGCGATTTAAATAGCTACAGAGGAGCAGAAAAACTTTCTGCTCCTTATTTACCTGACTTTAACACCAATAGGACTGAGTACTAGGGACTGGAGACTGGAAAAATGTGAATTCAAGGTTCAATTGTTCCCAGCTTCCCATTTCCTAATCCTCAATTCCTACCAACCTATTCCATTTAGAACCTAGACAATTCAGAAATGGCAACCATTCAGCAGCAAAAAATTCGGATTCGTCTCAAAGCCTTTGATCGGCGATTACTTGATACTTCTTGCGAGAAGATTGTAGATACCGCAAATCGCACCAATGCTACAGCGATTGGTCCTATTCCTTTACCTACCCGGCGTCGGATCTATTGTGTTTTGCGATCGCCCCACGTCGATAAAGATTCACGCGAACACTTTGAAACACGAACTCACCGCCGCATTATCGACATTTACCAACCTTCTTCAAAAACTATTGACGCCCTCATGAAACTAGACCTACCTGCTGGTGTTGATATTGAAGTCAAGCTGTAAAACAGTTTTTCGCAATCATTTTAAGGGTAAGGTTAGGCTAAAAGTAACGCTTTAACGGGTTTTTTGGTACTTGTATCCCAAGAAATCCGTTAAAGTAGGTAAAGAAGCGAAATTACCCTTTTCATTAAGGCACAATGGCATCCTCTTCCTCAATAGCCGTCAGAGAACTCCCCTTATTCCCACTACCTGAGGTAGTTCTGTTTCCGGGGCGTCCTCTGCCCCTACACATTTTTGAATTTCGCTACCGAATCATGATGAACACGATTTTGGAGAGCGATCGCCGATTTGGTGTGTTAATGTGGGACCCCGTTCAAGGTCAACCAGCAGCAGTAGGTTGCTGTGCTGAAATTATCCACTTTCAGCGCTTACCCGATGACCGGATGAAAATCTTGACTTTAGGACAGCAAAGATTTCGCGTTTTGGAGTATGTCCGGGACAAGCCTTATCGCGTAGGGCTAGTCGAATGGATTGAGGATCGACCCCCAGAAAAAGATTTGAGACCGCTATCAACAGAAGTCGAACAGTTGCTTCGAGATGTTGTACGTCTTTCCTCTAAATTAACCGACCAGAAAATTGAGCTCCCTGAAGATTTACCCGATTTACCCATTGAGTTGTCTTACTGGATTGCGAGCAATCTTTACGGAGTAGCATCGGAACAACAGGCGCTTTTGGAAATGCAGGATACAGCCAAGCGTCTAGAACGGGAAGCAGAAATTCTGACATCAACTCGCAATCATTTAGCAGCACGTACAGTTCTTAAAGATGCTCTTAATTGAGGTTCTTGCTTCACAGTGCAAGAAAGCTTTTATACAGGAGGCTCCAAGGCAGAAGGGATATTGCTTGTATAGTAGCTTTTTAACCTTTTTGAACTGGTGAGTTATTTCCGCCGTTCTGCACTAGCCTGTTTGTTCTTGGAAGTTGAACTCTAATTACCTATTTTTATATGCCACTGTCCCTTTCCTGAAGAGACATGACCAAAGAGATGCGATTGAGCGTGTCTCTTTGATCGTTCTTAGTTAACTGGATGCCGCCTCACAATGCTCCGATGAGTCCATGGTTAGAACTTTATAGCTGCCAAAAATTTTGAGAATTTCTGTATAGGAAGCTAATTCTGAAAGAGCAGCTTGAACAGGCGCTTGAGAGGAATCTGCTTCAATATCAATGAAGAAAAGGTATTCACCGAGCGATCGCTTTGTAGGGCGAGACTCAATACGGCTCATGTTAATTCCTTTACTTGCAAAAACTTGGAGTGGTTTCACGAGAGCCCCAGGTTGATTAGCGGGCACGCTAAAAGCTAAGGATGTATGACTGCCTCCTGAACAAGAGTGCAAACCCATGACCCAAAATCGAGTGCAATTATCGGGATAATCATTAATGGCAGACGCTAGGGTGGGCAGATTGTAAAGCTGTGCTGCTCGTTGAGAGGTAATAACGCCTGCCGTATAGTCTTTATCTAGATACTGTAGCGGTTCTGTTGTCGAGTTGGTTGGTACCAGTTGCACCGAAGGTAAAAACTTCTGTAACCACCCTTGGCATTGTGCCAAAGCTTGGGGATGAGAATAAACGGTTCGGATTGCCTCCAAAGAGGACGCCCGTGACAACAGAGAGTGTCTGATGGGCAAAACTAGAGCTTGCTGAATTTGGAGCGCATTCAGTTGCCATAGAGTGTCCAGTGTAACAGCAACACTGCCTTCAATAGAATTTTCCACCGGGACAACTGCGAGATGAGCTTGCCCCTGTGCCACCGCATATAAGGTTTGAGCAATGCTGGGATAGGGACATAACAACGGTTGGTTTTCCGTATCTTTGGCAAGCGTGCGAACGTAGGCTAGGGCTGCTGCTTCTGCATAAGTGCCAGGTGGACCCAGATGGGCAATGGATATTGACATAAAGTATTTACAACCTTGTAAACGACTCTTTCCTTATCTCATCAATACACTTTAAAGGGGAACAGGGAATAGGAAACGGGAAACTTTGTTCCTCCGTTCCCCCATTGAGGTCAATCTCCCCATCTCTCACGGAATAAGCTTGTAGCACCAGCCCTAACTCCTCTACAGCTTTCCTTAGGGAGATGGAGAGTTGCTTTATAAATTTTTACAATTAAAAGAGGAAAAAATGCTGACTATGCCTTTTTTAAATGAAAATGCAGCTCAAGTTAAATAAGAAATTTTCGGAAAAGCTTAAAAAATTGTAAAGTAAAAATAATTAACCAGCTTAAAAGCTGATTGCTTCCCTCATTATGAACAGCCACTTTGTTGCATCCCAATCCGTCGAAATTACCGTCCCGGAACAACCTGTTCCAATTCAGCACTATTTACGTCAACCCCAGCGACTAGTCTATGCGATCGCAGACCCCAATTTAATCCAACCAATCAGTCACGAACGTTTTCGCCTGCAAATGCGATCCTTGCACTTTATGTCCTTGACATTTCAGCCAACTGTCGAGCTGAAAGTATGGACTGATGCAGACGGCACAGTTCATTTAACCTCTGTAGGCTGCGAAATTCGAGGGCTTGACTATATTAATCAACGATTTGCTCTTGACTTAAAAGGAAAACTTTATTCCTATCAAAATAATGGAGTAACTCAGCTCAGAGGAAGAGCAGATTTAAAAGTCAATGTTGATATTCCGCTTCCGTTTTCCCTCACTCCTAAACCTATTTTAGAAACAACGGGAAATAGTTTACTAAAAAGCGTTTTAGTAAGAATTAAACAGAAACTAATGCATCAGCTATTGTTGGATTATCGTCAATGGGCAAGTCAAGACGTACAAACCCAAATTCCCCCTCATTCCACAGAACCTATTACCGCTAAGAGTTAAAAGTTGTACATTATCGTAGAAGTTGTAGGTTGGAAAGTTGGAAGGTTGAAAGTTTGGAACGTTGTTAGCAAAGCGGGGCTTAGTCCAGGTGGAAAAGCTAAAAGCTAGGGGTTACAACCTGATAACTTACAACCTTAAACCTTACAACCTGCAACCTGCTAACTTGATAACCTGCAACTTTATCAACCTTCAACCCTCAACCCAACTTGGCAAGGGTTAAAAGATATTCGGTGCAAGCGCGAAGGGCCATATTGCTGTAACGCTAAGCGATGTTTTTGGGTTCCATAACCTTTATTAGCGGCCAAATCGTAGTTAGGATACTTAGTCGCCAAACGCATTACTAGGTCATCGCGCCATACCTTAGCCACAATACTAGCAGCAGCAATTTCTAGCGATCGCTCATCTCCCTTAATCATCGTTTGCTGAGGTATCGGTAAGTCGGGAAGAGGGTGCTTACCATCAACAAAGCAAATATCAGGTTTCACGTTCAGCTTGAGAATCCCCCGCTTCATCGCTAGCAGGGAAGCTTGGAAGATATTGAGCTGATCAATTTCCTGGCTGGTGGCATAGCCAATTTTCCAATCCAGCGCCAAACTTTTAATCTCTTGAGCCAGCTTGAGACGCTGCAACGCAGATAACTGTTTGCTGTCTTTGATGCCAGCAATGGCAAGTTTCGGCAAAGAAGAGGTTGGTAAAATCACGGCTGCCGCCACCACCGGTCCAAATAAAGCACCTCGGCCTACTTCATCTACACCGGCAACTAATCTCTGATTACCCGCTAAATTAGGTAATTCACAACAGTTAAGTTGCCACTGAGGTTGTTGGGCAACATCGGTGGTTCTTTTTTTGCTTCTACCAACCTGCTCTTGGCTTTCTCTCATCTGGCACAAAGCTGGCGTATCTGATGAAGCTTTCTTCATTCAGCTGCCGAATCTTCACTGTCGAGCGCCGAAGAGCGACGGCGGCGGCGGCGGATGAGAGGACGGCTTCTTTCTGATTCCATCGTTGCGGCTGGTTCCGTCGGTAGTTCTGGAGCGGATGCTTCACTCGATAGCAGTACCCCTTCGGAAGTTTCTGCTTCCTCAGTTGCAGTTGAGGATGCTGATGCGGTGATGAAAGTTTCTGAAGTTTGAGCATCATTCAATTCCGGAGAAAGCCTAGATGCTTCGGGAGATGATTCTACTGCCTCTGCATCCGCATCCTCGGTTGCACCCCCTTCTCCAGGAAGTACGACAGAGAGAATCACTGATCTAGGATTTTTGATTTCTCGGTTTAAGCGTACTAGAGGAGAAATTCCCATCAAAGCGTACACATCTTGTTCCTCTGGAGTCATCTCGATCGCAATGACTTCAGGGGGTTCTATCTCTTTTGTCGGCTTAACTAAAGGAGATTTACTGCTGTCTCTAGGCTCTAAGGTGGAAACTCGTCCCACTTGTCCTGTTAGACTGCTGTCGCTGACAGGGAACGCTGGTGCGCTATCGCGTCCTACTTCACTCACTCGCACACTATCAGCATCTGCTACAACTTCTGATCTGGCAGAAAGTACAGGAGCCGGACGAGAACTGCCCTTCGTAAACACTTCCGGTACAGGTTCATCAAGACGACGGCGACGGCGGCGGCGGTTATTATTCAACCCTCCCCGCTCTTGATAGCTGGGGTGATGCAGAAGATCCAGATCATCAGCATCTTCTCCTGCCGGAATATCGATAGGTTCGGGCAACTCAGGCATCCGAGTTTCCCTTAACATCGTTGGGACAACAGGCTCTATTGCTTCTTTGATGGCGCGATCGCTTTCACCCGGAAGACGCACTAAATGTCCCAAACCGCCACAAGACGCACAAGGTTGACCAAATAACTCATATATGTTTTGACCCTGACGCTTGCGAGTCAGTTCTACCAAACCGAGTTCAGATAGCTGGGCAATTTGCGGTCTAGCTTTATCTGTCCTCAAGGCTTTGTTGAAGTGTTCTAATACCTGCAACTGGTCTCGCCGCGAGTCCATATCAATAAAATCAACAATGATTACACCCGCAAGATTCCGCAGGCGCAACTGACGGGCAATTTCTGTAGCGGCTTCGCAGTTGGTCCACAAAACAGTTTCCCGTGCCGTTGCCGATCGCGTAAACGAACCTGAGTTAACATCAATAACTGTTAGCGCTTCCGTCGGTTCGATGATGATGTAGCCACCAGATGGTAAATCAACTCTGGGTTTCAACGCTTCTCGAATGGCAGCATTCACACGGAAGTACTCAAGAATCGAAATGCGTTCCCGGTGCTGATCAATCAAGACGCCATCTGGCATCCGACCGCCATTCCAGTTCAGCAAGTGTTGCTTGACTCGCTTTACTCCTGTATGAGAATCGACCACAATCCGATTCACATCTGCCGTATACATATCCCGAAGGACACGCTGAATAAAATCATCATCCCGGTTCAGTAATGCCGGTGCTCTAGTAGAAGTCGCTTCCTGCTGAATAGCTTCCCATTGCTTTTGCAGCACTTCTAAATCTTCGATGATGGCTTCTTCCGCTTTCCCTTCTGCTTCGGTTCGTACCAACAGCCCCATGCCAGAGGGTTTAATCAGGACAGCGAGTGCTCGCAGGCGGTTGCGTTCGTTATCATTCTTAATTCGCCGGGATAAATTAACTCCCCGTCCAAAGGGCATTAATACCAGATAACGACCCGGTAAACTGAGATTACCCGTCAGCCGAGGGCCTTTATTTCCTGTCGGCTCCTTCATTACTTGAACTAAAACTTTTTGCTGGGGAGTCAGCAGTTCAGTAATCGCACCTGCACTCCGTTTCAGCCGCAACGGTCCTAAATCGGTAACATGAATAAAACCATTCCGATCTGGGTCTCCGATATTGACAAAAGCGGCATCTATCCCAGGTAAGACATTTTCAACAATACCGAGATAAATATCACTAACTTGGTGTTGACCGGTAGCAACAACCAATTCTTGAATTTGATCTTCCCAAAAAACAGCAGCAAGACGATGTTGCTCTGCAATAATAATTTGCTTTGGCATTCAATTTCCTCTAAATTTGGCAGCAAGCTTAGGTAATGAGGCTTGTTCTCTCGCTTTGGCTACCCAAGTAATTGTGTATATATCTGTGTCAGCGAAACCTCTAGCTTCATTGAAAAAAACAGAATCTTTGGTGACTTCGGAGTGACTGGATATAACTCGGCCCTCACGTCAGTCAATTCTTCTTCATACAATCATCATCCAAGGTTTTACCCTTCCACAAAGGAGAAACTTTGGATTTCGTAAGGCTTTGAGCTGAAAGTCTCTAAGAGTAAATTAGTTACGCATAGCATCTAATGCTAGTTTACAGAAGGTGAACCCACTGGAACTGTGACGCGCAACTATCCCTATGATGCTGTATTATACCGCGCTGTTCTACAGATGCCACGCAATTTAAGGTGGTAACTGTACACTCTGCCTTGACCCTTCGCCCCACGCTGGCGACACTGAGACTGACCCTTACCCATCCCTCGGCTTTATTGTATCACTTAGCAATCGGGAGAGATTGGGATTGACGTAAAGATTGAATCGTGGAAATCGTATGAGTCGCCACGCGATCGATTTCTTCTGCTGTATTAAAGCGCCCAATGCCAAACCGTACTGAGGCATAAGCCAAAGTTTCAGAATGTCCTAGTGCTAACAGGACATGGGAGGGAGACGTTTTCACCGACGAACACGCTGCACCTGAGGAAACCGCTACGACAGGCTGTAATCCCAACAACAGTGCTGCACCATCGACCCCCTCTACACTAATGTTGAGGTTTCCTGACAAGCGTTGTGTGGGATGTCCGTTGAGATGGATTCCTTCTAGTTGGCTTAGTTGCTGCCATAGATGTTGTCGCAACTGAGTCAGACGGTTTGACTCACTTTCCCACTCTTCCAGCCCTAGTTCAACCGCCTTAGCAAATCCCACTATTTGAGGAGTATAGAGTGTACCCGATCGCATTCCCCGTTCGTGCCCACCGCCATGAATTTGGGGTGACAGCCTGACTCTGGGATTTCTGCGTCTGACGTACAGTGCTCCGATTCCCTTAGGGCCATAAACTTTATGCGCCGTCAGGGACATCAAGTCAATATTCATTGCCTCGACATCCAAAGGAACTTTTCCAATAGCTTGAGCAGCATCTGTATGGAACAGTATCTGATGCTGGCGACAAAGTGCCCCAATGTCCGCCAACGGCTGTAACACCCCAATTTCGTTATTTGCTGCCATCACCGACACCAAAATCGTATCGGGACGGAATGCCTTTTCTAACTCGGCTAAATTAACTAACCCATCCGGCTGCACAGGCAGGAACGTTACTTCAAAGCCTAAAGTTTGTAGGTATTCGCAGGGGTCAAGAACGGCATTATGCTCTGTTTGTACCGTAATAATATGACGCCCTTTGCTGAAATAAGCTTCGGCAACACCCTTAATCGCTAAATTGTTCGCCTCTGTAGCACCGCTAGTAAAGACAATCTCCTCCGGCGTAGTGTGGATGGCGTCTGCTAGTGTCTGTCGTGCTTTTTTAACGGCTGCTTCTGTCTCCCAACCGTAAGCGTGGCTGATACTCGCTGGATTGCCAAAATGTTCGGTGAAGTAGGGCAGCATTGCCTCTAGCACCCGTTCATCGACGGGCGTTGTGGCGTGACAGTCCAGGTAAATTGGGCGATGAGACATGGCTATTGATTGATGAGTTGACCCAATTTCTTCAATATACTCAGAACTTTATACAGTTCATTCTCTCGCTTCCAGAGTGTGAACTGATCAGACAAGGCATACTGAGGCGTACTAGCTTGAGTTAATTTGATGAATACGAAATCATCGCCATTGCTCAACAGACCAAAAATGGGTTGCTCAGATTGGGGATTATTCAGCATATAAGCCAGACATTGCTCATTCGTTATAAGCACAAGGCATGGGAAATGCGATCACTCTCCTGCTCACATACTCTCAGATATCAACTGAGCAATGTTAGCAGGTCTCTCTGTTTCTTCACTACTGGATTCGCCACACCTTAATCGTACTATCGCGACTGGCACTGACCAGAATTTGCCCATCTGGGCTAAATGCAACTGCGGTCACACTATCTGAATGCCCAGTGAGAGTGCAAATCGCTTCCCTAGTGCTTAAATTCCACACCTTGATTTTTTC
>CBKWLJ010000243.1:0-13621 GCA_966675205.1 uncultured bacterium
TTCATGAATCGCCCCTACAAATGGCGGTTTAACAGTAAATTTGCGTAAGTCCTGAACCTGTAATCGAGATCACACTTTTCTGGCCCCTCCCATCACGGGTTTAATTATTTTCGCTCACAAAAAAATTAAGCTAACTTCACAAGTGACTCATAGCTTCTATCACTGTCAGAGCAAGACAGGCGTTAGATAGTACACTTGTCCAGTGCAACACTTGTATCTTAGATAATTCAAGGCTTACAGTCTTACTTACAAATTTTGGAGCTTCCTTAAATTATTCTCATCTAACTCAAAGGAGGAAGGGCCTACTATGGCAACCAATGTAAGCAGTGGGCTGACTTATATGGAAATTAAAGCTTTGGTTCAATCTCTCAACGCTCTTCACTGGAAAACGGACTACAAGGAGTTTTGTCGGATATTAGGTTTAAGTGAGGGGATGTATAGCTTGCAAAAGTATGCCGAGTTTGAAGAACTGTGCAAAGCCTTTAGTAACTTCAATTTGACATCACTCGTCAAACTAGTGGAGGCAGGTACAGTCGTTGACAAAACTGGGTAAGAGTGGTTAATCACCACTGATTAAGCTTTGCAACTTCAACAGGAGTGCGATCGCTAGCTGAGAGTTCGCCCTGGAAACCTTACTGATTCTAGCTTTGCGCCTCCTCTATAAATAAGCGATCGCAAAATCTTTATCTGTCTTTATGGAAGTTTCACACCCATTCGTCGTCAGATCACAAACACTAGGTGATAGAGATAACAGAGGAAATTATCTATGTGCGTAGCCCTAGTTGTAGATGATGACCCAACCCAGCAAGTGATCATCTCCAAACTCCTCAAGAAAGTCGGGCTAGATGTGATTGTGGCGAGTAATGGTGTTGAAGCACTAGAGCAAGTTCAATCTAAGTCTCCGGCATTAGTAGTTTTAGATATCCTCATGCCTGGGATGAATGGCTATGAAGTTTGTCAACGGCTCAAATCTGATGAAAAAACTCAGAATTTACCGATATTAATCTATTCAGGTCAAGAAAAAGAATTTCATTCAAAACACGATCATCAACGCCAAGCCGATGCTTACCTCTCTAAGCTGTGCCACCCTCAGGATCTAATCAACACGGTTCATCAGCTCTTATTAAAGAAAAAAAAACCCAAATGTGTAGCAGTTTAGAAAGATTCATTCGATGCAAGAATTTTGGATTATCCCCCCGACTTTCAAGTGAGGGGCTTGAAACCTATATAGTTTTTGATATAACAAAAGACCCCATCGGCACATCTACCAGTGGGGTGGAGAAAATCAATGATTATTTCTATACTTTATTATCTGAGGACTCACGCCAGTGAGCTTATTTAATTCGTTACACTTTTAAATGTGGCACAATAGGGGTTTCCAAAGAACCCCAGATACTATAAGGAATTTAATTCATTGAAGAGCCAATGTTTATCTTAACAGCTCGAATCCGTCTAATTGGTCATCAACACAGTCACTTGATCTAATAATTGTGCGGGTTCAATCGGTTTAGGTAAGAAATGATCAACGATCGCAGTGATATCATCCTCTTGGTCTTCACTTAAGGTTGGAGTAATTAGGGCGAGGACTTTAATGTGCTGGGTAGTCGGTGAGTTACGTAGGCAATGGGTTATTTCATAACCATCCACACCCCGTAGCTGCCAATCGACAATCACCGTCTTAGGTTGAAGCAGTTCAATTTGACCAAGAGCTGTAGAACCATCAATCAACCAGACAACATGATAGCCAGCGGCAGTGAGAATTTCGCAAATCAGTGTTGCGCTTTCTCCGTTATCTTCTACTAAAACAATGCTTCCTTGAGGATTTGAACTTTTAGCGTGACTGATGGTTCCTTTGCTAGACATTGTGGCAGCTAAAGGCTGATCAGGCAACCAAACCGTAAACACAGAACCCTCACCGACTACAGATTCAACTTCGATTCTGCCTCCGTGCAGTTCTATTAGCTGTTTCGTCAATGCCAAACCTAAACCTGTTCCTTCGTATTTGCGCTGGTATACCGTCTCTAGCTGCTGAAACTTTTCAAACAGTAAGGGCAATTGATCCGCTGCAATACCGATACCGGTGTCCTCGATTTGAAAGACGGCAAAGTTCTGTTCTCTCCAGATGCGTAACTTTACTTGTCCCCCAGCAGGAGTAAATTTGATGGCATTACCTAAGAGATTAAACAAAATTTGCTTAACTCGGCGCTTATCGGCACAAAAGTACTCTTCAGAAGCCGCTTTTTGTCTAGAGCCTTGAGGTTTGACTCGCAAATCTAGCTCCAGAGAGACTCGGCGCAGGTAAGCTTTTTCTTGAAAAGTTCTTATAACTTGCTGAGCCAGCTTAATGATAGAAAACTGACTAAAGTTCAAGATAGCTTTCCCTGCCTCAACTTGAGACAAATCCAAAATATCGTTGATCAGTTCTAAAAGATGTTCTCCACTATCCTGAATCGTTTTTAAATAGTGTCGCTGCTTATGTAGGGGAACCCCCTGTGAACCTTCCTGACCAAAAGACCAACGCAATAGTGTTGCTGACATCCCAATAACACAGGTTAAAGGCGTTCGTAACTCATGACTCATCGTTGCCAAGAATTCGCTCTTGGCACGGCTAGCAGCTTGAGCGGCTTGCAAGGCATCCCGAAGTTCTTGGGTACGCTCAATAACCCGTTGTTCTAGGGTAATTTTTTGTTGTTGCAACTGAGCATATAACTGAGCTTGGTGAATGGCAACACTCAAATGTTCCGCTATCAAACTCAGAAATGTTCTTTCACTTTTGATCCAAGAGCGTGGCTTAAAACACTGATGGGCAATCAAGAGTCCCCACAGTTTATTTTGAACAACAATCGGTACGACTAACATGGCTCGTACCTGAGACTGACGTAAAAGGTTTAATAAGCAAGAAGAAGCCGAGTAAGCTGTTTCAATATCATCAATTGATAAAATCTGCCCTTGGTGATACTTTTCTCGACAGTTGGGGATTTGAATCGAGGAGTCTTCTTTCTCGATTAAATTCAGTACCGAAGAGATTTCCTTAGAAGCTCTTGCTTCATAAGTCACGTAACCCCAACGGACAGTGGAACGCAGAAGAGGAACTGAAGCGTTAGAATTTCTCGTTGATGTCGTTGTTTCTATTGGTGATGCAGTATCTTCGTGAGCATCGACAGAACCATGACTGAATTCATCAAACTGATAAATCAATAATCGATCAACTTGGAGGAACTGCCGCACCTGCTCAACCGCTGTTTCCAGAATGACGGGTAACTCCAAGCTTTGACGGATTTGGGAGGTAACCTGATTGAGCAAGCGTTCCTGCTCGATTTGTTGACCTAGCGCTTCCTCAACTAAGGGTTTACAAACCATCAAAGGGTCAGGAGGAGTAGGCGAAGCGGTTGCTTCTCCAGTTGCTAGTATTTCGAGCAACAAGAGTGTAAATTCACTCTGAATCGTTGGATCATTCGCTGGGAGACGACTTTGGAATTGATGCAGCACATGGGAGGCAACGGTGAGATTGCTAAGGGAGTGAGTTAGCTGAGTGAGGAAGGATGCGATCGCCCCTGGCTCGAAGGTCAAACCTACCTGATACAATCTCAACTTAGAGTCTTCACCCTCCAACGGCGTTGACTCTTGGGGTTCTCCTAGCAGCAAAGCACTAAATCGTTCTGAAACCAGAACCGTAAATCGTTGCGAGGCTTGCCTCAACACTTTTGCCTGTTGAGAATACACATCCTCACTGAAGAGTACAGCCTCTTCGCCCAGCGCTGAGTGCATCTGCTTTAAGAGAGCTTGCAGCCGCTCAAACATCGCCAATGGCAAAGTTCGCGTCAATCTTGGATTACCCAGTATAGGCATTACTTCAGTCTAGATTGATAAAGTGACTCTGCTGTACCTCTACGCCTTACTTTCACCCCGACAGATGAGTAATCGGATAAAAGCAATCGCTGCTTGATGCTATCCAAGACTTGCCAATCCAGTCGTACTATAGTGTTCAATTTCCATGTTTCAAATCTACCCGCAGACTAGAAAAGAAGTAACAATGTTTTAGTTGCCGTTGAATCAGCCAGAGGATAAAACCATGCATCGTATCGCCGCCACTCCGGGAGGGTGGAACCCTCAAGCAGAAGGCGTCATTATTATCGAACAGTCATCAGCACCTATCATTTTTCTCACGGCAGCAGATACAGATATTCAGACTCTGGCAGCAGCAACTTCTCAATTACCTAGTGGTTTTCCAGCCCTACGGGTTGTCAATCTATTACAGTTGCAGCAGCAACTCACGATTGATACCTACGCAGAAACTGTCTTATCTTCGGCTCAAATAATTATTGTACGGCTCTTGGGCGGACGTGCCTACTGGTCTTATGGATTAGAGGTAGTACAGGCAACGGTGCAACAAACAGGCGCTGCCTTAGTGGTATTGCCTGGAGATGACCGACCTGATCCCGATTTAATCAGTCAGTCTACCGTAAAGCTGGGAATAGTCAATCAGCTCTGGTGCTATCTCACAGAAGGTGGCGTTGAAAATTTTATCAACGCCCTCAAATTTATCGCTGATATCGGTTTGGGTCAAAATTACAATCCGCCCCCACCTCAACCCGTGCCTCGTGTCGGGATTTATGGCTGGTCATCGGGGTTGAAAGGTGTTGTGGCAACTGAACCTGAGCCAATGGGGGGAAAAAAATTAAAAACTGTAACCTGTAACCTGCAACCTACAACCCTCAACCCTAAGGTTGGTATTCTGTTCTACCGTGCTCATTATCTATCCGGGAATACATCACCCATCGATGCATTGTGTCAAGCGTTAGCCGAGCGACAATTAGAACCTATACCTGTATTTGTTTCTTCCCTGCGTGACCCCGATGTCCAAGCAGAATTGCTGACCTATTGTCAGCCTAAAGAGGGGTCAGGTATTGGGGTATTGCTGAATACAACGAGTTTTTCCTTAGCCAAATTAGACACAGAAACACCTCAGTTAGAGTTGTGGCAGCGTTTAGATGTACCTGTGTTGCAAGTGATTTTGAGTGGCGGCACAGTGGAACAATGGGAGTCTCAGTTTCAAGGACTGACTCCCCGTGATACGGCCATGAATGTGGCACTACCTGAAGTAGATGGGCGAATTATCAGTCGTGCTGTTTCGTTTAAGTCGGTGCAAAAGTGGAATTCAGGGCTGGAAACGGATGTCGTCGTCTATGAAGCGGTAAGCGATCGCATCGAGTTTGTTGCTAATTTAGCGCATCATTGGGTAAAACTGCGTCAAACTCCACCGACTCAACGACGAATTGCGCTAATTTTGGCGAACTACCCAAACCGCGACGGACGCCTTGCCAATGGAGTGGGATTAGATACTCCTGCCAGTTGTGTGGAAATTCTCAAAGCGTTGCAGCAGGAAGGGTATTGGGTAGAAGATATCCCGGAAACAGGAGATGAACTGATTCAACGCTTGACTGCTGGGGTAACCAACGACCCGGAAGGACAAGATTGGCGATTGGTAAGGCAGCAGTTGTCTGGGAAGGAATATCAAGAGTATTTTGAAACGCTGCCATTGGAGGTGCAAAAGGGTATTACTGAGCGATGGGGTTCGGTTGGTGTAACGACTGACATCGGTAACAACTACCCAGAAACCCAGGAGAATCAGTTCATCCCATCCCCCGCTCTTCCGATCGCAGGAATTCAACTGGGTAACGTATTTGTGGGGATTCAGCCGTCGCGAGGGTATGATCTTGACCCTAGTTTGAACTATCATGCTCCGGATTTAGAGCCGACCCATGCTTATTTGGGATTTTACTATTGGTTGCGACAACACTTCGGGGCGCAAGCAATTGTGCATGTGGGTAAGCACGGGAATTTAGAATGGTTGCCTGGAAAGAGTGTGGCCCTCTCAAGTAAGTGTTATCCAGAGGTGGCATTGGGGGCGATGCCTCATTTCTATCCCTTTATTGTCAATGACCCTGGTGAAGGTTCTCAAGCGAAGCGCCGTTCCCAAGCGGTGATTATTGACCACTTGACACCGCCGATGACTCGTGCTGAACTTTATGGCCCCTTGCAACAGTTGGAAGGATTGATTGATGAATATTATGAGGCGCAGAGTTTAGACCCAACCCGATTACCTGTAATTTGCGATCGCATTACTCAACTCATCCTCCAAGAAAACTTACACCAAGATTTAGGCATTGCACCCAACGAAATTCAAAATTCTTCCTCTATCTCTTCCCCGGCCGAGGGAAAAATTCAAACGCTTTTAACTCAGGCTGATGGCTATCTGTGTGACTTAAAAGAAGCTCAAATTCGCGATGGCTTGCATATTTTTGGGCAGTGTCCAGAGGGGCGGCAATTACGAGATTTAATTGTCGCCATTGCTCGCCATCCAGGTCATGGGCGTATAGGTTTAACTCGTGCTATAGCTCAAGATTGGGGATTAGATTTCGATCCGCTTACTGCGGATTGGTCAGAAGCTAGGGGTCAGGGATTAGAAGAGTATGGCGAAAATTGTCGTACTGTTGGTGACCTTGTTGAGGTAATCGAACAACAAGCTGCTGAATTAGTGGAACAGCTAATCCAAAATCCAAAATACTCAATCCAAAATCCCTGGGTAGGAGAAGCAACAAAACAAGAATTAAAGTGGATATGCGATCGCATTCTCCCTTCCCTCCTCCAAACCAACCAAGAAATTACTCAACTGTTGCGAGGATTAGACGGGCAATATATCCCTAGTGGCCCATCAGGCGCACCCACCAGAGGACGCCCGGAAGTTTTGCCCACAGGACGCAATTTTTACTCCGTCGATATTCGTGCTATTCCCACTGAAACGGCCTGGGACGTTGGGCGCAAGGCTGCGGAAGTGATGATTGAGCGTTATACCCAAGAAAATGGAGAATATCCCAAAACCTTGGGACTTTCTGTGTGGGGAACCTCAACGATGCGTACTGGCGGTGATGATATAGCCGAAGCACTGGCATTACTTGGCGTTCAACCCGTCTGGGATTATCCATCCCGTCGAGTCGTGGATTTTGAAATCCTGCCAGTATCAGTGCTAGGACGCCCTCGCGTGGATGTAACACTACGAATTTCTGGCTTTTTCCGCGATGCTTTTCCTAACTTAATTAGTTTATTTGACCAAGCCGTTGCTGCGGTTGCCGCGTTAGATGAATTCTCAGAGGATAATCCTATCGCTGCACGAGTTAAAGCAGAAACTCAGATGTGGCAAGAGGCAGGGTTAAGTCAACAAGAAGCTCAATTGCGATCGCGCTATCGTATCTTTGGATCTAAACCGGGGGCTTACGGTGCAGGGTTACAAGGTTTAATCGAGGCTCAAAATTGGACAGATGAGCAAGACCTTGCTCGTGCTTATATTAACTGGAGTAGTTACGCTTACACGGGCAGTGGGAAAAGTCATGCTGCGCCAGAAGTGTTTGAACAGCGCCTCAAGCAGATGCAAATCGTACTGCAAAATCAAGATAACCGCGAACACGATTTGCTCGACTCTGATGACTATTATCAGTTTCAGGGGGGGTTAACCGTAGCAGTACGAGCTTTAACGGGTAAGAGTCCTCAAACTTACTTTGGGGATAATTCTATTCCCACTAATCCCAGAGTTCGGCAGTTACGAGAAGAAATGGCACGGGTATACCGTTCTCGTGTAGTTAATCCCAAATGGATTGATGGGGTAATGCGTCATGGATACAAAGGCGCGTTTGAAATGGCGGCAACCGTAGATTATTTATTTGCTTATGATGCCACTACAAATTGCGTGGAAGACCATATGTATCAAGGTTTAGCCCAAGCCTATTTATTTGACGCAAAAGTACGCGAGTTTACCCAACAAAAGAACCCTTGGGCATTACGAGATATGGCAGAACGGTTACTAGAGGCCAATCAACGCGGGTTGTGGAAAGAGGTGAAGGGTGAAGTGTTAGATCAATTAAGAGCGATCGCACTACAAGCTGAAGCTGTGATTGAAGCCACCACTGGCTTATAAGCTGCCTTTGCTTACAACTTGCATAAGTACCACTCGGCTCAGAGATAAGTTGAGACGAAAATACTAGACTGTTGAGTAGCTGCAATGCAAGAGCGCGATCAGTTATTGGGAACCCTGCAATGGGAATACACACCCAGTCAGTCTGAGGTAAATTCTTTGAGAAGGATTGCCTTTTATATTGTGTTTTTAGGTTTGGTTTTTTTGGGTTTTTTAGCTTGGTTGCTCTCTGACCTAAAAAGTTTTCTCGAAAGAGCAAGCTGGTGGGATTTTCTATGGGTTGCATCGCTGTTGGGAGTGATGACTGTTGGCTCTTTTGTGGCCGCGTGGATTATAGCTTTAGCAGCAGCGCGTGAACAACAGCATCGGATTTTGTTCTACGAGCAAGGAGTTAAAGATATTCAAGGTGGCAAAATTCGTTCAACCCAATATGAAGAGTTGCAAGTTTGGCAGTACAGTCAGCGTGTGCTTGTCTACGGCATTTCTGCGGGAACAACCCATACTTACGTGATTGAGTTTCCAGATGGTAGCCGACTCAGAACAAATAATCAGAGAGTGGGTAATGCAATACAGGAGTACGTATGCCAGTATCAGATTCCACGAGTGATTGCAGCCTACGAACGAGGAGATGATGTTGACTTTGGTTCGATTCGAGTCAATTGTCAAGGAATGACAATTACAAAAAGCTGGTCGTGGGATTGGCTTTGGCAGGGCATCCTGACTTTCAATCCTAGCCGCAACAGGTTAGTGCTACACCGCAAAGAGTTCCCGTGGTCAACTCTGAGCCATGTGGAAGTGGTTCAGGGAATACTGCATTTCAGGAGACCACGAGATTGGGTGGCATCTGCCAGTGTTCAGGTAGCCAGTATCCCCAATGTGTTTGTTTTACTTGGTCTTCTGCGCTATTTAAATTATTTTCGGGCATGAATAGGAAGTAAATTCAGGGATTGCTGGCGTTGTTCCACTTGCGATCGCGTACCGTTCAACAGTTTCTTCAAATTTGCTTCTACTTGAGCTAACTGAGCAAGAGCTTGAGCCAATTGCTCTTTAAGGTTCGAGTCATCCATATAAGCAACGACTTGCCCTTGACGAACGCGATCGTCTTCTTTGACTAGCAACTATTTCAGGTAGCCTGCAGTTTTTGGACTAAGATTAATCGTGCGCTCTGCTTTAACAGTGCCATTAGCAGTAAGGGCTATGGGTAAACTTTGCGGCTCAATTGTTGCCGTCAAGATTTGATTATGAGTGTTTTTAGACAGTGCGATCGCACGTTAGATGCCCAACTCACTCGCGGCAATTCCTCCCAATAAAAGTAATCCGATGAACCAACGAAATTGAAGTTTTTTTCTAAAAATCAACACCCCAAATTTCAAGACAATGAATGAAATTCTGTAGTCATATTGAATAACCTTTACTGGAAACATTTTAGGATGAATTAGTAGAGAATACAATATTAGCAACTAAGAAAAAAATATATATGCTATGGTCAATGCATTAGTTGCTTACTTAAAAAATATGTATAATTTCGCTCCAGCTTCTAAGGTTGAAACAACGGTATTTGGTGCTGCTAAACCGGGTTACTCTCACGAAAAAGTGATAAAGTGGATTCAGTTTATGCAAGAGCAAGGAATCAAGAGAGTTTGTTGCTTGCTTTCTATAAAACAACTTACTCCATACGATAATCTCTTAGAAAAATATCAACATAAATTTGCAAAAAACAATATTCTTTGGGCACCCATTGAAGATTTTCATCTCGTCCATCAAGAGATGCTTACACAGAAAATTCTTCCCTTTCTCTTAGAGGCTGATCAACAGGCTGAGAAAGTGGTGGTGCATTGCTCCGGTGGAGTTGGAAGAACGGGGCATATTTTGGCCGCGTGGTTAGTGGGTGGTCGGGGATTCTCGAATCAAGCTGCGATCGCGGCTGTCAGAAAAACTGGAAGAAATCCGTACGAAGCAGCTATAGCTGGGGCGTTGATGGGGCGAAATCCCTGGAAAGTAATCTCCGAACTTCATGCACTTTTAGATGCTTGTCGTCAGCAATCTCTCAGTTAATATCCTCATCTTTCCTAACTTGAAAATAAGGCAGAAGGCAGAAGTCAAAGGGCAGAAGGAATGAGGATTTTCATCCATTTGTTGTGAGCTATTGCTCATGATGTCTATCTAGAAAATAAGGCAGAGGGCTTTAGGACAGAAGGATAAAGTGAGGTGATTTTAGAGCAGAGGCGTACTCATTGATCAATGAGCGCGTCTCTACCATTTATCTACTTTGGAGCTTGCATTGATGGAGCCGGGATTGATGGAAAAAGCGATCGCTCACACTCCCACGCAGCTTCCTCCAGAACTCGCAGGACTCACCGCCAGAGAACGGGAGGTGCTGTGTCTGATTGCCAAAGGCGCGAGTAACCGAGAGATTGCAGAAGCACTCTACATTTCAGAACGAACGGTGAAAAACCACATGACTAAGATTTTGAGTCAGTTAAATTTGCGCGATCGCACTCGGGCTGCTATGTTTTTGAGTGCTTTTTTATCCTTATTGCAACACTAACTTGACAATGAGGCAGAAGGCTTCAGGGCTCTAAGGCAGAAGGGATAAGAATTTTCATGATCTCTTTGTGCACGATCGCGCACGGTGTCTAGCTTGCAAATAGGGGACAGGGATTTGGGGATTAGGGAAGAAGGATTTTCATTCTTTTATACCTCATACGCGATCGCTCTGAGGGACAGCGGAAAAGTAGCAGGTATACCCACCATTCGGTCGAGGATAAGTCACCTTATAGATGACACCCGTATTTCCTAATTGCTGACAACAGGCGTCAATGGAACCCGGAAGCAAGTCAGGCATTGCCTGGTGCAGTTGATTGAGGGAAACGGGGATATCTTGATGCGAGAGAAAATCGATGATTCTTTCTCTGATAGTAAAGGCAGTACTGGCGTAAAGTGTCTCCTTGGCTAAAGACAAAGCTATCTCTGGAACGGCAATACAGCGATAGGGGTAATTAGATAAAGAATGTTCTAGCTCTACAATCCATACCGTCGAAAGGCCAGGAACATGGCTGGCGATTCCTCGGATATAACCCGTGGTAGTACCCTCTTGTCCGATGTAGTGCAAATTGATATTAACCCGTTGGTCAGGTTGGTAGAAATAGCTGGCTATAGGTACTTGTTGTTCTGGATGCGTACCCAGTAAGTCGCTCATGATCTAATTCATAAAAATACAGGTCGTAAGCCGACGCTCTAGGGTTAGCATATATCAGTTTTTAATGCAAAATCCCCACCTATCCCGAAGGCTTAGGTAGGGAAACGTCACTCCTGAGCAGAGTTTTCAGAAAACAGGTTAAACAATAGACCTCTTCAAAAGTCGAATTGACCTTACATTAGTAGCTCCGCATGAGCATACCACTAAAGATATTAAAGTTTTTGTCCAACAAACTGATTAAACTCACAGCATTCGAGAGTATTTTCGGGGGTTTAGAAATCAGTGTATCTTCTGCAATCAAGCGCTTGAAGTCAACTTTAATCTCTCCAGTGCGCTCACTTTTTCCATCACTCTGATAAAACTTCACCCCAGCTAACTGCATAATTTTGATAAATTCTTGCGCCATGATGCCATAGCCAATGGTCGTGGGATGAATACCATCTAGGGAGAACAAACCTCCTTGAGTGCGGCCGTTAGGGCCAGATTGATAGAACCGAGAATCGGGTATGGGTGAAAGCGCTTGGAGTTCAGGTGGTAACTCGTACTTACCACCCACCTTATCCCACCAAGTCGGTCTGGCATTGGGGTCTTCAAGATAGCGCCGAGACGCTAAGCGATCGAGTAATCCCGCAGCTTCAAACACATACCAATCCCGACCTTCGGTTCGACCCTGGCGTACTGCTTCAGTAATGTACTCGTTATATTGGTCAATTGCACTATCAATGGCTCTGGCTTCCTGTCCAGTAATGTGCGGATGCTTATTGGGATCGAACTCGTCGTCGCTCATCCAAGGCAAGGTGTAGAAGGGGAAATATCTAGACCCAGAATCTACTTTCATCCCCTTACGGTTGTGATTCACACCACGAGCAAAAGGAGCGATGGTAACGTGAGGCACAGTTCCCCAAATTACATGACGCGCACGGATTTTTTTAACCTCTTCAACAATTTTGTCCAGTTCTGCTTTGAAGTGAATAGGACGCCAGACCGTATAGCGGTCATTAATCGCCATATCCTCATAACCTTGAGCCGTCCACTCTACCTTAAAGGTGAGAATGCTTCCTAAAGCATTATTGGCACCAATGAGGATAATTAGAGTTTCAATGCCATCTTCATCATTGTTCTCTAGCGTTCCTTCCTGCGCCAGTGCTGCCGCTGCTTGCAGAGGTGTGAGTGAATTCTCGTTGGCATCTCGTGCCGAGTTTAACACTCGAATTGCAGCGCGTTCGTTGTGATATTCGACAACTTGCCTAAGATAATCGTCTTTAGCTGGATTTTGAGCTAATACTTCCTTACAGATATCTGCCGTTCTTGACAAAGTATTACGCAAATCCCATCCATAGACTGCCAAGTTGTGGTTAATCTTTCCCTTTGCTTCGGGGGGAATCGAGCCAGCTTCACGCTCCCAATAATCTTCTGCTTTGTCTAAATAATCGCCTACAAACGATAAAAAAGAAGGAAATTCCCACCATTGGATGGTTTCACCAAACTTCTTTTCTACTTGTCGAGCTAGATGTTCTAAATTAAGCGGTAATCCATCACCTGGGCCGTCGTAGGTTGGGTAACGTAGCTGATTCCAACCCATTTCTCTGGCAATAATCGCCGGATAGGAAAGTTTTGTATTGAAAATCGCTCCACTTTGAAAGCCTTGCGTGAGAGAGTCACCCAGGGTAACGAGGCGATGTTTAGGAGTTCCTTGCCGATTGACTTGAACCGGAATGCCAAGGGTTGGATCTGTAATCGGTTCCCGCGCCTGTGCTCGAATTTCAACATCCTCAGGCGTTTTCGGGTCGAGCATATCAGCCGTAACTGGTTTTGCCATATTGTCTCCTTGCTATTGCTTGCAAGATCAGCATTTGTTACTGGATGGATTCAAAAGTAATCCAGTCAAGTCCGGAACTGAAATGAAAAATATTCCTGAGAACGCTCTTTCTTGTCACAGATAGAGCTATAGCTAGAGAGCGCTGATTCTCAATGAGTGGGATTGGATATACTTTCTTCTGACTCAAAAGAATCTTACAGATTCATTGACTAGTGCAAGAAGGCAAAAGAGATAAGTCAGGAGCAAAAGGGATATGGTTTATACAGTAAGCTTTTTTACCTTTTTGGGTTAGTGGATTATTTTCGCCGCGTACACTAGGTGCGAACTCTCCAAACTTGACCCCGGTATTTTCCGATCATCTCACCTTTAGTTGCCTTAACAGGGGGAGGAGTCGGTTCATACTTGATCCCCCGATAAATAAGCTGAATCTTTTTCTCGTCCTCTGTCTCCGTTAGAGGTTCAGATGGCAGAAAGCCTCGTCTGTTACTGAGTAATACCAGAATGAGAAGTAATAACTGGAGTTGCCAGGGGGCGAAGAGCAAACTAATCAATAAACTGACCCATAAAATTGAGGCAGCAAGATAGGAAATTTCGTCAGATGAATGTTTTAAGACAAAAACAGAGATCGGGACAA
>CBKWLJ010000244.1:0-13610 GCA_966675205.1 uncultured bacterium
CTTTAGCGTTGATTGAGAATCTCCAGCGCGAAAACTTGAACCCTGTAGAGGAAACCGAGGGCATCCTCCAACTTTTAGCACTGCGGTTAGACACGAGTAAAGATGAAGTGACATCCTTGCTCTACCGGATGTTAAATGATTCTGTGCGTTTGACTAATATCGTTATTAGTCAAACCGAAGCGGAGTTAATCAAGGAAGTATTTAGCAACTTAGGGTTGATGAGTTGGGAGTCTTTTGTCAGCAATCGCTTGTCTTTGCTGAAACTCCCGGAGGATATTCTTGATGCCTTACGCACGGGACGGATTGCTTACACTAAAGCCAAAGCCATCTCGAAAATTAAGGATGAAACTTCCCGCCAGCGTTTTTTGGAAGAAGCGATCGCACAAAACTTATCCCTGACTCAAATTAGAGCACGTCTCAAGGAAATCGGTTCCTCTCCTTATGAGCCACCAACTCTCAAAAGCCGTATGGACACAACCTACCGTCGCTTAAGTCAAGCTAAGTTTTGGGAAGACCCCGTCAAACAGAAGCAATTAGAGGAACTCTTAGCTCAGATGGAAGCTTTATTAGTTGAACAACAGCAGTGACGGCTTTCCTACTCCCAGCGCTGCCAGAATGCGTCGCATCGGTTGGTAGACCCACAATTGGTTGTAACGCTTCACATAGCGCTCGAACCAGTTGATAGCACATCGCAACTTCGGATTTTCGAGGTTGAGGTTCAGTCGTTAGAACAGTGGACACAAATCCGTTCAAAGGTAAGACTATTCTGATTGTGTGTTTGGGATAACCCATCTGTTAAAAATTCGTAGTTCGTAATTCGTAATTCGTAATTAATGTTTGAACCGGGATTTAGACTCCGTTCAAACATGGACGCCCTAAAGGGCGAGGCTTCTGACCCGTTTTTGAATTTATAATTACGAATTACGAATTCATAATTACGAATTATTCGGTGAATTCAGGTGGGTGCGATCGCTGCTCTCACTCAGTTCTCGTAATAACTCAGAAGGGGCACTGGGATTTTTAGCAACTAATTGCGCCAGTTCAGTACTAATTTGGGCAAGTTCAATTAGGCGATCGCTTGGAGTATTTTCATGAACAGCTTCCTGTTGTAAGTTTAGCGGTTGAGGACTCATAGCTAGAGTTAGCGACTTTCGTAAGATAGCTTTAGCCGTAGCACGGGCAAGTCGTTGGTATCTTTAACCAAAGCCTTTCAATTCCAGGTGGTAGCACCATCAGTTGCTTACCAGCAAAGTCTAGGCTTTTCCGATTGGTGAGCTAGAAGGATTTATTGACTTACGAGATAGCTCTTCGTCCAGTCCGGTCGCGGTGGAACCTTACCATTTTTAATGCCATTGATCCAGTCAGAATCTGATTGACGCGAGACTCCTGGCATCTCAAACTCATAGTGGCTCAGAACGGGTCCGGCATAAACTATCTTGTCCT
This sequence comes from uncultured bacterium, assembly GCA_966675205.1. Classification (GTDB taxonomy): domain Bacteria; phylum Cyanobacteriota; class Cyanobacteriia; order Cyanobacteriales; family Coleofasciculaceae; genus JBFLZA01. The sequence continues at coordinate 1,444 of CBKWLJ010000244.1, forward strand.
CACCGTTGTCCACGGCAATCATCAGCAGATCGACATTACCCACGCCTTGGTGAAGTACACAGCCTGGATCTCCTGGTGTGGGTACATCTGTATGTACATCGGCAACAATCGCATCCTGCTTATTAGAATCCTCTCCTTGCTTATCGCGATCGTAAAACCCCTTTGTGTTATAGAAAAGTTTTGGATACCAGCCGTTGTATCTTGTAAACCCTGAGCCGGACGAAATCTCGACAATATCTCTGAGAAATGTAGTTTCCTCTTGGGCTAATTCCTCCTGTGCGAGTTGCTTGATTGCAATCCCTTTGAGAATCGCCAACTGTTGGGCGAAGTTTTGGAAGAACTGTATCTGTCTTTGCTGTATATTCTGGAGTGGAACCTTGTATTTAAAACCCCATCCGTAATCTTGTTCAACTGAACGCTCTGGAAAGGGAGTCTTCTCAATCAGATCGGCTGCCAACAGAGCCATTTTCTCAAAGCGCTCCCAAAAAGCTGATCGAGGTTCCACGAAACCCGCTGGGTAGTAACAACAAGCACTAGAGGTATAGGACTGTTTGACGTAAACAATAGTGTCGTGGCGCAGCTGCGTCCATGAAGCTAGTTGTGTGTTAAGAGTCCTCATCGCCCAAGAACGGGTACGGATGGCTTCGGGATATTGGGCGTCTGTAGTGGGAGTAGAGAGTTCCCGTAAAGTGGCAAGCCAAGCCATGTAGATGTTTTCTTCCCAGACAGCTTGATTTTGTTCATCGACTACATCCCTGACAGCTGCTAGGTTGTGCTGATAGTTGAGTCCATCTCTGAACGGGCGTCCTTTTGTGTCGGTCATACGTGCGACGAGTTCAGGCACAACTTGGTTGTTTCCCAGTGCTGCAAATGCCACGTCCAGACAGCTAGGAACACGACGCTGGACTTTATTGCCATCCCACGAGATATCGTCGTACACAACTTTGGAGGTGACCCAGCTGTCTAATACAAACTTTTGACCCAGGATAGTAAACGATCGCGGTAGCTTTACCTTCTGTGATCCAAATGGGGATGCATAGTAGTGACTGCGGATGTCCTGAAAGCCGATTTTACTAGCTAAAATATCAGCTTGTAGCTCCTCTAGCGTTGCCAAATCTTTAACATCTGCTGGGGATTTAATATTAGCTTGGTCTAAAATATCGCCCAGTTGAGCAAAGGTCATGGAATCCGTTCGACCCACAAAGGTCTGGAGCAACTGGTCGAACTGCTGCCATTGCTCAAACTTCCCGGATTGTTTCAGGAGATCGTAGAGAACTATTGCTGCGCCAAGTTCTTGGGGGGAGGATTTAGCCGGAGAGGTTTCACAGGGGTTTTCAGCGATGCGGAGGTCAATTCTACCGCACCACATCATGGCACGGAAGTATTTCTTTAGCCGTTCGGAGTTCTCATAGTGTCCCCGCACCTTAAATTGAGAAAAATCGACCTCGCGAACCCGTCCAAATAGACTGAAGCGCTGAAGTTGCTCGGAAGCAATTGCAACCATTGTTTCCGTTAAGCGGTCATCCTGATTCAAGTAAGTTGTGATAGCTTTAGTGGGTCGTGCCAAAACATTATTGGCGAACAGTGTCCCCAGCAGTCCCTCTACAAAAGTGGGGGAAATAGCATTTCCCAGTTGCTGTCGGCAGAGGTCTTGAACTTGCTTGAGAGTAAATTGTCCTGTGAAATACTTTAGAGCACGGCGATAGCGTTTATCACGAGATAAATGAACGGAATGGGTTTCTTCTCGATTGGTGAGGAAGCCTGATTTGAACTTCCAGGTGGAATTTAGGTCGGGACAAATCCAGTTTTGCCACTCTTGGGGTGAAAGTTCTGCCAGTCCCAGTAGCGAACGCGCCACTGCCAGGAAGTAATCAGCATCCCTTACACTCTCACCCAGCACGCCATCACCATACTGTTTCCAGGCGTCAGGAATCCTCTCAACCATGCCTTTGAAGATTTCATCAAGAGCACAAGCCAGGTAACTTTCTTCAAGTTCAGAGAGAATCGCATCGTATGACCGATGCCAAGCATGAAGTAACGCATCAGCTGAAATAAAAACGGGTAAATCATTGCTATAGATGCGGTAGAACAAATTGGCAAAACTGTATGACCCCATCCGTTCACTGACAACCAAGCCGTTCTTCTTAAAAACTGTCAGTTCTTCCGAATTGAGGCGAAAGTCATAACTGCGCCAATTTTTCCGATTTGGCTTCTTGTTGTGTTCCTGCGGGTCGAGATTGAATTCGTCCCAGTACCCAGCAGTAGTTGGGTCCCAACTGATTTGAGGCAGATACTTAGCAAGGCTTGCATATCTTGAGGCGAATTCCTGTGGTGAAATCTGCCCAATCTTTTTGAGCGCTTCCTCAAAAGCAGCCGTGTAACCAAAAACATCGCCTGGAGCTTTAGCAAGAGGTGTTGTAGCCATCAAAGTTTCTCCTTGAACAAGTTACGAGTGTAAGTTGGTTCAATCAGATCTAGTTTTGAGTAGTAAGAAAGCTATGCAAATCGGAAGCGAGCGCGATTCTGTTGAGCATCAGTCCTATGTCGTATCTGCAAGTTGCAAGTTTCTTATCTGTTTTGAGCTGTTAAATATAACTCAGAGTTAAGTCTTCTCCTTTTATGCAGACTGTCGATTTTTATAAAACTTCTTCACATTGCGGGTTCCCCCTGGTGTGCGACGACCATCAGGTGTTCCCGTCTCCGGTGGAGGTGCCAAGTCTATTTGTTGGCTTGGGCTGAGTCGGGACGATTGTACGAAAACATTGCCGAATTTTGAGGTTAGTAGAGGCGTATTGTGATATGTCTTTACTTGAATGTGAACACTCGGCTGGTCTAATCCCGTAGCCAAAACAATTATGGTCAAGGTAGCAAAATACTTAGCGTTCATAGAGAAGGTTCTGATATTTTCAATAGCCTTCGGTAGCCAAGAGAATCTTCTGCCCTTGCACGCTCGAACTCGCTCAAAAGCTGTGCTTTTAAGAATTATTGAATGGTATTGATGGCTAGACTGAGCTGGGGTTCTAATTTGAGGAGAATTAGGAAAGGTTTTTTGTTTGAACCCAGCAAAGCCTCAAAATTGTTGATTTACTGAGATGCTTGGTTGGCACTGTCATTACGTATTACTTGGCAAAATTTTTAGGCTTTGAAAGAAGTTCGATGTAAGCCAAAGAAACAACAACAGGCCAAAGTAGGGTAGCTATTCCTAAAATCACTAGGGAGAGTTGTTTATCTTCCAAGGATAATCCGGTATCTCGCTTGAAGAATTTTAACCAGATAGCGAAGAAGTAGAAAGCTGGAATTAGGTAAATAAATCCTCCAGAGATTAGACATATTTTCATAATCTATCTTCTTGCCTCCTGACAAATACAAAGCTGAAGTGCAACAACACAATCACTCAGGTAACATCAAGACAAGTTCGTAACCTGATAGGTACTGTCGCTTCTATAAACCTATTAAAATCAGTGGCTGCTTGAGTTGCGGCTTGAGCTAATGATTGAGATTGCCTGACTTGTGCTTGAGTTAGGCGTGAAAGTTAATGTTTGAGGAAAAAGAAAGCTAAATATAATAATCTGTAAGAAAATTTCTGTTAATTTAGCTATGGCGCGATCGCTTAAAGTTACCCCAGAGTGTATTCCCATAGTCAAGCAGGCTCTGAGGCGACGTGGCTTTCCCAGCCAGAATGCTCTGGCTATGGAGCTAGGACTTTCTCGCTCTACTATCACCAGCTTTTTTACAGGCCAACCAATTTATTTTGTAAACTTTGTTGAAATCAGTGAGAGATTGGGGCTGGATTGGCAAGATCTGATTCCACCTTGGGATATTCCCCAGCTACCTGTTGACCCGGACTTGCCTAAAAAGAAAGAAGAAAAACCTGAGATTTATAATAATCGCGGCTTGGTTCATTACTTAGCCGAACGGTTGCCGCAGGCGGTATCTGATTTTACTAAAGCACTGGAACTCGACCCGAACTTTGCAGAGACTCACTACAATTTAGGGTCGCTTTACGAAGACTTGCGAGATTTTGACCGGGCTCGCTCTGAATATAGACTGGCGATGCTGGGAGGTCTTACGGCTGCTTACAATAACTTAGCGCGTTTGTACATTCTGGAAAAAGACTACGCTGCCGCTGTTGACTTGCTCTTGAAAGGACTGAAGGTGGCAGAACACAAAGCCGAAAAATATGCGTTGCGGAAAAATTTGGGCTGGGCAAGACTAGGACAAGGTCGCTATGCGGAAGCGAAAGCTGAGCTACTGACTGCTATTGACTTGGATAGGGAACAGGCTCCGGCTTATGGCTTATTAGCGCAAGCCTTGGAAGGACTAGGGGAAGGGGTAGAGTCTTTAGTTGCCTGGGAAAATTGTCTCAGATATGCTAGCAGTTATCGACCTGATGAGGATACCTGGATCGATTTAGCACGCCAACGCTTAACAAAATTGAGTAACTGACAATGACATCTGTCCAAGAAACTCCTGTGTCTCAAGAAACTGATGGTCTAGTCGGTTGGATTATTGAGGCAAAAGGGGAAGTTTGGCTCAAGCGTGAAGAATGGTCAGACTACCGATGTATAACAGTTGGGACTAAGCTTTATCCAGGCGATCTACTGCAACCCGCACCGCAGGCGAGAGTCCTCGTGCAATGTGCTAACGGGACAACGATTTGGTCTGTACCAGCAGGTGTGATATCAGGTGCAACGAATGGCTGTCCACCCCAAGCTGTTCCTTTACCCAGAACAAGAGGCGATATTGCTCCCCTTCGCAGCGGGATAAGTCCTCTGATTCCTTATATCATTAGTCCGCGTCGTACTAAATTATTGAATTCCTTGCCGATGTTGCGATGGAATGCCGTGCCAGGTGCCAGCCGTTATGTGGTAAGCCTCATTGTTGAGGAGGATGCGCTTTGGCAGACGCAAGTAGACGGAACTGAGGTTGTATATTCTGGGGAACCTCCTCTAGAGTCAGGAGTTGACTATTTACTCATGATTGAGGCAGACACAGGTGCATCATCTTTGGAAGATGATTCGCCTGACTTGGGATTCAGTCTGCTTGATGAAAATGAAGCAACGGTTGTGCGCGATGCTGTAGAGCAATTGATCAACTTGGATTTGGCTGATGAGACGAAATCATTTGCCTTGGCGAATCTTTACAGGGTACATGACCTAAAAGCGGAGGCGATCGCAACTCTGGAAGCTTTGGTGAAGCAAGAAAGTAAAACAGCAGCTATTTACCGTACCCTCGGTGACTTGTATTTGGAAGTAGGGCTGAACTCACTAACTCAGAGTTACTACTTGAGGGCAAGTCAGTTAGCGACAGAGACTGGAGAGGTAGAGAAGTAAGCAACGGTAGCAGCAAGTTTAAGGAAGTGTATGAGGTTCGCAAATCAGCAAGAAGCTATCCATTGGTTAACTTATACGCAGGACGGATATACAGCTTTGGGAGATACGCAACACTTTAGGGCACTGGAAAAATAGCTGACAGAATTAAATTTATAAAATTTAACAGACCTGTTGCATAAAAAAGAGAATATAACGCTGAGTCAATATTGAGTAGCGATCGCCTCGCTCATCTGCATACCCCCTCATTGCTCAGAACTAGATCCGATTGAACCAACTTGCATAAATCAGCTCGATCAGGGAGAAACTTCGATGACGATCACGCCCATTGCCAAAGACTCCGCTGACGTTTTTGGTTCAGGGGGCGACAAGCGCCCCCAAAGCCAAATGCACATAAATCTCATCCAGTTCAAAAGTAACTCCATCCCCAGCCGTTAAAGGATTAGTGGTCAACCTTTTATTGTGTTGAGTTTCTAGCATGGTACGGCAAACTTGCCGCCAGTCAATCTTTTGGGGTTGTGTCTGCTGCTTGGTTGCCTCACTATTAGGTTGCGGCTCCATAGAGGATAGCTGAACCTCTATAGGAGGCTCTTGTTCGATATAAGCGATCGCTTGCCAATCCAACCCCAATCTCTCGCTAATCTCTACAAAGTAGCTAAAGTCAATGGGTTTGCCTGTAAAAAATTTGTCAGTAGTAGAGCGAGAAATTCCTAACTCAAGAGCCAGAGCCTTCTGGCTAGGAAAGCCATGACGCCTTAAAGCTACCCTAACTCGTTCTAAGTGGTCGGGAGCAACTTTAATTGACCTTGTTGGCTTTAACTGAGGCATCGCTGGCGAGAGGAGCAGAACTTTTTTCTTTCTCTGTGAGCGCTGATTTGTTTTCCGGTATAGCACGAATACTCGTCTAGCGATCGCTTTAAACAAATACAGCCTTGACAAAGAAGTAATGAGGTACATCTAAGATATGACGGGGTTGAAGCTTATGGGTGAAGCGACCATAGTTAGCTCCTTCATCTCCAGCTTGCAGGACTGATGCTTTCCAGTTATAGGTAGATAATAAATTTTCGGGTTCGTCACACCCATATTTCCAATGCTTAGACAATTCTCCACTGTTTTTGGAAATAAAGTAAGAGTTAATCAAGTCAGCTCCTAACCAACTTTGAGGGGCACTCAGTTGAGTAATTTTCTTTAAGAGTTCGTGGACTTCGTTTTCGCTGAAATAGTACACAAATCCCTCCATTAACCAGACTGAAGGAATTTCTAATTGGTATCCGGCTTCTAGAAGTTTATCAACCCAAGGTTCTCTAAAATCTACTTCAATTGAGCGGCGATGGCATTGAGTTTTTAGGTTTCCTAAAACAGACGCTTTATATTGCAGTACCTCCGGGCGATCTAATTCATATATATGAGTATCGCTTTGCCAAGGTAGCCGAAAAGCTCTGGTATCCATCCCAGCTCCTAGAATAACAACTTGTCGGATTGAAGCGGCTTCCTTCATCAAAAAATCATCAAAAAAGCGCGTTCGCACGATAACTATAGGCGTTCCCTTGTCTTCATATTCTTGAGCGCTTGGTGCTATTTCAGCAATAATATCGTCTCCAGCTAGTTTGACGGCTAGAGGGTCTTTAAACAAAGCATCAGGTCGTTGTGTTTCTATAGCTCGAACAGCTGCCATCATCCGTGAAGAGCGGCTGACTAAATCTTTGATTTCAGGCATTTTTAATGACGAAGAATTTTGGGACTTAGCTATTCAGTATCACAGAGGAAACACCGACTTAAGTTAATTTTTCTTTCTTCTTGTTGAGGAAATTTTGAATTTTGTTAGCGCAGCGACACGTAGGCATTTTAAATTCAAAAAAGGTCATCCTTAAAACGGCTGGAGTCCCCATCCCTCATAGGGTGGGGAGGAATGCCGCCAGCCGTTTTGTTCATTGTTGATTGCTCATGGTTCATTGCAATGAACAATGAACCATGAACGGCGAATCCCCGTCCTCACTTGCGTAGGCCGGGGTGCCCTTCAAGCATACTGCTTCACGCTCGGTTCAGATTGTGGTTGAACCATCGCCACGCAAGCGGCGGCATCTACTCTGCCATAACCATATCGGGGATGCCAACCCTCCGTATGCTCTGGAGGCGTTGGGCGAGCTGTTTTCGTTAAGATATCCCGAATCTCGTCGATGGTTAGGTTTAAATTTTTGGCTTTAGCTTCTGCCAACATTAACGCAATCACACCCGCTACAGCCGGAGCGGCCATGCTGGTTCCACTCTTACGCGTCTCCGTCACTAGACTACGCGATTGAGCTGCCAGTACATCATGTCCGGGTGCGCTAACCTCAGGCTTGTACCGTCCATCCCTAGTCGGGCCAGAACTGGAGAAGAACGATAGGGGCGTTGTGGGTTTGTGGGCATCGTAAGAGCCAACCGCGATCGCTTTTTTCCCACAGGAAAGGGAACCCAACGTATGAGTATGATCGTGAGGAGGGACAAATTTGGATGGCCCAATATCGTCCCGTTCAATCCAGGCATGGAAAGAGCCATCAGTAACTTGGATACCATGCAACCGAATCGTCCATTTTCCGCGAGGAATACCAAAATGGGGTGCATTGAACAGGCTGATGACGTTATCTCCGTTATTTGGATCTTGCTGGCGGTGAGCCAGAAACATCATGATTTCTCCGCGAGCGTTTTTGAGCCTGCCGTTTTCGCCTAGCTCCAAACTGGCAACGCTGGCACCACTGGGTGAAATGACTTCCAGCCGAAAGCGATCGCCTGCTTTGTACCAAATCTCTAACTCATTCTCTGACAAATCAAACTCTCTCAACTCCCACTGGATATCCACAAATCCGTCTTGGGGAACCGTTCCCGCCGCATGGATGCCATCATCATAGGAGTTAGCGGCTGCAATTACCGCCGCCCGATTCGGTTGCTGGCTGAGCATGACATCGATCGCTTGCTCCGCTAGATTAGTACCATCATGCGGGCCTCCATTGGTACCCAAACTAAAGTTGACTACACAAGGTCTATCTCCAGCTTTGTCGAATATGTATCGAATTGCTTCTATAAGCTGAACGGAGTTACCAAAATTAGTTTGCGTCACTTCTTGGGGATCGGTGGAGAAAGGCGTTCTGATTTCGACAAACACCAAATCGGCTTTGGGGGCTACTCCATTATTTCCTGCGACAATATCCATGACATGAGTGCCGTGAGCACTCCTGGGAACGTCATACTCCAGCGTCCTGTGGGGGTCGGAAGTCTGAAGTGCTCGGTTGATATCGTCTTGAGTATGCTCCCTGCCATATCCAAAGGGACTGGTATCGCTTAAGGTGCCGCCTTGATTCCAAATCGCTAGCAGGCGAGTGGATCTATCCTCCTTACGAAAACTGGGATGAGCAAAGTCACCTCCGTAATCTACAATTCCAACAACCACACCTTCCCCCTGATTTCCTACAGAGGAGGGTGGCAGCAGATCTTTGCGAGCATGAATTTCTTCCACCGTTGCCTTGAGAGTGGGTTTGAGTGGTGTACCGGGCTTCAAGCTAATGACAAACGGCTCACGTCGAATTTGTTCTAAGCGATTCAGGGGAATGCGAGCGGTGACTAAATGATAGCCGTCAGGCGTTGAGCCAATATCCGCACCCGTGCGAACGGAGCTCAGGTTATTCCAAGCATCCAAGTCTGACACCTTAGCAATAACAGCCACTTCCCCAGCTTCAGTCGAGGCAGTGGGTTGCGTTCTCAAACCCCTGTTTCTCTGCTCTAGTAATCGTTGGAAGTAAGGGTCGAGGTCTGCATAAATATCTGTTTTCTCAAATTCCATATTTTAACCATCTCTAAAACTCTTGTATGCTAGGCTTCATTGACGACTCAGCGTTAATCAGAAATTTTATACAACAAGTTAAAAAACTTATCATGCCATCATTTCAAACAAAGCCCAGATTGTAACAAAGGCATGAGTATCATTACACCAAGCGTCTGGAAGAAGAGACTGAGCAATCAAAGCATCTTCCAGATTCAATAACCCGTACTGATTTACTTTTTGAGCGAGGGGAGCGAGTATTCCTTCCCAACGACCACAATTAAGCAACGATGAAGTCCATGTTTCATCTGATAAATCGTATCCAAGCAACTTCAATCGAGGATGATTTTGTGGAATCCCTTCCTTTAAGGCATCTGCGAACAGTAGATAGTATTGCTGACCAGGGATAGGACGTGGTAATAAATCGAGTACTTCCTCCACCTGCTCCAAACAGTCCAATTCATAGTCGCCTGACCCGGAGGCATGAGGATTGCACCATGAATCAATGCTGCGAACTTCACATAGGTGAGATAGACCCAGAAAGTCCATATAAGAAGCCCATTCAGGTTCGCCAACACGGCGAATAACTCTTGTACTTAACCACCACATTCATTAATCTCCAAGAACTCACTCTTACGGAGAGCTCATTGAGTTATCTACCTCTACAGCACCGAAGTTAACATAATAATCTCTCTCATGATGAGCCTTTTCTCCAGTAGTCATCGCCCAAGTATTCGCGAGCAGCAGCAGCCAGTTTTTGGGGGTCTGCATTCAGTATTTCCTCCTGCCGGATTGCCACTTCACGATTGTCATTAACCGTGCGATCGCAAGTTCCAGGCATTTTCATCTTTTGAGTTAGCTTCTGCTCTTGCTCTTTTAGCTCGTTGAGTCGTGCCTTGAGATTTTGGTACTGCATCAGCAGAGTTTCTCGCCAAGCAGAGCGTTCGGCGGCGTCTAGTTCTTGGCAGATACCTGAAGTTAGGCGGTAGTCCACACAATGGGTAAGATTATCACTGTCCCAATGACTGCCCGAGTTACAGCCGGGGTTTTGACAGCGGGGGAGCTTGTCTCGGTTAGAGTTGAATCCCTCAATTACCATTGCTGCTAGATGGGAAGCAACTATCCCTGAGTCTTGGCAGCAGAAGCACTTCCAACTGGGTTGCCAAATTTCTACTTCAGCATCTGACTCTTTCTCTGGGCGCATCGGGTTGCGGGGAAGTTTTTTCATGATTGGGTCTCCCAGATCAGGTTATTAGCCTCAGCCCAATCTGCAAAGAAGCGGCGGGTTTCGCGTTCTTCTGCTGGACCACCTTGCGCGATGAATCGAGGACGACCTAAGCGAATCTGTTCGATCCATTCGTCCCGGCGTGGGTGGTTAGCCCAGTCTTGTGTTGTTGCAGATTTCTTGCCTTCAGGCGTTTTCTTGAACTGCTCGTAGAGTTCGTGGTAGTTCTGCTCCACCCACTTTTGAGGTAATGTCGGCGGCTTGGGCAGCTCTCTTGCCTTCTTCAATCCAAACTCTAAAAATTTCTCTCTTTCGTCTTCTGAGAGAGAGTCTTTAAAGTCTTTATAAGTCTTATAAGTCTTAGGAGCGTTGGAATCTTTGTGGGAAGCGGGTTTTGAGCTTTCATTTTCTCTTTTTTGAGACTTTGAGTCTCTTTTTTGAGACTTTGAGTCTCTTTTTTGAGATTTTAGTCTCATTTTTGAGACTCCAGTTAAATTTCTGAAACTAACTTTCTCCTCTTGGAAGTCAAACAGACCAAGCTCTTGGAACTTCGCTTTAGCCCTGTAGTATGTGGGCTTGCTCATTTCGCATTCTGTTTGTATATCTAGCGGGCTGAGGTCATGATAGCGATCGCCGTAGGGATCAATCTCTACTAGGTACGCCCAGAATCTCCACTCCGCAGCGGTTAGCTTAGCTTCTCTGAGTTTCTTGGCTAGTTCTGGAGTTAATGGGTAAAACTTCCCCTGGATTTTTGTCTGTGTCATAATGTCTGCATTTCCAATACGATGTGTCCTACCCCGTACCTCGTCACAGGTCGGGGCTAATTTTTAACTGCTGATGGATGCAACGCTGTGTCCCACTTCAGGCTTCGCGCAATTTCCCTAAAACCGCATCAAGCTCTGCCAGCCTTTGCTTGCTGGATGTTAGGATTTGGGTATCCATATCCATCTATCCTTTTCCCTAAAGTTCTAGGGGAATTAATGAATTACTGAATCTTACCTGATTATTCAGTCATTGCTGAATCTTTTAGGACTAAATTGGGACATGATGAACTTCAGTCAAGCTTTTGATAAAACCCTCAACCACTTCGGGATTAGCGGGAAGTGGCTTTCTGAACAGTCTGGAGTGTCCCAGCAGATGATTTCTGGGTTTCGACGGAACCAGCAGCGAATTTATTCCGATAGCATGGAGAGGCTGATCCAGGCGCTACCCTTGGAAGCACAGCAGTATTTCTTTGAATCCCTGCTAGGGATGAGTTTGCGTGCCTTGCCCCCTAACTTAGAACAGGTGGTGGAAGAGGCCACCAGCGTGCAACTCGGATATTTACTCAAAGCGATCGGCTCGAGAATGTCCTCTCCGGCTAGCGATAAAACTCAATCTGCTAAATCTGACAATCTAGCTCAAGAAGCATTTTTGTAACTCAATTTTGTAAAGAGTGGAACACAGGTCAGGAACAAAAACCCGAATCAGGTGCCGACTGCCATTCAACCGGATAATCAATTTGGCACTCTTGCGCGAACGACCTACCAGCAGCGCAGTCAATGATTGCTAGTGCATCCCTGATTAGAGCCATTAGGGAATTCTTTCTTATACATTTTCATCAATTCGCCATCGTCAATCGGTAACGCCGCTGACATCAGACTCAACTCGATGAGGGTTGGTTTTTCGCCGTCAATAATCCTCTGGATTCGCTCCTGGGGATTCTCGATCGCGTCATCAAACATGTCCAAAACTGCACTCTGATTTTCCCTAACTAAATCTCTTCAGGGGGCGACAAGCGCCCCCAAAGCCAAATGCCAAAAGAGTTTTACCTGTT
>CBKWLJ010000245.1:0-13606 GCA_966675205.1 uncultured bacterium
TTTGCAAATCTTCTTTGAGCTGACGCTGTTCTTCTTTGAGTTGGCGCTGTTCTTCAGCAGCTAGAGTCTGTTCTTGAATCAAAGTTTCGAGCTGAACAGCCATCTGGTTAATGTTACTCGATAGCTCGGCTACTTCGTCTTCCCCTTCTACCTTCAGGCGAGTATTGAGTTCTCCTTGACCGATTTTATCTACAGCAGTTGCAGCCTCTAGAATAGGGCGCACAGCTCGGTTAGCCATGTAAGCTGCGATCGCAATCACCAACAAGGAGACAGTGCCTGTCCCTAGTACGATCGTCAGAAGCAGTTGCTTCTGAGGAGCAAAAGCAATCGCTGTAGGACGGGCAAGTACCACAGACCATTTGAGGTTATACCGCTCTGCAAGTCTTTCCGCAGTGCTATAAGTCAGAATAGATTCGCCTTGGTCATGGGGTGCGATCGTACTTAGGGTTTGAGCAGTTTTACGCTTTAATTCTGCTGCCACTTTAGGGAATTCTTGCTCTAAGCTTTTACCCAGAGCTTTGTTAATCTCAGAAGCAACAATCTTACGACTAGAATCCAGCAGATAAATTTGCTGCTCTCGATTGGCATTGAGATTAAATCCGTCTTGGAGAGCATCCATAGGCATACGGGTTCGGATGATAGCGATGGTTTTACCCGTTACATCATCCTTAATGGGAGCTGCCATGATAATACTAAAAACCTTATCGGCTGGAGCAATTTCTGGCTCACCAATATAAGAACGATCAGTTTTTCGTACCTCTTGAAAGAAGTCTCGATCCGAAACATTAGGTCTAGATTCGCCTTCCGATTTAGCTAACAAATTGCCATTGAGATCGAATACAGCAATATTGTTGTAGAAATCAGACGTCTTGAGATAGCTATTGAGAATTGATTCTTGTTCCTGGCTAGAGGTTAATTCCCGTATCTTAGGGTTAGTGAAGTTTCTGAGCTGAGCCATCACTTGGATATCGCGATAACGTTCTTCAATAAAAGACGTTAATTTATTTTTCAAGTCGGAGCCATTCACTTGTTCGTTTTGAATGGTTTGTTGCTCAACCTGTCGGCTTACGAAGAAATAGGAAGTTGAACCTACGAGCAACACAGGCACTGTACCAATGGCAAGTGCTAGTACCATTGCCTTTTTTCGCAAACTGGCAACACGCCACCAACGTGAAGGTTGTAACTGACCAGGAGAACCTGAAACTTGGGCTTTTGTCTCTATTGCCTGTAGTTTAGGCAGTTGAATGGCGGGTAGCTCTGGAGTAATGGATTCAGCAGTAATAGAAATCCCAGGAAAATTTGTATCAGAAATTTGCCCCTCAAGTTGAAAATTGTTAGAGAGCAAATTGTATTCGTTAGCAACCTTCTGAGTAGAATTCTTGTCAGAAGTCTGAGTCATGGAAGAAACCTCCGCATTAAAATTAGGCTATGAACTGATTTTTGGGCTGAAATAGAATGCAGGCAGAAGAGCTTGCATTTGATGTTGAAGCAGGCAGCAAAATATGTAGAGGCAAAGTTACTTCCCCTATGACTGCAAGTTACCTATCGCAACGAGCAATAGTTTTCCGGTGGTATTATGCCTCGTCACCGGATGGGTATGAATTGGAATTAAAGCTTTAAGAATCAGCCTAAGTAATGAATTCAGTCACATTTGATCGGGGGCAATGAGAAAGGGAAAGGAGCTTTTATATTTCTTTTAACCTTTTCCCTTTTCCCTACCCCAAGGGTTTGACTGAACTGATGTTTTAGGATTTAGGCATTACAGCAGCAATGGCTTCACCTTCGAGAACGGCTAACATTTCACCGTTGGATTTCAACCAATATCCACGTAGAAACGGTGCCAATTCAGGAGTAACAGCAGATGCGGGTGGAGATTGAATCCAATCTGGATTGCACCACTCAATATCTTCTACCCGGTTTACAACTAACCCCAGCATCTGATTTTTATTCTTGGTAGTTGCGTTGTGGGAGCGCACATTGAGCACAATAGCGGTATGAGTTGAACTATTTCTCGTTTGTTGATACCAGGGAGTCAGTCCAACTAAGTGATTCAAATCGACCATCCACAGAATTTCACCTCGCCAATTGTAGACACCCATGACCCAATTTGGCATATGAGAAATAGGTACAATCTGAGCGATGGAAACGTTCAATACTTCAGTAAGTTGTGGGAGTGGCAGGAGTGCTGTCATGTCCGGAGCGAGATGAAAGCGCAGCAACTGTTCGCTGCCAATTGGAGCAATATCCTCATTAGAGGGGAGCAGGACTTGAGAAAGAGATAGAAAATCGGACATTGATTGTATTTGTGGTTTAGCTTTTAAGCAGTCCTTTAACGGTACGCACAAATTGTTGCTGATCAATCGGTTTGACGAGGTAAGCGTCTGCTCCCTGTTTCATTCCCCAAAACTTATCCATCTCACCCCCTTTAGTTGAGCAGATAACAATGGGAATGTTGCTAGTTTGGGCTTCAGCTTTCAGTTCACGACACAGTTCAAATCCGCTGCGACCTGGCAGGACAACATCTAGAATGATCAAGTCAGGCTTATAATTGCTAATTTTTTCTAAGGCTTCTTCTCCACTATTGGCAGTTAAAACATTGATGCCTTCTTGCTGTAAGCAGCTTGCAAGAACTTTCACATCTGTTAAGGAATCTTCAACAACTAGGGCAGTTCCCATGACATTTACCTCATTTATGGACAAAAAGCAGTGAATTAGAAATTAAGAACTATAAATGATGAATTGAGTTTGGATGTCTGCATCAATGAGCTTTGATGATGAGATATTCAGCTTCAGAGAACTTTAACTCTCTTTGTGCTTCTCAGGCTCATAATTCATCCTGCATAATTCATCATTTTTTACCTTGAGTGTTCACCCCTGAAATCTCCTGTTTTAAGTGCTTTTCGATTGTCCTTAAAACAGCATCAGGATTAATGGGTTTACTCAAGAAGTCTGATGCACCCACAAGTCTGGCTCGGACTTGATCAACAACGCCATCATTTCCTGTCAAAATCACGATGGGAGTGTTACGGAAATGAGAAATTTTGCGTAACTTACTACAAATTTCATATCCGTTGAGATTAGGCATCACCAAGTCCAAGAAAATCAAATCTGGTTTACGTGCTAATAAAATTGCGATCGCACGTACATCATCATTCACCCCAAAAAATCGATATCCTGCTGAGGTGAGAAGCTTTTTCATCGTTTGACACACCCAAAGACTGTCATCAATGCAAGCCACTAAGGGTTCAGTAGGTTCAGTTTGCACCACTAGCTTCTCTGCACTAGGAAGCTCAACCGGACTGGGTAAATCAGGAATATCAACGAGTTCCACCAAACCCAATTGAATATAGGGTAGGAGTGAACGGGTGACTTGCACGATATCTCGCTGCATCTGCACTGCTAAATCTCGCAACGTATGTCGCCCATCGAGTAAATTAGTCAGCGTTTTGTAAATCGGCGCTGATGTACGTTCTCGGAGTTGATCGGGTTGCTTGATTGCAGGAGCCTTATTAGGAGAGTAGTCTACTAACTTAACATTCTGCCACACTTGCCAAAGCGATTGAACTTCTGCGATCGCTTGCTGAACATTAATCAAAACCAGAGAGGTCGATAATGAGTTTTCTGGCTTGATTTGATAAGTCAACTGCTTAGCCCACGCGATATCAAATAATACTTCAGCAAGAATTGCTTTAATCAGGATAGCTACTTGTTCGCGAGTAATTTTTTGCTGTGCCAGCCACAAACCTAACAACTGATATTCCCAACTTGTCGTCGCAGTTCCTTCGATACCCGGTAATTCGCATTGACGAGGTGGAATATAAGAGAGCATCCAAGGACAGGAAACCGCTAAGTTTCTTTGCCATCGCCTTACTAAATGAATTCCTCCTGTAACATACACCAGAGAGCCTTGGTATAAAGAGAAATACCATTTTTCTCCCGTTGGATCTGCCAACACGAGTTGACCGCTAAATTGTACCTGGTGTAATTTTCCAAAAAACTCAATGAGATTTGCTCTACTCAGATCGCCAATGGAGTGAAGAGGGAGAATTGGATTGGCAGACATCGCCATATGGTTTCCGTAGTGAATTAGATGACAAAATAGGTTTTTTAGTGCATTCTTGTGGTTTTCACAACCAAAATGAATTAATTATTGCATTCAAGGAAATAAATTAGCACCAAAATCCAGAACGCTTTCACTTAATTAAGCTAGCCTTTTGCGCTCTTCAATAATTAAGCTCCACCCGATGCTTGTGTATTCTAGTAAGTTTGTTGTAGATGCTCACTATTGCTACATTAAGAAAGCCTGGATTAACGGGATGAATCGACAGATTTTGCTTTCATTTCAAGCTATTTAGTGAGTATCACCGCTAAGAAAATTATACTGCTTCGTGTCATCAATATACCTATGAGAGATCTCACTCAATCTTTTAGTCCCTCATTTTTATGGTATTTAATGCATTGTTGTGAACCTCTCGTATTGTAATCTAATTTGATTGAGGTTTTGGGTTAAATTAGTTTGATTTTACAAAATTTTTATATTTGAGTTTATTTTGTCAGTGAAAAAAGCATATTTAGGTGTTTTAGATGAATTTTAAAAAGGACTATCATAAACATTAAATAACCACAATCAGTAATAGTTGTATTTCTTTGCGACTATTAACTCTTGTCTAAATTCAAAAAATAAGATAAACAAAAATACTCAGATTGGAATAGATCTAATTCCCGATTTTAGTCATGCAGAGAAAGAAAGTTTTTCTTTGTTTAAAGCCTCTGATTTTATCTGTAGAGTTAATGGAAAAGCCTCGCATCACAAATCAAATGTCACTTTATACAATTTGCCAATAACAATGATTAGGCACTAGCGCAGGAGGCAGAAAGCTCCAAATGAAGAAAGCTTGTCTACTAAGCTTTTTAACCTTCTGCCTTCTTGTACTAGGATTTGAGCAAGCTAATAGCTGGGTTAATAATGATTTAAATTATTAGTAAATAAAGAAATAGGCAAGAACGGAAAATATAATGTCCATCGTATTGTTAAAATAGACACTCTGTAGTTTTTTTGTAACTATTTAATAGATTGATATAAACTATAGTATTTGGCTTTTAAATGACAATTTATACACAAATAATTTAGATAGAAAAAATATATCCAAATTAGACTTTTTTCGGAGAATCACAATATACTTCCTAGCTTTCTAGGACTAGCTTAGTTAAAAGTTTACTCTACAGTTAAAACTTGGTGTTCGGGAAACTAAGCCCACTCCATTGAATGCTTCTGGGAATGAATAGGGGTTGCTGCTGAGTAATATTTTTGTAGAGTAATTATAACCTTCTCCCGAGTAATAGGTTTGGATAAAAAGTCTGAACAACCAACCATTCTTGATCGTAATCGATCTAGCATTCTGTCATTGCTACTCAGAATAATTACAGGAGTATCTTTTAAAATCGAAATTCGGCGAATTTGGGCACAGATTTCATACCCATTAGCAATAGGCATCACTAAGTCTAAGAAAATTAGGTCAGGTTTGCATTCTATCAAGCTTAGTAATGCTTGTACTGAATCTTGAATATTAACGCAATGATAGCCCGATTCAGTCAAAATTTGATTCATCATCTGACTATCCCTGTAATTATCATCAATACAAGCAACTACAGGAAGATTTTGTTTGAGATTAATGGAGTTAGAAGAAGTGAAAATAGGTTCCGGATTGAGGGTAATTCCCTTCATTGGCTCAATACTATAAGTGTAATCATCAACGTGCCTCAATCCTATTAATTGTTGATGAACAAAAGGCATAATCGGTTGGGTTAAAAGCAATAAATTCCGATTCATTTTAACGGCTAAATCTCTGAAAGTCTGATGACCATCTGCTAGAGAAGTAAGGTTGCGATAAACCGATGTAGAGGTTTGCTGTTGCAATGCTTCAGTTTGCAAGATTACAGGAGCTTGGTTTGGGGAAATATCTGCTAACTCAGCCCGTTGCCAAGCTTCCCAAAGCTTGATTGCCTGTCGCCAAATTTGTTCAACTGGGAGCCGTATTAACCTTAGATTTAGAATGCCTCTAGTAGTTTTTTTATAGTGGATTTGTTCCCCTGAACGATAGCGGAGATGTTCTGTCCAGTGCAGAATATCGAATAGTATTTCCAGAATGTTATCCTCAACAATTGTCTGTATTTGATCTTGTTGAATTTGCTTGTCTTGAGCGAGTTCTACTAAAAATTCGTAATCCCAAACAGGCGGCAACTTCAATTCTGAGGCGATCGCAAATTCTCGCAACCCCAACTGAGTTTTGCGATCGACAGCAAGTTGCGGACAGTGGCGAAGCAGAAGTCGATACCATCGGCGAATTGGATGCAGATTGCTGGTACACCAGATTAAATCTCCTTGGTGAAAATACAAACTCCAATTCAATTCTTGACTATCTTTAAGGTTTAAATCTAACTGACCTGTAAATTTTTCACTTCCACAAGTCCGAATTAACTGAGCAAGAACATTTTTAGTGAGGCTTTGATAAGTAACCATTGAAGACTCTATTTAACTACAACTTCAGATGAAGAATCGCTGATAAATTTTAGTCTTCAGTAGAAAAATCTATAATCAGAGCTAGCTTAAAGGTTGCAATCTCTAAACTTTGTAAGTACTCAACCTTAGCACCACCATAAATCAATCAATCCTGTGCAAGGACTAGTACTCGCAGCGTATAACATGGCTAAGCACCCAGTTGTATGGTTTGTATTCTTCTTACTGATTGACTGGATGAAAACACCCTTAATCAACTCCTCAGAAAATATTAGATTAATGCTTTAATTTCCCTGGTTTTTATCTATCTTGAGGAGGATTGAACTTATCAGTGCTACGTGATTATGGCATGATTCTGATTGAACAAGCAAGGTGTTTGCCTCAATCTTGTGGTTTAGACCTGCTATATATAGTGGTTTAGTTGAAAAGCAAACCCTAAATATAAACAATACGTCAATCGGCGTAGCAAAATTCCGCTTTTTTGCTGAGATGAGCAGGTTCAGCCCTTCGGGCAGGGAAAAGGGGAAAGGAAAAAGAGTTGAAAATAGAGGAGTTCTCTGTTGCATAAAAAACAGGGTAGGGACTCAACCAGTCTTATCCCCTACCCTGTGTTCAAAGCAACTCAAGAATTGTCTTATGTAACTGATGCCTGTGATAGATTTAATCCGGCGGATTCCTGGTGGTACTCTTTAATGTCAATTGTCACTGGCTCTACTTTCCAGATATCCTGACAGTACTCTCGAATCGTGCGATCGCTAGAGAAGAAACCTGAACGAGCCGCGTTGAGAATCGACATTCGCGTCCAGTTATCTTGGTTACGGTAAGCTTGGCTTACCTGCTCCTGACACTCAATGTAAGATTGGTAATCTGCAAACAGCAAATACTCATCCTTATATAGCAGCGAATCCACAAGCGGTTTGAACAAATCAGGCTCTTCCGGTGAGAAGTAGCCGGCAGCAATCTGATCGATCACTTCCCGCAGCTCTGTATTGCTGTTATAGTAATCCATTGGGTTGTATCCCTTGGCTTTGAGAGCGTAAACTTCCTCAGCCGTTAGACCAAACAGGAAGAAATTCTCTGCACCTACAGCGTCCCGAATCTCAATATTGGCACCATCGAGTGTGCCGATAGTGAGAGCTCCATTCATGGCAAACTTCATATTGCCCGTTCCGGAAGCTTCCTTACCTGCTGTGGAGATTTGCTCTGAGAGTTCAGCCGCAGGATAAACCCGTTCCCCTAAAGAGACAGAGAAGCCTTCTAGGAAAACCACCTTGAGGCGATCGCGCACATCAGGGTCGTTGTTGACCACTTTCGCTACCGAATTGATCAACTTAATCACTAGCTTAGCGATGAAATAGCCAGGGGCAGCTTTCCCTGCAAAAATTGAGGTTCGGGGCAAAATATCAATATTCGGATTCTTCTTAATCCGGTTGTACATCGTAATGATGTAGAGTACGTTCAGCAACTGACGCTTGTATTCGTGAATCCGTTTGACTTGAACATCAAATAAGGAATTCGGATCAACTTCAGTATCGTTGTAAAGCAGAATGTACTCCACTAAATCTTGCTTACGCTCTTGCTTAATCTGACGCCAGCGCTTGCAAAACTCAGCATCATCCACAAACGCTTCTAGCTTTTGCAGCTGATCAAGCTGAGTGGGCCAATCCGTACCAATTTTCTCAGTAATCAGTTCAGATAGCTTGGGATTACTCAGCAATAACCAACGTCGAGGTGTCACCCCGTTGGTTTTGTTATTGAACTTCTCCGGCCAAAACTCATAGAAATCGCGTAAGACATCCTGCTGTAGCAACTCGGTGTGCAATGCAGCTACCCCATTGATGGCATGGCTACCGACACAAGCTAAGTGTGCCATACGGACTTGCTTTTCATGCCCTTCCTCAATCAGGGACATCCGCTGGAGTCGCTCAGTGTCTTGAGGATACCGAGCCCGCACTTCTTCTAAAAAGCGGCGGTTAATTTCGTAGATAATCTCCAAGTGCCGGGGTAGGAGGCGTTCAAATAAACTCACCGGCCAGCGTTCTAGAGCTTCGGACAGTAGCGTATGGTTGGTGTAGGCAAAAGTATTCTTGGTGATGTACCAGGCTCGGTTCCAACCCAGTTGGTATCGATCTACCAAAAGCCGCATTAATTCAGCAACCGCAATGGAAGGGTGAGTATCATTGAGCTGAATCGCTACCTTCTCGTGGAATTGGTCAAAATTTGAGTGGTTGCGCCGATAGGTGTTGATGATGTCCTGTAAAGAACAGCTCACAAAGAAATACTGTTGCTCTAGCCGCAGTTGTCTCCCTTGGGAAGTGTTGTCGTTGGGATAAAGGACTTTCGAGATATTTTCAGAAAATATCTTAGTGGTAACAGAACCCACATAGTCACCGCTATCGAAAACTTTGAAATCAAATTCTTCAGACGCTCCAGCTCGCCACAGGCGCAGAGCATTTACGGTATTGTTGTTGTACCCAGGTACGGGTGTATCGTAGGGGGTTCCCAAAATCTTTCGCTCTGGAATCCAACGCACTCGATAACTGCCGTCCCCGTCGAGGTAAGCTTCTGTGTACCCTCCGAAGTGAACTTCAGCCGTTAATTCTGGGCGTCGAATTTCCCAAGGGTTGCCAAAGCGCAGCCATTTGTCAGGGTATTCAACCTGAGCACCATTTTTAATGCGTTGGTCGAAAATCCCAAATTCGTAGCGAATTCCGTAGCCAATGGCTGGAATTTCTAATGTAGCTAAGGAGTCGAGGAAGCAAGCGGCCAGACGCCCTAAGCCTCCGTTCCCCAGTCCGGGTTCGGCTTCAAGGGCAATTAAATCGTTAAGGTTAAGTCCAGATTCCTGAATCGCTTGGCTAACTCGCTCGTACAGGCCTAAATTGAGCAGGTTATTTTCTAGCTGAGACCCCATCAAGAACTCTGCCGACAGGTAGTACACGTTCTTGACATCTTTTTTAATATATGTGGTTGTCGTGTTAATCCATCGGTGGAGTAGCCGATCGCGCACAGTATAAGCCAGCGCCATATAGTAATCAAAGGGCGTGGCTAAAAATTCATTTTTTCCCTGGATGTAGTAAAGGTTATCGGCAAAGGCTCGTTTGAGAGTCTCCACCGTCATACCGGTGCGATCATCTTCAACATGAACCCGGACATCGTCTGGAGGATAGATGTCGGGTTTGACGGGTCTACGATGAGCCTGCTCGAATAATTTTTCATCCATAATTTGTCATTACTCAGTTGCGATCGCTAATTATTTTCCGTGTGCGATCCTAATCAACCGTAGCTTCTGCATCGCATAATGGCTACTCGACAAAACTCACGCTTGCGGCTATGTAAGTTCAATTTAAGCTGATTTGACGATTTTGGGTGATCGCTGTTTGCTTAAAAAAAGTTTATTGCTCTGTGATGAGTCATGAAGTCTTTTGACTTGAGTAACCAATGACCCATAACAAATGATCTCTTGATTGATTCGCGCAGCGGAACACAGTTCAATCCCCTGCCTTCCAGTCAGGGATGAGCTTACTGTATATCTTGTGCCTCATTCTTGACAAAATACTCAAAACACTCTAGCAATAGGGTACCTCCTATAATTCTGGAAGCGTGTAATAATAGTCCGACTATCACTTGCTGATCGCTTCTCATGGATAAAATCCCTGAATCTACCGCTGACCTTGCTGCTGTTCTCCAAGAACCCGTTGATCTGAATTTTGAGCTGCCTGATCCAGAGGATGAGGAGATTCAGGAGTATGATTTTCAGCAGTTGGTGGATAACGCTTGGCGAGTTTGCGATCGCTTCGACTTACAAACCGAAATTTGGCGAGGGCGAATTCTGCGGATTGTCCGAGACAGGGAGAAGCGAGGAGGTGATGGACGGGGGACAGGATTTTTAAACTGGCTCAAAAGTCGGGAAATTAGCAAAAGTCAAGCTTACTCCCTCATTGAACTAGCTAACAGTGCCGATACGCTCTTGGCAGAGGGAAAACTCGACCCCGACGCGATTAGAAATTTCAGCAAACGGGCGTTTGTGGAAACGGCGAAGTCTGCCCCAGAAGTGCAACAAATGGTAACAGAGGCAGCGCAAAAAGGCGATCGCATCACTCGGCGGGAAGTGAAGCAACTCGCGGATGAATGGACGGCGATGTCGTCGGAATTGCTACCGGATGAAGTGAAGGAAAAAGCGACTTCGGGGACTATGCCGGCACGATATCTCGCTCCTTTAGTCAAAGAAATGGAGAAGTTGCCAGAAATTCACCTCAAACCCTTACAAGAAGAAATTGCCGCCAATCCTGATGTTGATACCGTCAAGCAGATTACATCCGACGCCCGATTTTTAGCGAAATATCTCGATGCTGCGGCCCAAGTTCAAGCCATTGCACAATCATCGACCGATATGGAAATGGCGCTACAAGAAGCGCTGAGACTCGATTGCTTGAATACGGCGGCTGATTTGGTGAAACAAGCCTCGGTACTCGAACAAACGGTGGGCAAACTTTACACTACATGGAAACGTGTGAGCAGCTTATCTGATCGCTTATATGTAGATACGGGTGCGAGTACCCCTAATTTGCGATCGCTCCTCAACTGCCTTGATCGACTTGCTGGTGAAGTGATCGAAGTCGCCTTAGATGATGAAGGAGAACAAGTCGTTCGCCTAAAAATCATGGCAGACAATCAGAACTAACACTTTTAAGAGTGATATATGGGGGCGGGTTTATACAATAATTTAGCTGTGAATACTAGGAATTTTCAATCCCAACCCGCCCTTTAAGCTGCTTGTATTAGAGCTAATTAACTAGACATAATATCAAGCATTTGTGTGCCTTTACAAAAACTTATCGCCAACTTTAACTTCTCACGTAATAACCCTAAATTAGTTACAGTGGCGACCCTCAGAATTACACTCTTTAGCCCAACAGCTTTCTAAGAGTTTAACTCGATGAAAATAGGCAAAGCGCCTAGGATTTAGTACTAATTTAGTCGTAGAACTGAAGAGAGGCTGATTCAGAAACGACCAAAGAGGAAACTTAATTTTTATAGGTTTGTCAGCATCCATGGAGTTTAAATGATAGAACTCTATAAAGTAAAGTGAGGAAAAATTAGATAGCCAGATCACTAGCTGTCAAGGTAATCTCCTGAGGTCGGCACTTGTTATGCACAGAAGAACTCTTATACCAATTTCCTAGGAAAAGAGCTACAAATTATGCTTCGCTAGAGCCCAAACGAAAAGTTTTTCTTGAGAACCTCCTTTAATCAGTTTGGAGGTTCTACCATTGGATTGAGGTAAAGCAAAGATGAATAATTTGTAAAAAATCTATAAAGGGATAGAAGTCAAGCCCTTCGGACAGGGAAAAGGGAACCAACAGTATTGGTAGGGTGGGCACTGTCTACAAGAGTTGAAAAGCTTGTTTCGTCGTTAGTCGGCAGTGCCCACCCTACAGGTAGTAGTTCAGTGAGACGATCAATCGGGTATATGGTACAATGTTCGTTTGCTATGCTGCTGGTGTCGAGTCGCACAGCTCAAAGCAGTAAACCGAAGCAGCCATTTCGGTTAAGGTATCAAAGGATCTGGAACGTGGTTCTTCGAGGTTAGGGAACTCATTCCCCTCTGTAGAGCCACAAAGCATGGCTCAAACCTTTGAAATGCTCAAAGCATAAAGGTTTGAGAAAAAATTCCCTGCAATTTACGGGTGGGGAGAAGGAAAAAGACTATTATCTGGAGGTTTACTATGGGACGCAAATGTCAGCTAACCGGCAAAAAGGCAAACAATGCCTACGCTATTTCTCACTCCCATCGCCGGACGAAGAAGTTACAGGAAGCTAACTTACAATGGAAGCGAATTTGGTGGCCTGAGGGCAATCGTTGGGTTAGATTGCACCTTTCTACTAAAGCAATCAAAACCTTGGAAAAGCGAGGAATACAAGCGATGGCAAAAGAAGCGGGTATTAACCTCAATCGTCTCTAAGCAAGCGCGAAGAGACTTCAGAAACACTAACTTACATAGCATGGACAGGACTTACGCAAATTTACTGTTAAACCGCCATTTGTAGGGGCGATTCATGAATCGCCCCTACTATATATGGTATCCATGCGTAAGTCCTGATGGATTGTGGAGCAAGGGCTACCTTGCTCCTATTTAATTTTTGGGTATCGTGGGGCAAGTGCTTTCCAATATTCGTTTCTCCCCTTTGATCAGAGAGGTTCGGGGGAGCTAGATTTTATCTGACATGGGCACCCTTCTAATAACGTGGGGTGGGCACTGCTGCCAGCAATTAAAAATCCGATTCTAGCTTGAATGAGCAATGCCCACCCTACAGAAAGCAACGGTTACCAGTCTTACAGCCAAAAACTTGATAAATATTTTTCTTTAGGGTGATAAGTTTTCCCAAGCAGGTGGGTACGATAAACCCAGTTAGCTGTCCTAACTACTCGTTGTTAAGTCTCGCCTGAGTTTATTACCATTGTGATCAGGGATTGTCAATCTATCGTTGAAGGGAGGAAACTTTTGTCTTTTATTTTGCTATACCCATAAAGCCTCCCTGGCTCCGGATGGTCTGACAGAAGACTTCGGAGCCATTGCGTTTACCGCTTGCATCAGGTCTTATCCCTTGACGACGAGTTTGTAATTGTTATCACTGAAGTAGCAGCTCAAGTAATGCGATTTTCGCCAATTCTGCTACTACCTGCCAACAAGTGAGTGAGCTATGGTTTGGCTCATCTTTGTTTTCCCGCTAGCGTCCTGCTCTTTGATCTCAGAACTATTTAATGTTTGACAGGAAAGTCACCATGTCAACTCGCAAAAAGCAAAGGAATTTTATCCAGCGTCTCCTTAAACGATGGGGGCAGTCCTTTAATGCTCTTATAAAAGGACTGGTTAACGGGGTTTTGCGTAGTTTGATGGTGTTCAAACGCCGCTCCCGCCAAAGTCAAGCCGGTTTTGTGCTACCTACGGTAGTAATGGTTATGCTGGTAGTCGCGCTACTGACTACAGCGATCGTGATTCGGTCATTTGATAGGGCAAAAAATGCTAGTAACTATCGCGTAGATCAAGCGGTTCTCAATGCAGCAACACCAGCGCTTGACCGGGC
>CBKWLJ010000246.1:0-13604 GCA_966675205.1 uncultured bacterium
AGCCTGATTGGAAACTACATTTCCTTTGGTGGTAGTGGTGGTAGGCAATCGCTGCTAAGCGCTCATGATGACTTTTGTGTTTCTTTCATCTATAACTTGCGCCCTGTGCCGCGCTAGTTGGAGGCTTTCAAGTCAGAGGGTAGAGGGCAGAAGGAGAAAGAAAATTTTCATTCCTTAGATAAAGCCTGACCAACTCCTCAAAAGAGACTTTGTAATCTAACCATAAGAGGATATCAGACTAACTTAATAATAAAACCATCGGCAGAAATATCAGGAATATTTCTTAAGGTATAAGTTTATTAGAGCGTCGAGCAGTTTCAGCTATCGCTGTTTCACTCGTCAAAGACTAAGCCTTGAAATTCAAAATTGCTTAATCTTTAAATCAACATTCTTCTATAGCTTCTTGAGCGTCAAGTTATTACTGTAGCGGCGTTTTATTTCCTGAGTTCAAGCAAGAGCGAATCTCAGGGTAAATATTTATTAGCAACACAAGGAGAGACAGAAGATGCAATATCGTGAATTTCCTCAACAAAATACCGTAAAACCAAGTGATTATCAGGATGCAAATTTAATTGAATCTCCCTCGACTTCGGCCCCTATCACCGAAGCTCCAATCAATGGAGACACAATCTCTAATGGAGGATTAATCTTAGTTCCAATCTTCCTTCTTGTACTAGCGTGGATACTGGCTTGCATTGAGCGATTTAACTTCCAAAAAAGATTCGACAGTAAGTTTACTACGCTTAAACATTATCATCAAATCCCTTGTCAAAAATGCTGTTTTTTTAATCAAAATTTCTATCTCAAATGTGCAGTGCATCCTTCTGAAGTATTAAGTAAAGAAGCAATTAACTGTCCTGATTACTGCTGCAAAGATAGCAATAATCATTCTGACAATTCTCATCTTTAAAATTGGTTTAACTTTGAGTATCACGAAATTTTTATAAGTCTAAGCTCCGAAGGTAAAGGCAATTTTATTTCACTTTATTTAAATTAACTACGTAAATTTTGAATTGAAGGGAAATAACTGTGACTCAAGCAACCAAACCACTTGCTAAAAGAATTGCCATAGTATTCGACTTCGACGATACTTTGGTGCCAGATACAGTCGATAGTCTTGTCGAAAGCTGCGGCATTGATTCTCAAAAATTTCGGCAAGAGCGGATTGACTCCTTAATTAGTGAGGGTTGGGATGCGATTCCAGCAAGATTTTACGCTTTTATTCAGGAATCAAAGCAGCGTAGCGATCGCAAAGACAAAATCACCCAAGAATATCTTACCCACTTCGGGCGGGAACTCAAACCCTTTGATGGCGTGCCTGAAATGTTTAAGCGGTTACGACAGTGTGCTTGCAATCTCGTACCCGATATTGAGATCGAATTTTACTTAATCACTTGCGGCATGGTGGAGATTGCTCGTCATACCTGTATCGCTAATCAGTTCAAAGCTATGTGGGGGTGTGAGTTTCACTACAATGAGTCCGGTGAAATCGATTTTCTGAAACGGGTTGTCACCCACACAGAGAAAACTCGCTATCTTTTCTTAATTTCTAAGGGATTCGACGATCACGAACGATACACAGAGAACGACTTACTGTTTGTCTATGGAGATATTACTCCCGAAAAGCTACACGTCCCCCTCACCCAAGTCATTTACGTCGGTGATGGAGCATCTGATGTGCCTTGCTTTACGGTACTTAACGAGCATCAAGGGGTGGCAATTGGAGTCTACAAAGGACACACACCCGAAGAGTGGAACCGTGAGGTAAAGCTAAGCCAAAGTCAGCGCGTTGCCAACTTGGCTGAGGCTGACTATTCCGAGAATTCTGAGCTAATGCGATCACTAACTTTAGCAGTAGAGAGTATGTGCAAACAAATTGCACTTGCTCAGTTAAGCGTTGGCGAATGAGCGGAAAATCAACTCTTCCTCTAACTCAAACCCAAAAACTTTTTTCCTGCTCAGAGGAAACAATGAGTATTGATCATCACCTAGTACTAACTCTAAAGGTATAGACCTTTTACTTTATAACATACCCCTAGAAAGAAGTAGTAAGAATGAGGCTTGAACTATAAGGTGAATAGATTCTGACCATTTATCCATTACTGGTTCTAATTCATTCATAAAATTCAACCTTTTTCTGTCTAAAAATTAAGATTTAAAGAGCTGAATTTTAGGGTTGCTTAGAGAGGATAGGCTTGTTTCAGTCAAAAATGAGCTTACCCTCTTGTGCAGGTAATTGTTGCCGAGAGGTCATGAAATGCAGGAGAGACAAAATCGAGAAACTCTCAATCAATATATAGCAGAACAGAAAAATATTAATGGAGCGGAAATTAGAGACACCCCTGTTAATGGAGTAACCCAAATTGAGACAATAATCACACAAGAAGGAATTTTATTACTTCCTCTCGTATTTGTAATGATAGCTTGGTCGCTAATTTACATATTGCCTTGGGCATTGTGGAAGGCTTTACGCTACCGAATCGTAGCTGCTTCAGTACAGCCATCTCATCAAAAAATTCCTTGTGTGAATTGTCGATACTTTAACGCTGACCCGTATCTTCAGTGTGCGGTACAGCCCTCTAACGTTCTAAAAACAGAAGCGAAAGATTGTCCTGATTATTGTGCCAAGCCGGAAAAACTAGCTTAATTAATGAACTTATCTATACACAATTGCCTAATGAGCAAAGATAATTGTGCAAACTTCAGCATGGATTTAGTCGGCTCTCTTGAAAAACTCATTTTTATACCGTTAAGCATTTAGATTTGAAACCAAAGGAGCAGTTCTATGAACCCACCAATTGGACAAAGGCGATGGGCGATCGCAGAAGGTTACATACCTGCTTGGAGTAACGGCCCAGAACCTCAGTTCACTAGCCATGAAACCGCCTGTTTGCTCAACGCTTCAGATCAAGATGCCCACGTCGAAATTACCATCTACTTTAGCGATCGAGAACCAGCCGGCCCTTATCACGTCACTGTTCCAGCTCGACGCACACTGCACCTGCGCTTCAATAACCTAACCGATCCGGAGCCAATACCTCAAGATACCGACTATGCCAGTGTTTTTGAGTCAGATGTACCGATTGTGGTGCAGCACACCCGACTCGATTCGCGTCAGGCAGAAAATGCACTGCTCACGACTATGGCTTATGCCAGTTCATGATTAGCCCTGATCCGCAATTTTTCATCAATTTAAGCAATCAAAATGGTAAAACTCGCTTATCACGCTTCCCACGAACAGTTCAAACCGAGTGTTCTACTCAAGTACGCTCAAGCCGCCGAGCAAGCGGGATTCACTGCGATCTCATCCTCCGATCACTTCTATCCTTGGAGTGATCGCCAGGGAGAAAGCGGCTTTTCTTGGGCTTGGCTCGGTGCAGCGATGCAAGCTACTTCCCTCCCTTTTAGTGTTGTTTGCGCGCCCGGACAGCGGTATCATCCTGCTATTGTTGCCCAAGCTGTCGCTACGCTTGCAGAAATGTTCCCCAACCGCTTCTCGGTCTGTTTGGGTAGCGGCGAGGCAGTTAATGAGCGCATTACTGGAGAACACTGGCCTCCTAAGTCTGAGCGAAATGCTCGCCTTAAAGAGTGTATCGATATTATCCGCGCCCTGTGGGCTGGAGAAACAGTTACCCACTATGGAAGGGTGCGCGTTGAAGAAGCAAAACTATACACTCGCCCTGAAGTTCCACCCCGAATCATAGGAGCTGCTGTTACTGCTAAAACAGCAGAGTGGGTAGGTGGTTGGGGGGATGGACTGATTACCATCTCTCGCCCCCCTGAAGAACTCCGGAAAGTGGTAGAAGCCTTTTATCGCGGTGGAGGAGAGGGTAAGCCGATGTATCTCAAGGTACAACTCTCCTATGCAGGAAATGACGCAGACGCTAGGGCCGGAGCTTACGATCAGTGGCGCACCAACATCTTCCAAAGTGATGTGCTAGCTGAACTGTGGACTCCTCAGCAATTTGATGCCGCAGCCCAATTCGTGAAGCCAGAAGACATGGACAAAGGGGTGCGAATTTCTGCCGATCCCCAAAAACACATTGAGTGGTTGCAAAAGGATATCGAATTGGGATTTAGCGAACTCATCCTGCACAACGTTAACCGGGAACAGGAACGGTTCATTGAGGTTTTTGGCGAGGAAGTGCTGCCTGCGATCGCAAATCTTTAATTCCTTCCCTTACCTGATACCTAACTCTTGAGTCCGTTTGCCTAGAAGCGACTGGACTTTTTTCTTGAACCCGTCTCAGGCTAATCGCGCGATCGCGTTTGGGATTCTAGGGAAACCGTAAAACATCGGCTCAAACAGAATTTAACCGCTCTGGCTCAAGTTGAGTCAAAGCGGCTTGGAATATTATGAGGATTTTTATCGTTAGGGTCTTTATATTGGCTGACCCTTTATTAAGTTGTATTAACTCTCTCATAATAGAACGATGATTTTGCTCTTCCTCTAGATAGATTTTTTGGGTTTAAATGCCACAAAAGCAAGCCTTACTCTGTAAAGGGATGTTGCTAAGACTCTATGAGTAAAAGCTCTAAAATTTTGTATTTTTATTAAGTTGCTCAGCCTAGAGGTGATGGAGTGGTGCAGAAATAAGTAATATTTCTCTTGACGCATCCCCCTTGAGGAGTAGAATTGAGGAAAGCGTATACAGAATTTATTATGATAATCCCCCGCAAGCAAGACGCAAGCGGGGATTATTTTTGCCAAGTTTCATGCCTCACGATGTGGAGTGCTCAATGATTAAGCGCTTTGGGGAAAGTCCCAATCAACAATAGCTTGCAAGCCAAAAATATTGATGAAATTGTATGATGTCCTTGAATCTATTCAACTGATCCTGACGTGGTGGTTTGCTAACTTTAGCGCATGTACTCAGGAGCAAGCGCTCGCTCATTTTTCATCAATTCTTCATACATAGGGGGTGACACCCCCCACCCCCAAGCCCCATAATAAGACTAGTAGATGCACCCTGATAATTGAGAGAGTCACATGTGGCTCTCTTTTTTATTTGAGAACTCGTGCTATGGCGCTATCTATAGCTGTCGCCCTACTTGTATCCAGCTTTGGGCTTGTCACAAGAATATTTATAACTATCCAGTTGAAAGAGCTTAAGAAGCTTACTGTACAAGCCTTTCCTCGTTCTGTCTTGGAGCCTTCCTGCACTTAATGATTAGATGTCAGAGGCAGAGGGTAGAGGGTTAGAAGTGGGTGGTACTGCTAAAGGTAAAGTAAACCAAAAAGTGGCTCCTGCGCCAAGGCTACTATTGACACCAATTTCACCGCCATGTGCTGTGATAATTTGACGACACATATATAGTCCCAAACCCAAGCCAACAGACTGGCGTTGCTGAGAACCGCGAAAATACAAGTCAAACAATCTCTCAGACTGCTCCTTAGTCATCCCCACTCCATTATCAGCAACGATACAGCGTATCCAATCGCCCTCTACCTTGGCATCGAGAGTTATGCTCAAGCCTGGTGGGTTGTGATTGAGGGCGTTGGCAATTAGGTTCTGGTAAACTCGTGACAGTTGTAAAGGGTCAGCATTCACTAAAGGAATGTCTGGGGGAATGAGATTGATTATGGTAGTTTGTTCTTTAGTGAGAATGGGTTGTAAATCTGCGAGCGCTCCCTGAATCAAGGGACTTAGTTGTAAGTGTTGGCAGTGCAGCATAACTCCCCGAACTTCGGCAGCATGGGTATCAATCAGAGAGTTGATTAGCTCCAGTTGGCGCTCGCTACTATCGGCAATTCGCTGTAAAATTGAACGAGAAATTTGAATTTTTTCTTCCGACTGTTGTAGCAAATTCTTGAGTACCATTAATGTCCCCAGTACAGGATTACGCAGATCGTGGGAAACGGCATGGAGAAAGACGCGCAACTGAGTTCGAGATTCAAATTCTTTGAGCTGTAAACGCTCGTATAGGTACACCCCAAGATCACAGATAAAGCAAAGCCAGAAAAAAATTAAAGCAACTTGAATATTAACAACAGCTACAGGTAATCTTTTGATATTTGGATCATATAAACCAAACAAAAGATTAAGCACAAAATAGTAACCTAATGCACCGACTTGTGAGAATAAGTGAAGCGGCCACCGAACAGGCATCAGCGTTGCTTGAATCGGAAACATCATGAACCAAGAGAGAGTAACCAGTAGTGCCTCTCCTCGGAATGTTGCTAAAAGTTGTGGTAGTAATGTAACAGACCAAGACAAGCCTAAAAACAGAAGTTCTGGGTAACGACGTGCCCCAGGCGATCGCAACAGAGTCAGGCACAAGAGTAAACATAACTCGATCACGGTGAAATCGAGGAGTTCCCGCACGATTTTCTCCTGGCTCACTGCTTGGCTGGGATCGCCCGTAGCATTGAGTGCTGCGAAGGTAAATAGAGTAACAATGAGAAAAGTCGGGTAGGCAAGAACAGCAATCCAAGTTGCTAGATGCAAGCGCTCAAGGAGAAAGCGATGCCGCCACTGCTTGTATTCCTTGGATAGGGAGTCAATCTGAACGGTTTTCAAATGCCTTACGATCGCTTTGAGAGGGGAACTCAGCTGCATCTTCAACACAAAAGTAGGGAGATTTGATTTGATGCTAACTTTTGTTGGCATCTTGTACCTCAGATTTTGAGCAAACAATGCGATCGCATCTTCTTTGACTCAGTTATCACTTGCTGACTTAACGGTTCCTTACTCGCTCTCTAGATAACCACCCATGCGAGTAGAGCGCACAACAAAGGATGAAAATTCTTATCCCTTCTGCCCCCTGCCGTCTGCCCTGGAGCCTTATTTTCAAGCTAGCCGCCCATGTGCTAAAGCTCACAACGAAAAAATGAAAATTCTTATCCCTTCTGCCATCTGCCGTCTGCCCTGGAGCCTTATTTTCAAGCTAGCCGCCCATGTGCTAAAGCTCACAACGAAAAAATAAAAAATTCCCTTTCCTGACTCCTGACTCCTAACTCCTGGCTCCTGACTCCTATTTTCAAGACAGCCGCTCAAAAGAGTCGTTTACAAACAGTAACAGCCGTATCGGGAAAATCGCTAAATACGCCATCAATACCCAATTTGAAAAACTGTTCGTATTCGGTTTGGGGGTTCTCCTGATAATCGACTGCAAGGTACTGCTTTTCATTCCGAAATGTCCATGCATGTACCTTTAATCCTTCAGCATGAGCGTCTTCAATCAAAGAAGTAACAGGTTGCAGCCTGTGTTGCTCATTAGCAGGTACAATCAATCGTTTGTCGGGACCAATGACATCAGCGTATTCGGCAATTTCTGCTAGTCCTCTAGGAGAAGTTAGATCAGCATAGGTGCGAGAATCATTGCTCATAATAAAATCATACGGCTGAATCTCTCCTCGATTTAATAACTGCACCAAAGGTAAATCAGTCATCCGAGCCAACTGTTTCAGGTTCCCGACTTCAAACGATTGGATGAAGATGGGGTCATTTTTACTGCTGTAGCCATTAACTTCAAGGAGTGCAACTAAAGGCTCTTCTAATGAAAGGTTGATAGCATCAAAGTATGTAGGATGCTTCGTTTCTGGATAAATGCCAATCGTTCGTCCTGTTTGCACACTCCTTGTTTTAACTAAATCAATCACTTCTTGCAGCGTAGGAATTTCAAACTGATTATCGAAGGAGTGATTCCGGAATGGTAAACGCTCTTTGGCTCGAAGCGTTTTAATTTCTGCAAGGGTAAAGTCTTCGGCAAACCAACCGACTACTTCTATCCCATCAATGATTTTAGTGGTTTTGCGGTCAGCAAAGGCTCTGATGTCGCCTACATTGGTCGTCTCAGAAATCTCATTTTCATGACGAGCAATCAAAACCCCGTCTTTAGTAGAAACGATATCAGGTTCAATATAGTCAGCTCCCATCTCAATGGCCAACTCATAGGAAGCAAGGGTATGCTCTGGACGATAACCACAAGCTCCCCGATGCCCAATCACTATAGGAGGTTTGCTGTTCATCTGGATAAAGAATAAAGTTCAATCATTTTTATCATCATGACTCCCACCCCACGCTTGTCTATCCAACAATCCCTCAAGTACACCCTAATTTCTCTTTTATCCGTTGACAGTGTTCCGCAATTTTGACTGCCAAAACATCCACATCAATCAAATTATTTGCTACAGAAAGCTTGGTTGGATTTGCCCCTAACCCACTATTGTGGACGCTGAATTCATTGGGTATCTTGCAGCCATTATCCTGACTCACTCCTGAAAATTAGTAACAGCGATCGCGCCCAACGCAGCACTAAAAGCGATCACAATTTCTCCACTCGTAGTATTCCTCATTGCCTTCAAATAGTAAGGTGCGTTAACGATGTGTAACGCACCCTCTCATTGGTGAATCTAACCCACCCAACAAATTTTTCTATATGGCGTAATAATAGCTCTTTAGGCGCTGACCCGACTCCTGCGGGTAGGACGCTTGCGATCGCTTTTGCGGGTACCGCCTGCCATTTCATATTCATAGCTGTCCTTGCCGTATCTGGCAGCGACGGCAATCAACATGCGCTCCGAAAGGGTTCTGAGCTGTTGCTCAGTATCTTGTACGGTACCGGCTGCCCGATCTATCATTGCTAGCGATTCATTGTAGGATGCTAATTGAGACCGTAAGTTATCAATCGAAAGCAAATAGTTCTCTACAGTCAGTCCGTCGCCCAATTCAAGTAACGGGATGATTGAATCAATCAACGAGCTTTTGTAAGGTGCGTTCATGTAAGTGTAAGGCACCCTCTGAATCTTGACTATTGATTAAGAGTTCTTAGTCAACGCTGTTGAGGCGATCGCTCTTTCCCAGTCTTCCAACATGCCAGACTAGAAGTAGCGATTCGGGCAGATTTCAGGAAGCTTGGGTTATGACAATCTCTACCGAGAACAAGGTTTGGACAGATAAGGAATTTATGGCACTGTCCAAAAATGGGCATCGCTATGAGTTAGTGAATGGGGAGCTTGTGGATATGGGCAATTCAGGGATGGAGCATGGCTATGTTGCTTGTATTTTGACAATAGCTCTAGGTGGATATGTTCGAGCCAATAAACTTGGGGCAATTTGCGATTCCAGCACTGCATTCACTATGAAAAATGGAAATAAACGTTCTCCCGATTTCTCATTTATTGCCAAGAATCGCTTGCAAGGGTTGAGCCGTCCACCCCGTGGTTTCTTCCAAGGTTCTCCCGATCTGGCGGTTGAAATTCTTTCACCCAGCAACACAGTTGAGGAAATCCACGACAAGATTGTGGAATATTTTGACAACGATACTCGCTTAGTCTGGGTGATTCATCCCGATGAAAAATACGTTCTGGTTTACCATTCACCCGAACCAGATCGCTTCCTTCGTCCTCAAGATGCGCTAGAGGGTGAAGCGATCGTTCCGGGCTTTTCCATGTCTGTTGCCGAATTGTTTGAAGAGTGGGATTTTTAGAGTTTCTACACTAATGTACTACTCAACCGTAACCGACTTGGCGAGGTTACGAGGCTGATCCACATCCAAGCCGCGTCGTGCTGCAATATGGTAAGCAAGCAGTTGTAAGGGAATCACCGTAAGAATGGGTGAGAGCAACTCTTCCACATGAGGTACCGGCAACAAATCATCAAACGTCTCTGCTGCCTCATGCTCATTCATCGGCGTTACCCCAATTAAACGGGCATCCCGCGCTTTTGCTTCTTGGGCGTTGGAAAGGACTTTCTCGTAGACTGTACCCGGCATTGCGATCGCAACCACTGGCACTTTAGCATCCAACAGTGCGATCGGCCCATGCTTCATCTCCCCAGCAGGATACCCTTCGGCGTGAATGTAGCTAATTTCCTTAAGCTTCAGTGCTCCTTCTAAAGCAATTGGGTAATTAATTCCCCGTCCCAAAAAGATAAAGTCCTGCGTCTCAGCAAAATTGTGGGCTAATTCCTCAATGTAACGTTCCTGACTTTCTAGAACCAGTTCAATATGCGCTGGCAACTGCCGCAAGCCTAGCACAATTTCTTCCATCCGACTGGCACTCAGCGTTTGACGCCGCCATGCCAACTCCAGCGCCAAAGCGTAAAAGGCCATCAACTGGCTAACAAAGGTTTTGGTAGCAGCAACACCAATTTCAATTCCCGCATGGGTATCGATAATCCGATCAACAATATTTGAAATTGAGCTTTCCGGACGATTGGTAATTCCCAAGAGTCGTGCTTCATACTTTGGTAATTGACCAAAACGGCGATGCTTTTCCATCTCTAGTGCCGCTAAAGTATCCGCCGTTTCTCCAGACTGGGTAACGCCAATCGTTAGGGTATTTGCCGTTAGGGGGGCAGGAGCATAGCGAAACTCCGACGCATACTGCACCATAGTCGGAACTCCTGCCAACTGTTCTAGCAAGTATTTCCCGACTAATCCCGCGTGCCAGCTAGTTCCACAAGCCAAAATTTGGATTTGTTCTAAATCGCTGTATAGTTCTGGGGGTAAGCCCAAATTAATCGGAGATTGGGAAGCGTCTGCCGAATTCCAGTTCGATTCCAGGTATGCTTCCAAACAAGTCCGCACGACTCCAGGTTGCTCATAAATTTCTTTGAGCATGAAGTGACGGAAACCCTGTTTTTCCACCAAAACCGGATTCCAGTTGAGGGTGCGGGGGTATTTCTTGAGCCTATCCCCTGCAAAACTGTAAACCTCTACCCCCAGAGGTGTTAGCCGTGCCAGTTCTCCATTTTCCAGCGTCAGCACAGCACGGGTATGGGGAACAAGTGCTGGGGTATCAGAAGCACAGAAAAATTCTCCTTGACCAAAACCAATCGATATAGGCGCTTGTTGCCGTGCGACAATCAGTTCATCGGGATAGTCAGCACAAATCACTGCGATCGCAAAAGCTCCCTCAAGCTTATTCACTGCCTGCCGCACTGCATCTAGAAAAGGATTCGGATGTTCAGGCTCGACTGTCTTTGCATGGGCCAAAAATTCTGCAACTAAGTGAGGAATCACTTCCGTATCGGTATCTGAGCGAAACTCATGCCCTCGCTCTTTTAATTCCTCGCGCAACTCCCGATAGTTTTCAATAATTCCATTCTGTACCACCGCTACCCGCATGGCAGTATCCATATGAGGATGGGCGTTATACTCTTCTGGCTTGCCATGAGTTGCCCAGCGAGTGTGGCCAATTCCAATTCTTGCAGGGTTGACTTCTCGTTCTAGCTTTTCCCGCAGATTGTACAGTTTCCCCTTAGCCCGAACACAGTGAATCTCACCTTCTAGTACTGTCGCAATTCCTGCTGAATCGTAGCCCCGGTACTCCAGCTTCTCTAAACCAGCCAGCAAAATTTCTGTCGCCGTTTGGGTGCCAATATAGCCAACGATTCCACACATCTACCCGCTTACTCCTGGTCTACACACCATGTTTTCCAAACTACTTGCCTGTTCATAACACGTCAAGAAGCTTTTTTTAATACCAGCCCAATGGTAGACATTCCGCAAAAAAAGAGGAAGCAATCAGAGCTTCCTCCGCATATTTAAATCCAAACGCATCTTAAGGACGCTTGCTATAGCAATACCACAATCGCAAAAAACAATGGAATTAGACTACTAGTTAGTAAGCCAATCCCATACTGCGAGTGGTTTCTGCTCCCAAATAAACCCGGATGCTCAAAAAGTCGGTTGGGCAAGCCGTTTCACACCGCTTGCAACCTACACAATCTTCTGTGCGCGGGGAAGATGCTATCTGAGCTGCCTTACAGCCATCCCAGGGAACCATCTCTAGAACGTCAGTTGGGCAAGCACGAACGCACTGGGTGCAACCAATACAGGTATCGTAAATTTTGACAGTATGAGACATTGAATAACGGCTCCAAACGAGAGTTCTCCACTCAAAACTGAGTAAGACTCAGGATCAAGGGCTAGTTTACCGCAGCCCTTTCATCCACTTAGACAAGAGGTTACAGAACTTCAAACTCGTTGACAAAACTCTCGTTTCCAGCATGGGGATAGATCGACTAAGAAGGAGACTGGCTGGAGATGAAACTCTTTAGGTTACACACCTTGTAACAATCCCTTTTGCTTTCTTCATCTTTCTCTCATCTTCATCTCAATCTGCCCCCCGCCATCCTGCAATAGTTACGATATGACGTTACCATTCGTCGTCTGTGTAATCACTTGGCTCTTCGTTCCACGATTCGGGGGCAAGTTCTGGATACTCCCCACCCACACTGATACCTGTATTGAATACATCAGCGTCAGTTAGAACAACATCACTCATAATCGCCCCCGTGACATCAGCGCTATATAGGTGCGCTTCAGTGAAATTGACATCAGTGAGATTTGTATTATTTAAGCTTGTGCTATTTACAAAAGCTCTGGTTAAGTTAGCTCCCTTGAGGTTAGCTCCTGTAAAATCAGCACCTTCTAAATTCGCTTCGATTAAGATAGCTTCCCGCAAATCAGCATTTCTTAAGTCAGCCCCCACAAGATGAGCACCTGTGAGGTTTGCTCCCGATAAATCGCACCCTGGACACTCATACGTTTCCAACAATTGTTTAACGTGAGCAGGGTTTTCTGCTTTAACTGGAGCGGC
The DNA here is from genome assembly GCA_966675205.1 of uncultured bacterium. Lineage (GTDB taxonomy): Bacteria > Cyanobacteriota > Cyanobacteriia > Cyanobacteriales > Coleofasciculaceae > JBFLZA01. Next base: position 12,551 of record CBKWLJ010000246.1, read on the forward strand.
GAAGAATATTGGGCTGAGTAATGCTACAGCCGCTAGATTTTCGAGTTTCATTGCTTCCTCCTCAGGTGTTAGGAGCTAGTCCATTGCCTTTAACCCTAGAATGCAGGAAATAACTCATTCTTGTCTTCATCCTTAGGAATGAACCCCAAAAGTAAAGCCTGTTGAAAAATCAAAGTCTTTTCTATCGATAGCAGGATGCAATCCAGGGCTTGAAATGGGTTATAGCTTAAATTTCCTGGGCTTTTGAATCGACTTTGAATGGGTGGAAATTATCCTTCTATTCCAATTTCAAAAAAATGAGGAAAAGTATTAACTAAAACTTTAATTTATACAGTTAAAATTCTTCACCTCCATCAGTTCTCTTTCCTTTTGCCCCCTTATCTTGCCTAATAAAAGGCAGAAAGGAAGAGGACTTTAGGCTTTTAACATTTGTTGACACACCTGCGTTTATTTGTACCTACCTACTTAATTTCCGCTAAAAAGAGTTTTGTAACAAGGATTAAAGCGCAAAAATTTTACAATCTTTAGAGCCTGAGTCACTCATCTTAAAGATGTTGTAAACATCCTATTTTAATTCGGAATCTCAGTCTCCCCTCTTGGAGATTATTTCAGTAAGCATGAACAACAGCAAAGACTATATATGCAAAATTCTTCTTCGATACCTCCGCAACCCCAGCAACCAGTACAAATTAAATCTCTCAGTCAAGCTGAGATTGTGGGGAGTACTGTTCAAGGGCTTTTTGTCGTTGTCTTTCCACTTTGTCTGATCTTAGGTGCTGTTGTATGGAAAAAATATCACCGAACTCATCGCGCTGCTGTTTTACGCCAGCAAATTGAAATGCTAGAGAGATTGTGGCAAATGAGTCCCAAGAAATAGAGTAAGGGTAACGAGGGAAGAAGCAATGGAGCACTCGATGCTCTCACCGTACTTCAATATTGGCTTACTCCAGCATTGGGTAGTGATTCAAGCAGTCGAAACCGTTGACTTAGAGGAAAAACTGCCGGGTAGGGAGAGATATGTCGCCATACTCTCCCCCCCTAAGAACCGGACTTG
>CBKWLJ010000247.1:0-13536 GCA_966675205.1 uncultured bacterium
GAAAATTGCATTTCCAGCTTTTCCAGCAGGTCTATTGTCAGTCTATTGCATATTTCGTCTGGCAACAATTTTGATTTAACAATGCAACTTATTCGCTCTTATATTGATTTAGTAATGCAACTTATTCTCTTATATAAACATTGATTCAACAATGCGACTTATACTCTAAATATTGATTCAAGAATGCGACTTATTTAGTCAAACTTAATAGAAAAGGCAGCTAATTCAATGAAACTTGATAAAAAATGCGACTTATTCGGGCAAAGTTGATTGTAAATTGCGACTTATCGTGATACCAATTTGATAGCGAACGGCTTTATAGAGCGAGTTGTATTTCATTTCTATGCCATAGTTTTCAAAGAGCCAAGATTGGATTTCTGCATAGCTTTTGAAGCCTTCACTTTGCCAGCGCTCCTTTAAAGCCGGGATAACGGATGCAGGAATTAAACTCGGCTTTTGCTTTCCTTGTTTAATATCCAATAACCCTGGCAAGCCCCAATCACGATATTCTCGCCACCAACGAAACAAAGTAGCGCGATCGCGTCCTAAAATCTGAGCCAGTTCTTTCACAGTCTCTACTTGCTTGGTCTTAAATAGGTATAAAGCCCTCAGCCTCTCCCGTTTGGTTTTACTCTTTTGCTTCACCATCAGTTGCTGAAGTTTTTCGGGAGATTCAGAAATTTCCAGTTGACAGACTTTCATTACTACAGGAAAACTCGACTAGTTAATCTATTGTCGATGAAAAACTAAGTCAACCTTCTGTGAGGGTAAATTAGACCAAAAGATAGGAAATCCGCTCTAATTGCCTAGAACAAATTACAGGTAGATTCATCAAAATCTTGTCCTGATTACATTCTCAATCAACCTCACTCCAGCTTTAGGATTGAACTGCTCATCCCACAAACCCGGACTACACTGAAAATTCGCATTCCACACCCACGGGTAGGCATCAAACGCACTCCAGAAACCTATCATCTTGGAGTATTTCAGTGCTGTTTTAACAAGGAATGCATAGAGCCTCTGCTGAAGCACCTGATTGGGAATCCAGCAGGAATTCCACACGACAATTTCAGGACAGTGAATCTCAAAGCCAAGGTTTTTGAAGCGCTGAAGTTGACGTTCTACTGTTCGTGGTGAGAGCAGCGGGTACGGGGGAGGCGTGTTTGAGTGTAATTGAAAGGATATGGCATCGATGGGGACTCCGGATTGTTTCAGGTCTGATGTGATGTCTGCGATCGCATTCCATTTGTCCTTGTCTTTCACTCCATAGTCGCACCAACAGAGTACAGCAGCTGGGTCAGCTTCGCGAACAGTGCGGAACGTCCTTGCCAAAAAGTCAGAGGGTAGTGACTGCTTCCAGAACGAGTTTCTGAGTACGCTATCGCTGTCAGCAACCATCTCATTGACTACATCCCAGGCAAAAACTTTACCCCGATAGCGCTCCACAACTGCCCTCAGATAACTCTCAACCCACCTCCAGCACTCGTCAGGCGTCAGAGTACTTTCCTCTAGCCAAGGGGGAACACAATGGTGCCAGAGCAAACAATTCCCTCTGACCTTCAAGCCTTGAGAGACAGCCCAGTCAACCAGAGTATCGCTCATCTCAAAATCATAGTGGTCTTTCTGAGCACAAACCCAGGTCATCTTGAATGCGTTTTCAGGATAGATGCAATTGAAGGACTCTACCACCAACTGACGATAGCGGGAGTTGACCAAAAATTCCGACTCTCTAACCGCTGTTCCCAAGATAATGCCAGATTGGTCAGCGGCTAATTTTAGGGCTGAACCGGAACGATGTGTTCTGAGTTCCATATGGTTATTTCGTGATTGTCGGCATCTCGCACCCTCCAGCACTTTTCAATTTCTGTCCGGACTTGAGTCACGACGGCTCGTATCCATTCATCGAACCGCCATACCCAAACCCTGGCTCCTATTTCTATACCTTTGGGGGTTTGCTGTGCAGCTAGTTCATCTAAGGGAATGCTATCTTTTTTACCAGCGGTGGACGTAACAAAACTGGGCGACTCATTTGTTCTGTCTGTCTGAGCGATCGCCGTCTTGACTTGAGCGATCGCCGATTGGTCGGTTAGTGTTTGAGTTACCTGAGTAAGGTTCTGCGCTTCTTGAGCTAGCTGCTCGTCTCTCTCTCGCCATCGAGCAAAAACAGCGTCTCGATTATCTTGTGGAGGATAGTAGGCGTAAACCCTCTCTCTGGCCCCGGTGCCGTCGCGCCTAATATATTTCAGTTTCAGACCTAACAGACTCAAGATGGTCTGACAATTTTCCATCGGTGGTTTGTCAGTGCTGACCGTAACCCCTAAAATAGTTTTGATTCCCCACCTGAACAGGGAATTCTGAATTATTTCATTTAAGTTTTGTAAGAGTTCATCGGAGGCTCGAAACTCCTGACCCATCTGCATGAACTCTTTTATTTTGAGAAATTCCAGCAGATGTATTTTGGAGCTGAGCATACTTCTGTTGAAATCTGGCGTCCATAAGTGCCCATCCCCTTGTTTGAGCTGCTGTTCTAACTTGGAAGTGTCTCTGGCTTTGAGGTACTGGCGACCGAGCGTGAGGTAGTAGTGCAACTGAAGGTGAGTGTACCAACCCTCATCATCTGCCTTGACGAGTTCTGAGTTGAAGTCTTCCGTTAGGTATCGTCGGCACAAAGAACCTTTCTTTTCGGTATAGCGTTCCTCAAGCGTTTTATTTTTCTTATCCTTGAGCTGCTCGTAGGTTTGGTCATCAGGATTTTCTGAAGCAGCGATCGCATTACACTGAAGCTGATATTGTGCTTCTTTGGTGAAAAACAATCTTTTCTTGACCCTGTCTGAGCCAGAAACCTGAGTAATTTTATGGATGCGGTGCCCTTCAGCCTCCAACTCATGGATGATGGTATCGCGATAAGCCATCATCCCCAGGTTGATGCTGACAGCTCGCTTGGCCCAGGTTGATAAAGATTCTTTCTGAAAATTTCCATCGATGTCTAAGTCAGCTATAGATAAAAGCCGAATGTTAGCCTTCATCAACTGATGCTGACTGGTGAGCAAACTCCGTACATTGGTTGCGCCATTGCCAATACGACATCCTCGCTGTCCCACTGGAGCTATCCAAATATGTCGGGGAACGGCTTCTCTGACTCGCGCTAACCCCTGGCGCACTGAATTTTCCGCCTGAACGCCCTGAGCAATGCCCCAGACAGAAGTAAAATGCCCTCGGATATCGATACTGACCCCGGTTTCAATGGAGGGACTGGCCAAAACAATGTCATAGCCCGTCAGTTTCTCATTGAGGACATTGATGACCCCGTAGGCGGGATGCTTGGGGTCAGCTACCGTTTCTGAATCAATTCTTAATATTCGTTTGTCAGGAAATCTTGACAATAAGGTGGTTTCTAAATTGGCTGTCCCCCAGGTGGATTTGACCTTCTGAGCAGAACAGCAGATAAAGGGTTTCCCGCCTCGACCGATTTCTCCAAACAGAGCTGCCACAAGCTGAGAGGGGTCTTTTTTGTTGTAGTGATATACGTCCCAAGCTTCTAAAGTCTGCCACTCGTTGACCACAACGAAGGGATTAACGGCAAATCCAGCAAGGTTCCTGATGTAATCCACGGCGATGTTACTCAGGTCAGCATCGGCTAAGAACACCTTCCCCGAATCGCTGCTCAGGACGTTCTGAATCAGCGCCTTAAAATTTTGTAATATCGTGATGCGTTCCCGCTGGCAGGTCGAGCTATTCAGCATGTGCCAGATGACTTGTTCCGCCTCGTCAAGGATGACCAGGCATTCGCTCCAATGCTCTGGCTCAAAGCGTCCCTGACCTTTGTTGTGCAAGGAATCGATACACAGACCATATCCCAGAAAACGCCCATGCGCCCGAATTTCTGAGACGTAGGGGATACCAAAGCGATCGCAAAGCGCTTCAGCCAACTGGACTCGGTGGGAAATGACCAAGGTGGGAATGTTTTGCCTCATCGCCTCTTCTACCTGAATTTCTAACCATTGGGTTTTTCCTGTTCCTTTGGGGGATTTGATACAGATAAGTTTGGCGGATTCGGGAACGGAGATGTTTTGGAGATATCGCTGATTGATTGTGATATTGGCTTGATAAGTCAGACGACTGAAATTATTAGCATTCCACTTCTCTAAAGTCAGAGCGGCATCATAGGCTCTGTGAAATTCATACTCCCCGTTTTGGACAATTAAATCATCAACTCCCTTGCCTTTACTGGGATGCCATTCAATGACTTTGACAGTGCATCCTTTTTGAGAAATCAGCTCACCGGTTTTCAGCAGAGCCTTGTTGACGTTATCAATGGTTTTTTGCCTCGTATCTTGGTCAAAGGCGAAATAAAAAGTTCTTCCGGGTACAGCAAATCTCTCCAGTTCAGGAATGAGAAAAGATTTGCCACTAATCAATCCTTGGTCATTTTTCGGGGTACGAAAGCCCATTGTTATTCCGGGTAAGGCTATTGCCGCATATCGGATAGACAAAAGTGCCCCGGCTTTCTTTGCCCCCTCAGTTAGAACAATAGGGACGCTAGGATTATCCTCAACCCACTGCCAGAAATCATCTCCTTGGCGGGAAACATTGGACAGAATAGCAATGTCAGTCCAAAGGGAACCTGGGTTGAGTAAAAATAAGGTAGTTTCTGTTTGACGAGGGTGTTCGTACTTGACAACTTTTCCCTGTTGGTCAATACGGGGTTTATCCGGTTTGTAGCAACCAAAACCGCCGACGCCATCAACAAACCATCCCCCGCTTTCAGATGCTTTGACTAAGGATTTGTAATGTTTGCGGATGTATCGCCATGCTGCATCTTTGTGAACTCTGGGAATGTCAACATTAGCCAAAAGTCTTTCAAGAACGGCGTTATCTTTGATAGAATAAACATTAAGTTTAATGATTTCGGGCGCAACTGCACTGTTGCGCCACTCTTTTTCGTGGTGAGTGAGTAGCATTTGGGTTACCGTTGTAATTTAACTAAATGGCTTTTTAGGGCTTGAGGAAAGTCGGCTTCAGCTTGCGGTAGGCGGAAGGAATTGACTTCACCCGCATTGCTCTAGGGGAAAGGGGAAGGTGGAAAGCCCTCAAGCCTTGATGGGAACTACAAACTTGCTGGCGATCGCCTGAAACAAGAAAATTACTGATTAGAGTGACGGAACTAGGGTGTAGGGATTAAATAAATCCGCGTCAACACCTAAGTGGTTTAAAGCCCGTCAATTTATTGAGGGGATACCCCACACCTTGTTTAAGCACTGCTTTCTCCTTTGCGGTTACGTGGCTTTTTCCCGATAAACCAGCACGAGCGGGAATGGCATTTCCCTTCAATGGCAAGAGGCTGCAAATGCCGTTTTTTCAAGGTTTCTGCGCTAATTCCCAAACGGGCAGCAAGTTCTTCGGTAGTGAGAGCAGGGTTTTGCTCAATGACGGCAAGGATTTCGTTTCGCTGCTTTTCTACAGCTTTTTGAATAGATTTGCTATAAAACATAATCTGTCTGCTTGTAGTTGCTAATGTCCCCGATTCCCCGCCCAAACGCATCGCGTCTCAACCCAAGCCAGTTTCTGGCTGTTAAAGTTTTAAGCGTGTGAACAAGTTCAAAACGTCGTCTCTTATTGTTGCATAATGTACTGTACGCAGGGTGAGTCACTTAAGGCAATAATAAGATAAAGATGTGTTTTGGCGTCCTAACTTTAGATGACTACGAAAACACCCAAACTCTGGACTAAAAAAGGATTGGAGCGGTTGGGCAATTTAATTAAAGCCTCACGGGAAACGCTCCGAATGAGCCAGAGGGCGCTGGCTGTTTATATTGAAGAGCAAACAGGGCATTGCATTTCTTTTACTAATCTGAGCGCACTAGAGAGAGGGAATCATCAGCTCTCTTGGAACACGTTGGCAATTCTGGCGGCAGCAGAGTTTGCCTGTAAGCCCAATGGGGTTCCTTTCACGGTTGAAGAGCTGTGTGAAATTGCTAGTGAAAATTTGCTACTGGACGACCCGACTTTTTTAAATTCGGACAAGAATCATGGTACGAAAGAGCATGTCCTGCTGAAAGAAGAAGCTATGTACCAATTTTCTTATTTCCCTTTCCAACGCCTAAAAGTTTTGATGGACGCCAGTCGTGCGGAATTGGACATAAGTGAGGTTCAATTTGTCCGGGCAGCAGAAAGTAATGGAATCGATGCTGACGAAGCGCTGCTGTTTTATGAGGATGTTCAGGATGGGACACTAAGAAGCCATCCTGTTTCTCGAATAGAGGCGTTTCTTCCCTTATTATTTCGTATTAAAAAATGGAATCCCCTAACCCTTGATAAAAAGAAAACTTATGCGGGGGATTTTCAAGGGTTGCTGCAAGACTTAGAGGCATTCAATAACTCTGGTATACACCAACAAATTTAAGCTAATTGGAGAGTAAATAATCTCTCCATTGCAAATAATATCAAATTCCCCTCCATCCGCATGAATACAGCGCAGTCTTTGTGCTGCTTTTTTGTGCTTTCTCACAGTTTCTAAAAACTGCTTATATTGAGGCAAGCCTTCTGAAGAGATGTATTTCTCTGCAATATCTCCCTTTGGGTCGATGCCAAATAATTGGCGATCGCGCTTGTTGGTGGCAACAACAATTTCACTCTTATGTTCTACTGCTAGAACACAGGCAGGACATTTGTCTTGCTTGAGTATGGTTTTCAAAACTTCTATCTCTGCCAACATCATTGCTTCTTGAGGACAAGATTTTGGGACAGAAGTAACCATTTTCCATGCAGGTTTATAACATTTGATATGTACCCAAAATGCGTCTTTTTCTTTAAATAGATTCAATTCGCAACCCAAAAAGCTGTACGTAGTGACCCTGTAAGGATTCATAATCAAGGCTTTTGACCGACTGGAAAAATCAGATTTTTGCTTTATTAATTTAGCGTCGATCAAGTATGGTGGCTAGTTTTTTATTGGCACATCTATTGATTAAATTTTTGTCATGGGATTGAGTTACTTTTGAGTTCTTTATAATGCACAAAAAATTTAATTTGTCTACCAGAATTGGGATGAAATTAAATTTTCATCAGGCAGTTTCTGAAACCTGAAACCTTGGTTACCGAGGAAGTGATATGAGCTTGAGCGAGAGGTGTGGAGTCGGGGGAGGGAGCCGCACCAGAGGAACGTATGAACAGGCAACCGGGCTGAAAGGGTCAGTGTGGGGGTGGGATGTCATTTCTTTTTAAAACTTTTTCATCCCAGTGTCACAAATCGGGGAAAATTACTCTTGAGAATAGGACTTTTAAAGATTAAAATGGGTAAGCTGCCCTCCACTCTTGAGCCTGACTACTTGAGACTTCATACGCCGGTGCCTTTGACTGAGCATCCGGCGGCGGTGTACTTGGGGGGGTTGAGTGAGGGTTCCATGACGACCATGCGGGGAACGTTAAATAAGATCGCTTCTCTCCTAACCAATGGTCAGTGCGATGCCATGACCCTAGATTGGTCGAAATTGCGTTACCAACATACAGCAGCGGTTAGGGCAGCTTTAAAAAAACGCTATGCCGGGACAACGGTAAATAAAATGCTGTGTGCCCTCAGACGGGTACTCAAAGAGGCTTATCAGCTAGAGTTGATGAGTGCCGATGATTACAACAAAGCTGTGAATTTACCGAGTGTCAGAGAGGTGCAAAAACTGAGAGGTCGTGCCTTAAGTCAGGAAGAAATTGAAACGTTAATAGAGACGTGTAGCAGTTTGAACCCGATTGATATCCGGGATGCCGCGTTGATTGCCATTTTACGGGGGGGTGGGCTGCGACGGGCTGAAGCGGTTAAGCTGAAGCTTAAAGACTTTAATCCCAAAAATGGAGTTTTGGACGTGCGCCAAGGGAAAGGGGGCAAAGACCGGACGGTGTACCTGCCAGAGGAGGCGATCGCGTTGATCGAAAACTGGCTTGATGTCCGAGGATTTGCACCGGGAGCTCTGCTGTGTCCTATCCGCAAGGGGGGGCAGATTGAAAGGCGACACATGCACCCTGATGCTGTACTCAAGATTTTGAGGCGACGGGCTAAAAAAGCTGCCGTTGAACCTTTCTCACCCCATGACTTCAGACGAACATTTTGTTCTGACCTATTAGACGCTGGGGTGGATATCGTGACGGTGCAGCAACTTGCAGGACACGCCAGCCCCGAAACTACGTCTAAGTATGACCGCCGGGGTGAAGAAACTAAGCGTAAGGCGGTGCAGAGTCTGTCTATCAAAAAAAACGCTAGTCAGAAGCAGGAGGAGTGATAAGGGTGCATTTTTTTGAAATATGTGTTCCTTCCACCGACATCAAGGGTGTTTCTTTAGGAATCCCGAGTGGGATAACGTTATCCCACATGGTAAACTGACCCCTATCAATTAATTGTGACCCCACAATCGTGCAAATTCGATTAGCACTCCTTTCCAACGCTGGCGGCAGCGGCAAAACCACGATCGCGGCTCACTTAGCTTACTTAATGGGAGCCAAAGGGTTCTCCGTGGCCCTTCTCGACCTAGACCCCCAAGGGTCAGTTAGCTTATTCTGCGGTCTAACGCGCCCCAAGACAGACCAAACCCTTGCCGCTGTACTGAGGGATGATTTTCAGGGAGACTGGCCGGTTGTGCCATTATGGCCGGAGCATTTAGAAAAAGTAGAAGCTTGTCAAGGGGAAATGGGTCTGGTTAAAAGCATCAACGAGTTGGTGCTGCACGAACGGGGAGCTTACCTATTAAGCGATCGCCTGGCGGATTATCCTTTACCCCATGACCTAATCATTTTGGATTGTCCCGCCACTTTAGGTCCATTACCCCTGATTGCTGTCTCAGCCAGTACACACCTAATGGTTCCCATACAGGTAGAACCCAAATCCGCTGACGGTGCGGGTAAATTGCTGGAATGGTTTTATCACACCTGCCGTCGTCTCCGGCTTAAACCCGAACCCAAAATCGCCGGAATTATCCCAAACCAGTACGACCAAAGACTTGCGATTCACCGCAATATCCTAGAGCAGTTAGAGCCACAGTTGTCAAAGCTAAACATTAACTGCTTCAAGCCCATTCGCTTTTCCTCCGAGTTCAAGAATGCCAGCGCTAGGGGGCTACCACTCCATTTGCACCGTCCAAAACATCCAGCTTGTGCTGACTTTGACCCGATTGTGACCCTTTTGTCTGAGGTATTGGAGCAGTAAGTTGGATGAGTAAGAAAGTCGGAGTAGACCTATCCAATTTATTCTCTGGTGCGGAGTATTCCCAAGAGGTACACACATTAGAGTCGAAAATTGCTGAATTAAGCGCCGAGATTGAGCAACTGCGCTCGTCAGGTTCTCAAGAACTAGAAGCAAAAGTTCAGGAGTTACGCGAACAATTAGCTTCTGGGGGTGTACTGGATGTTCTAATCGAGCAAATTGACCGGAACGTAGAACAGCCCAGGCAAACCTTTACCCAAGAAAGTATCGAGATGCTCGCCCTATCCTTGGCTTCAGACGGACAGCAGGAACCGATTATCCTCATCGAGCAGCTTAATGGTCGCTACTTATTATTTGATGGAGAACGTCGCTGGCGTGGGGCGAAACTCTTAAATTGGGAAACCCTAAAAGCTGTCGTCATCCCTGAACCCGCAGCGCTGCATCGCCGGGTGTTGTTGGCAAACCTGCACCGCGAAGACCTAAATCCGCTAGATACAGCCTCGGCGCTGATTAAAGAAATTACCTCAAACAGTGACCTGAATGGGGATGAGATTCCTAAGATCTTGCGGACAGGGGTGCGGCGGTTGGAGCGTCAGGGGACGATTACTCAGGTGAGCCGGCTCGTCTTCTCCTCCATAGAACAGCAACAGCAGCAACTGGTAACAATGGGGTTGAGCGAAGCTGAACAAGTAGTTTTTCAGATTTTGCTCTCTTTACGACTGAATCCGGCTTCAGTTAATGCCAACATATTTCCCATGTTGGGGTTGTCGGTGGACTTAAAACAGGCAATAAGGGAGCAAGGGTTGGGCGGAATGCAGGCAAAAGCCTTACAGAAGTTATCCTCGAAAAAATTAGGTGTATCCGAATCGGCGGCAAAAAAAGTACGAAGTCGGGTGACGAAGCAGGTTTTGGAAAAAAGGCTATCTGTTACTCAAGTCCGCCAACTCGTCGCTACTGAGATTGCCCGTCATACTCAACACAAGGATGCAGCTACAGGAAAAAAACAGGTGGAGGGAATAATTCAGCGTGTGCAGTCAATGTCTGTAGAGGAGGTAGGACGGGAGCAGTTAGCTCTGCTCAAGGAAGCCTTACAACAGAAACTCCAAGAAATCGAGTCAGCTTTGTCAGAGTCAGAGTGATGGAAGATTGTTTGACCACGTTTGGGTTCACGGCGAGCGCTGATTGAAACCTACAAGCATTGGTGGAATTCCGCTGAACTTGGAGCTGGTGTTTCGGGTGTTTACGCAGGAGTATGAGAGCAATATGAAGTACAAGGAATCTTACACAGCGGAGGAACTGTTGGAGCGGTTGTCGGGGTTGGGTGATGAGGCATTGAAGCGAGAGTATCTCAACTATCTGAAGTGGACGGAACCAGTAGCATCAATGTTGGCACTGGTGGAGGATGAGGCGCAGGTAATGCGGGTGGTGCGGCTGGCGCTGGAGGTGGATTGGATGTTAGGCGCGAGGTTGGCGGGGGAAGTAAAGCCTGAGTTTCAGGAAAAGACGGTGGGGATGGTGAGTGCGTTAGAGGTGCCGGAGTGGTTGAAGGTTGAGTTGTTGGGGAAGGTAAGGAGTAATGCAACTATGCCTGAGCTACTCAAAGCACTTGAAAATCAAGACCCCAATGTGCGCGGTAGAGCGGCTGAAGCATTGGGTTCAATTGGCTCAGAAACAGTGGTACCTAAACTTCTGGAAGCATTTAAAGACCCAGATCCAGGTGTACGGGGTAAAGCCGCTTCGGCGTTGGGGGAAATTGGTTCAGAACAGGCAGTTCTTGAATTACTCAAAGTTTTTGAAGAGCAATTTACGAATTTGCAAGCAGTCAAGACCAATATGGAAATAGCTGCTGCTCTAAGGGATATTAGTTTAGATCAGATAATTCCAAGGCTTCTTGGAATACTTGAAAATCAAGACTCTAATGTACGTCAAAAGTCAGTTTATGTATTAGGAAAAATCGCTGCAGAACAAGCCGTACCTGAACTGCTCAAAGCACTTAAAAATTCAGATCCAGGTGTGCGTGGTAGAGCCGCTTGTGCATTGGGGGAAATTGGTTCAGAACAAGTCGTGCCTAAACTCCTCGAACTTCTCAATGATTCAGATTCTGCTGTGTGTAGTAGGGCGGCTTCTGCGTTAGGAGCAATTGGTTCAGAACAAGCCGTGCCTAAACTCCTCAAAGCACTTGAACATCCAGATCCAGGTGTGCGTGGAGCAGTAGCTTGTGCATTGGGAGAAATTGGTTCAGAGCAAGCCGTGTCTAAACTCAAAGAAGCACTCAATGATTCGGATTTCACTGTATGTAGTAAGGCAGCCTCTGCATTGGGGGAAATTGGTTCAGAACAAGTCGTGCCTGGACTCCTCGAAGCACTTGAACATCCAGATTCTAATGTGTGCGATACAGCGGCAGAAGCTCTAAGAGCGTGTTTGAAAAGTACTGTTGTCATCCCGCAGGGGCGAAGCATTTGGGAAATAATCTCTGGAATCTACCGAAAATTCGTCGCCCGATTGCTTCGTCCTTACAGTTTGCGGGTTTACCCAAGACTTCTCAAACACCCTCTAAGGAAAGTTGGCTCAGAGCAGGCTGTACCTAAACTCAAAGAAGCACTGGAGAATCCAGATCCCAAGATACGTAGCAGGGTAGCCCTGGTACTAGGAGCAACTGGCTTAGAACAAGCAGTACCCAGCCTGATCCAAACACTCAACGATCCAGACCCCAAAGTGCGTGCGACAACCGTTTCTGCATTAAGAGAAATCGGCTCAATGCAGGCACTGCATGGACTCTTCGTCGCCCTCAAGAATAATGAACTCTTGGGCTTAACTAGCAAACAAGCTGCAGTTTTAAGGGAGATTGACTCAGAGAAAGCAGCGTTTGAACTACTCCAAGCAATTGAACATTCAAGTGCTGATGGGCTTACCTTATTAGAATCTATTTCCCCAGAAAAAGCAGTGGTTGGATTGCTCAGAGTGATTGAATATCCAAACTTTAACCTATCTCAGAAGGCAGCTGCGGTGTTAAGGTCAATCCACCCAGAACAATCAATACCTGGGCTACTCAAAGCACTCAATCATTTGAAGTCCAACATACGTAGGAGAGCAACTGATGCGTTGGAAGAAATCTGCCTGGAGCAAAAAATACCTATACTTATTGCAGCACTTGAACATCAAGATACTGATATATATCGGGCATCGACTAGCGTTTTAGCAGGAATCGGTACAGAACAGGCAGTTCCAGGTCTGCTCAGTGCACTCAACCATCGAGATTATGTTACGGGCAGTAGAGCAGCTGAGGCATTAGGAGGAATCGGCACAGAACAGGCAGTTCCAGGTCTGCTCAATGCACTCAACAACACATCCCACCCTAGTGTACGTGGTAAGGCGGCTGAAGCGTTGGGCAAGATTGATTCCGAAAAGGCAGTTCCAGGTCTAATTAAAGCCCTGGAAGATATAAACATTGATGTGCGTAGAAGTGCAGCAGAGGCACTGGGCAGAATCAAGGAGGGTAAAGCTGCCCATGTACTGCCTGACCTTCTCACCTTGATTCCAACCCAATTTGGAGAAGACGCATTCCATGCAATTCTCAGCATCCAAAACAACTGCAAATTCTATAACTACACCCTCACCATGCCCCCCCACCCCGCCTCTATGAGGGCGATTTTAGTAGTGTTCACCTGTGTATGCGATCGCTCGAATGTCAGGGGATTCTAGAGAACTTGTCTACTCAATCTCCCAAGTCAAAGGGCAGGGGAAAGGGAAAAAGGAATTCTTCGTAGTTAACTTCCGACGCGATCGCTATTTAATTGCCATAATTTCTGACTGGCATTCTTCTGCCTCATCCCAAGACTGAAGCTGCCAACTTGTAAACTCCTTCCATGCTGTTTGATAATTCCTAGTTCTTTTGAGAACGTCATCAGCATTGAGAGCAGATATCGCCATATTCTCACCATAGGCTTTCAGGCACTTTTTATTAGCTGCATCAGCCATTCGTTGGAAATTAATAGCGGCAGTGTGATATTGTCCTGTGCCACTTTTATATCCATATTCATTCAGCGGTTGATAAGCCTGCTTATAGTACCTTGCCACGGAGGCATCAATCTTGGCATGAGAGAAGAAAGAGAGTGGCACCAAAAATGCGATCGCTACAGCAGCTATCGATAAAGTTCTAACTCCAACAGGTCTTTTGATAAAGCTCAGAACAGGCGAAAAGCTAACCTTTTTATAAACTTCCTTGACAACAGTGTGACGCTGAATACCTGTCCATCCATAGGGTCTATGCGGCGGTTGCCATTGTGCATCTATGTCGATGAAAATCACTCTCACTCTATCGGTGTTTGTATGAATCGAATTGGCTAATC
>CBKWLJ010000248.1:0-13535 GCA_966675205.1 uncultured bacterium
CAAGCGGGGTCTATGAACGAAGAATCACCGCACGAATGCGGGCGGTGAGTGTCAAATTCCGACAAAGATTACGGTTTAGCTGTAGTAGACACGGGTGAATTACGGGATGTTTGTTCTTTGGCTATAATCTCTGATTCTTGGGGTTCGCTGATTTCCAATAATTCCGGTATTGTTACAAACCGATACCCCAACTTTTTAAGTTTAGTAATAATCTCTGGGAGAGCTTGTACAGTTGCCGAGTGGTCTCCCCCCCCATCATGCATTAACACGATCGCGCCTGGGTGAGCCTTGCGGATAGTATTGTTGACCAACTGTTGGGCAGAAAGTGGGCGATAATCCATGGGGTCATTTGACCACATAATGATGGCATACTGCTTCTGCTTGGCATAGTCAGCAACCCCATTGTCCATAATTGCCCCTGGTGGACGAAACAAAGTGGTTTTAACCCCTGTTGTTTTGTAAATTAAGTCTTCCGTGTCATCCAGTTCGCGAGCAGCAGCAGGAGGATTAAGCTTTTTATACCAATGGTGCCAAGTATGGTTGCCAATTGCGTGCCCTTCCTCCACAACCCGCTTACCAATGTGCGGATTATCTTTTAGCGCTAACCCCACCCAAAAGAAGGTTGCCTTGATCTTGTTTTTCTTCAGGATGTCAAGTATCTCAGAGGTATTACGATGCCAAGGCCCATCATCAAAGGTTAGTGCGATAACTTTCTCCTGCCCCGCAGGTTTGAGCTTTTTAACGATTTTTGATTGAAACTTAGAGGGACTCAAAAAGCTTGTGACACGTTGCCTCCCAGTAACTATGTTCGCGCTAGTTCCATCAATAAATGAGACTTGGAGTACTTGTTTAGATGGAGCTACGTTATCTCCAGGGATATCTAAGTTCAGCGTTGTTGGCAAGGTTGCGGTTAGTGACTTGTCGGAGTTAATTTCTGGCGTAACCCCATCAATCGATAACTCCTGAGAGGCTTGTTCAGCCACAGTGATGTCGTCTTGTGAAATATACAGCTTCAAATTGGGGTGCGACAAGATACCCTTTTGAGTCAGGGTTGCAGGGAATAATTCTGTTCCGGCAACACTGTGCTGTTCTACTTTGTTTACTTTAGAATTGAGTGCAGTTTCAGCACGATTTGGGATTGGGGGCGATGCTGGCTGGAGAGAATCCTTCACTCCCATAATCTGAGGAGAGGGTTGAGAACTATGCCAATTTAGACCGAGTACAAAACTAAAAGCTGCTGCAACTAACCCAATAAATATCAGTCTCCGCACGAGGCAGGGGTCAAGCTTTGCCACTTTATCTCTCCTTACACCAAACCTTTAATGATTATGAATTGACTTCACGCCAATTCGATCAACAAGCTTCTGGGTTAGTGTAATAGCACGATAGGAGAGATTGCGAGAGATCAGAACTTGTTGGATAGCTTTCCACAACCTGGGGACACTCAAGTGAGACAGTGATACAAATTCCCCAGTACCAGTCCATGCAATACGCGCTGCTACGCCTGGCTGATCATCAGTAATAGAAATAGCCACTAAAGGTACACCATTACTCAGAGATTCCAAGGTGGTATTCAGTCCCGCATGGGTAAGCCTTGTGGATGCTTACTGAGCTGTTCAAAAAAAAAGGGGAGAGAACTACTATCTCTTCCCCTTTGCTGATTATTTTTATTTTCGTCTGCTTTTTGATTATCTTGGAGCTTCTTACGCAGCATCTGAGTTTGCTTCTTTAGCTGCCTTGCTCTTGCAGATCCACCTTTACCTTTATCGTTTCTTCCTTGGCGGCGGGGAGATTCCCAGCGCTTCAGTCGTTGTGCCATGAGTGTTGCCTCTCGAGAACAATGGGCGGGGAGAGACTCGAACTCTCATGACCAGAGGTCGCCACATTTTGAGTGTGGTGCGTCTACCAATTTCGCCACCCGCCCTTGGGTGCAACCTTTTCATTATACCCTATTTTTTTGTTTTGCAACAACAATTGATAATCTTGAGAACTCGCCCACCGATCAATCTCTCTTGCTCGTAGCACTGGAACTGGATGAGTTAACTGAGCGGTTTGTGCGGATTTGAGCATTTCACCGAGTTCTGTGTTGCTGATGGCGTCATAAGCTCTGGCTTGAGCAATGAAGGCATCAAGGTTCAACTGAGGGGCAAGAGTGGGAGAACCTCCAGCGAGTTTCATGAGTACGGACATGACGACTTTAGGGTTTTGAGTGGCAAGTAATGCGGCGCGATCGCACGTAAATTCCGCACACCGCAACCACTCTAATAGCTGTGCTTGTAGACTTTGAGCAATAACCGAACCCCAAGTCGGAATTAAATTAGCCGCTAAGATGATGATATTGATCGGCGTCAAGTACACACTGTGTTCGCACTTGAGATGTCCCAGTTCGTGAGCAATCACAGCCTGAATCTCTTCCGGCGTCAGCATATCAATTAAAGACGTGTGCAAAACAATGAACGGCTGCTTGCCCCGCATCGCAAAGGTATAAGCATTGGGAACTGGATGCTGATGCACGTACAATTGCGGCGGATCTAAATCCAGTGTCTTGCAGGCATCCAACAGGAGGTTATGCAGGTGTGGCAGTTGATTTTCTCCTACCAAGACGCTAGCGGCAATATTATTCAAGTAAAAGAATTGTTCCGCCAAAGGACCTAGTAAATTGCGTACCATCAAATCTAGCCCTGGCACTTGCTTGAGGGCTGTGGTTGCTTCCAAATCCAGGGGATGACGAAACTGGTCTGCCTTGAGACCTACTAACTGTATTTTTGAAAATCCCATGTGGACAACTGTAAATTTTGTATTTGTATTGAGTGGTGCTTTTATCCAGCGATTTGCCGAGTTCAGCATCGTGTCGTGACTCTTCTTAATGATGTCACGTTTGGGAAAGGATTGCCGTCCAAGCTTAACTTGAAAATCAGTACAGGTTGGAAGGTTAGAAAATTGTTAGTGCAGCGGGGCGTAGCCCAAGTTAGGCATTGTCATAACCGGGGTGGGAGAATCGCCCGTGGGTAGATGTCTTGAAAATCTTG
Organism: uncultured bacterium; assembly: GCA_966675205.1. Taxonomy (GTDB): domain Bacteria; phylum Cyanobacteriota; class Cyanobacteriia; order Cyanobacteriales; family Coleofasciculaceae; genus JBFLZA01. The sequence goes on from CBKWLJ010000248.1 coordinate 3,030, forward strand.
AAGGGGTCAGCTTCCTCCTCATATCTAAAGACAGAGGCTTCCGCCAACCCCCTCAAACTCCTCCTTTAATCGTGAGCAGATTGAGTGATACTTTGCGCCAGAATCAAGACTCAGATAACCAGCTTTGGACGCGCTTTAAACTTTCCCAATCGGGTTTTCGATTGAGTCCATCTTCAATGCTTTCAAACAAATCCTGACGAACTTGTGAGTCGAGTGCCATTAACTGCTTGGCTGAGTCGATATGTTTCCGGACACCCTTTTGACCCGTTTCCAACATCGCTACGGCTAGATTCACCCTACCTTGGGGGGCGTTCTGATCCAATTTCACGCTCTTGAGAGCAGCTTTGTAAGCGGGTTCGGATTTGTTATCTAGTAAATACAGCCATGCTAGACAACTCCAAGCCGCAGCATTTTTCGGGGCGCGATCGCAAATTTCTTTGAAAACGGGAATCAGCGTATCTGGGCCTTCACCTGCGTTGTAACGTTCTAAACCTGTCTCAAAAAGTGTAGTAGCCGGCTCGGTCATAAATCAAAATCAAAACAGTAATTGTTATGGGTTAGTTTGATGCTTAGTTCTAGCTGCTGCATAAAGATACCAGACCCAGTGCAACGTTTGGGTCTGGTCTGCCATAGCTTGACTATATTAATCAACTTGAGGCTATTTGCCAATACGTCCGCTCTCTGGCAAAAGTCACTTAAACATTAAAAGACTTGCCGCAGCCACAACTTTGACTCGCATTGGGATTAGTAAATTGGAACCCACCCCCAATCAAGGCATCACTGTAATCAAGAACTAAACCGTAAAGGTACAATAAACTCTTTGGGTCACAGACAATTTTGAACCCCTCATAGTCAAAGACTTGATCGCTTTCCTGAACCTTACTGGATTCTTCAAAATCCATCATGTACGACATTCCAGAGCAGCCTCCCTGGCGAACACCCACTCGCAAGTAAAGGTCTTTCCCTACTTTCTCCCGCAAGGCTAAAACATGCTTAAGGGCAGATTCCGTCAGTTGAATCCCTCTTTGTTGAGGTTGAGTAGCTTGTGTCATAAGTATTTTGCGACTCCTAATGGTTCTTTTTAGGGATTTTTGCTTCCTACTAGCCTAAAGGGGCAAGTTGGTTGAGATTAGCGACAAATTGTGAACAGGCTAAATATAGCTTTTTATCTACCTATACTAACGAATTCCACCTGCCTTCAAGGGCAGTGGTATCAAGATGCTCTATGGCTTATAGCAAGGGCACACAATCCACGACCCAATTGAGAAAAACAACAGGTCGGAAATTATTGCGGTTTAATAGGAGTATCCTAAATTGTCTGCTGGCTTTTGCCTCGCTGATGTTGTTTGCACTTTAAGCCATCACTACATTATGTCTGCTTTGAATCCCACGACTTGCCGTAGGCTCAAAAAATTACAACAGATTCCAAGTGTGTGGGAAGGCGATCGCCGTTCGGTATCGACTTTTTCAGACAGTCTGGAGTCAGAGGCTGAAAGTAGCAGCGAATGTATTCTTTGGGTGGATGGCTCGGAAGGAATTGTTCGAGCGATGGATCTGGTATCCCCAGAAATGGGCCCCGAAGCGGTAGTTCGTACCTTACTCCGAGCGATGGAGCATCCCCAAAGCCCTGCACGTCCGGCTAAACCTTCTAAAATTGTGGTTCGCGATCGCGAAATTCAGTTTTATTTGCGCGGTGTGCTTCAAGAATTAGATATTACGATCGAGTACGCTCCAGATTTACCTTTAATTGATGAGGTGTTTCGGGGATTTGAAGAAGTGGCTAGTAATCGTCGGCCCGAAATCCCACCTCAGTATGCTGAAATATTGCGTGCCAAAGCCTACGAGATTTGGAAGGATGCTCCTTGGGAACTCCTCGCTGATCACAATATTCTCTCGGTTGAATTAAATCGATGTGATGTAGGAACACTCTATGCTTCAGTGATGGGAATGCTGGGCATGGAATATGGCATCTTGCTGTATCGCTCGTTGGATTCTCTGCAACGATTTCGAGCATCCGTTTTGGCAGAAGAATCCTTTGAGGCAATGGAGAAAGCCTTTTTATCACAAGATTGCTTATTTGTCACCTTTGGTCGCAGCGAGGATGACTTGGACGAAGAAGATGAAGACGAGGATACTGATTTAGCCGAATTACCTTTGTCAGAGATTATGCCTCACTTTGGGGCTGTGCATCCATTGGAAGGGATGCGGCCATTTCTCTATGACGAAGAAGCGATCGCACTTTACATTGCCCTCGAAGCCTTGCATCGGTTTTTCCGGGCATCCTCTCAAAAGTTAACAGACGATCAATTCCCAGAACTCTCTAAGCGTTATCGTATTCCTGTCCCTTGGGAAACCGATGAAAAACCAACGGCTGCGGTTAAAGTTTCCACTCACCCAGATGTTGCGGCTGAATTGTTAGAGATGTCGGGGTTAGCAGAAGATGAGGATTTTGATGACACGGACTTTGATACGGCTGAGATGGCAGTCCCTTTGCGGGATGATTTAGTGCCGAAAGATGCTTTCTTAAGCTTGGGAATGATTCCTTGGGAAAGCGTTGAACTCTTACGTACTGGCGTCGATTGCTACCAGTCTAAAAACGTTCAGGAAGCTGGTGAAGGAATGCCTGTCATTTTGATTCAAACGACTCGTCCCAAAGCCAAAGTGCTGATTGAACACATCCAAACCGCCGGGGGTTTAAAAGGCATTTGCTTTAATCCGGGAGAAGACCCTTTTGAAGGGGAACGTTACGATTTGGGAATTTTGCAAACAGAGAACAGCAATTTGTATTTGTTTGGCGAGTTTCCAGAAGCCGACCCCACCCATGTCACTGCTCGTAAAAAGTGGGAGCAGCGCTGTAAAAAAATTAAAGGTTATTGTGCCTTAATTATTGCTAAAGGTCTGACGGGAGCAACTCGTGGCAATCCTCAGCCTCGCGATATGATGGGATTTTTTGAAGCGAAAGCTTTATCGGCAAGAGAGTTAGGATTGGGAATGCTGCAATTGATGCCTCAGTTTGAATAGAGTTGAAAGTTTGAAGGTTGGTTAGCGAAACGGGATGTAGTCCAGTTTGAAGGTTAGTAGAAACGTTCCACCGGAACGCCTGTTGCTCTAGCTGGTGCAGCGCGGTGAAAATATAACTGTCGCCATAAAGGTTAGGACTTTCTTAAAAAGTTCAAACGACCACGTACCATTCATAAACATAATAGCCTTCTGCCTTCTGCCTTTTTTGCTATAACCCACCCGTTTAAACAGGTTAAAAAGCTTACTGTATAAACAATATCCTTTGGAGCCTTGTGCCTTTATTCTTCTGCCTTTTTGCACTAGTGATATGCCAAAAGTTTCTCCACTTCTGGATTGTCCTGTGTTAGGAGCGTCTTTTTGTTCTGTCCTAACGATAAGTCTGCCAACGACAGCGAAATAACTTGTCGTTTCTACGGTCATCAGCCTAGATTCTAGTATCTTTTACTACAAGTAAATCAGGCTGAGTAATACCAAATTTAATCTAGAGAGTTTGTCATGATAGCATTTCACAACTCAGAAATTCCTGTGTGCAAAATCACACTGCCAAATTGAAGTGAGCCCTATACTGCTCCTCAAAACCTCAATTGTAAAAACAATATTAAGACGCTTCATGGGTGACATTACTAGAAATCCTGCCCCCCACGAGTGGGATACAACAGCTAAGATTTCGGCGGAATCAATTACACAGCAATGGGCTAAAAAGTATGTCCGGAAACTCATCGATGCAGAAGATATCCGGAACACCACTTCAAAAGGAACGCGATCGCTCACGGCACAGCGACTACTGCAGTCACTTCGTGCTACCAGCGTCCAAGGGTGGACGAAAACTGAGTCTTTGATTGCCAGAGAAGTCAAGCGACATGGCATCAATTATCGGTTGATTGACCCTTGGGAAATTGCGCGAGATGCTTACTATATCTACGAAAAAGCGCTCTCCGCTTATGCCGAACAAATTCCCCCGCGACGCCTGTGTAGTTTCATTGCTGCTGATGTCGGTTGTATGAGGAAGAAGTATACAGCGATCGACCCCAGAGTGATTGGCTTTGTCAGTATGCAATTTCACTACACTGGACAGTTGCTCCTAGAGTCACTTCCTAAGCCAGAGCAGGCGATTGTTGGGACTTATTTTAAGGTAATTGACGATCATCTCTATATGCCGTTGCATCGCTTGTATGATGCGGCAGCTTACTATGATTACAACTCTCCCGCCTTGGAGAGCATACGGAAACTGTTACTCATTAGCAGTGAAACTGCTAAAAAAATTGCCACGCGGATCGTTGAGCTTTACCCCAATTACCATTGCTACAGTGGTGCATTAAATGAACCAACGGTGATGATTTCCAGTATTCGGGATGTGGAGATGTTCCAAGTTTACCTGTGGGTTTGTGCCCTAGAGCGTAGCATTGCCGCCATCCAGCAAGAGCTGTTTCCTTTGTGTGTCATGCTTTATCCGCCGTTAAAAGTGCGCTGGGAATTGGTGCGGCAAATGCTCCATTTAATGGGCATAGAACTACAATCACACCTAGAACCCGAACAGCGATCACTTTTTATGCCCTACTTCCAAGCCTTGTGGGATTTGTTCTCTCCGGAAGTATTTCCAGAAACCTTAGAAGATGAGAACTCCAATCAGTCAGCCTGAAAAATACACAGATTCGAGCAACTAGCTGCATCCAGACCCAGAATTCTATTAAAATCTGTAAAGAAACTGAAAGGGACAGGCTGAATGCGCGTTGCAATTGTTGGGGCGGGGTTAGCCGGAATGGCGACCGCAATTGATTTAGTCGATGCCGGACATGAAGTCGAAATTTTTGAATCCCGTCCTTTTGTCGGCGGAAAAGTTGGCAGTTGGGTAGATGGGGATGGCAACCATATCGAGATGGGGTTGCACGTCTTTTTCGGCTGCTACTACAACTTATTTGACTTGATGAGGAAGGTGGGAGCAGGTGATAACCTCCGCCTCAAAGAGCATACCCACATTTTTGTCAACAAAGAAGGTCGCACGGGTGAACTGGATTTTCGTTTCTTCACAGGTGCCCCCTTCAATGGACTGAAAGCATTTTTCACCACTTCTCAACTGTCGTTACAGGATAAGCTACAAAATGCGATCGCACTTGGTATCAGTCCCATTGTGCGGGGGCTAGTAGACTTCGATGGCGCGATGAAAACCATCCGTGAGTTAGATAAAATCAGCTTCGCTGACTGGTTCCGTCAACATGGTGGTAATGACGGCAGCTTGAAGCGGATGTGGAATCCTATCGCTTACGCTTTGGGTTTCATCGATACTGAAAATATTTCTGCTCGTTGTATGTTGACAATCTTTCAGTTTTTTGCAGCGAAAACTGAAGCATCAGTGCTGCGAATGCTGGAAGGCTCACCCTATGAGTACCTGCATAAACCGATTATCAATTACTTAGAAGCCAGAGGAGCAAAAATCTACACCAGAAGACGGGTACGGGAAGTTCTCTTTACTGAAGTAGATGGACAAACCCAAGTTACTGGACTCGTAATCGCCCAAGGTGAAACAGAAGAAACCATCATTGCCGATGCCTATGTCTGTGCTGCCGATGTTCCCGGTGTACAACGTCTCTTACCAGAAGCTTGGCGCAAATGGTCAGAATTTGACAATATCTACAAACTAGATACAGTACCCGTCGCCACCGTACAGCTAAGATTTGATGGTTGGGTGACGGAGTTGCACGATGCCGAGAAGCGCAAACAACTCGCCCAAGCAGCAGGCATCGATAATTTGTTATATACACCCGATGCTGACTTCTCTTGCTTTGCGGACTTAGCGTTAACCAGTCCCGGTGACTACTACCGTGAGGGACAAGGTTCATTGATGCAATTGGTTCTAACTCCGGGAGACCCCTTTATCCGGCAAAGTAATGAAGCCATCGCACAACACGTCCTCAAGCAAGTCCACGAACTGTTCCCCTCATCGCGAGAACTAAACATGACTTGGTACAGTGTGGTCAAGTTGGCTCAGTCTCTCTATCGGGAAGCACCAGGGATGGACCCCTATCGCCCTCCCCAAAAGACACCTGTTAACAACTTCTTCCTTGCGGGTAGCTACACCCAGCAAGACTACATCGACAGCATGGAAGGAGCCACTCTTTCAGGCCGTCAAGCCGCTAAGGCAATTCTAGAAAATGCTCAATACCTGGCAGAGCAAACCGCTGCCACCCCAATGGCTACAGCTTGAACTGCCTTTAAATCTAAAGAAGGGTTGTAGGTTAACCAAGAGAGTCGGTTGAAACTTCCAACCTTCAACCTCCAACCTTCAACCTTCCAACCTTCAACCTTCAACCCTCCAACCTCCAACCTCCAACCTTCAACCCCTCCCCATTCCCATGTCCGATTGGCTAGAACACAGCGTACAAGTCGAAGTAGAGATTCCCATTGAATTAGCGTGGAACCTCTGGTCAGACTTAGAGCAAATGCCCCGATGGATGAAATGGATTGACTCCGTTCATGTCCTAGAAGACAATCCTGAGTTATCGCGTTGGAAACTGGCAACGGGTGGCTTAGAATTCAGTTGGCTTTCCCGCATTCTCAAGTTAGTGCCCAATCAAATTATTCAGTGGGAATCGGTGGATGGCTTGCCCAATCGAGGTGCTGTTCGCTTCTACGATCGCCACGATAGTAGTATTGTTAAGCTGACCGTAGCTTATGTCATTCCCGGATTCCTCGGTCAGTTGATGGATAATCTGTTCTTGGGTCGTGTCGTTGAGTCCACCATTCAGGCCGATTTAGAGCGATTTCGAGAATATGCTCTCAAGGCTAAAGCCCAATCATAAGGACTCACGCACCAGCCTCTCAAACCTTCAAAAATTGAGGAAGAATTTATATTCCCCAAGTTTAGGGGTTATCAGGCAAATGATGAGCGGTAGTCTCTAAGTGCGTAAGTCCTGATGGGTTTAGACGGAAAGAACTATTCGATAATGTGGAAGTAATAGGCCGCAACTAGGAAGTTGATAGCTAGAAGAACCACTGCCCAAGTTAAACGAAAAGGGTAGGGGGGCTTAGCGCCAGTTTTGGCAACAGGTGGTTCATATTTCTTTGCTTGTGTCATAAAATCGGCTCCTAATATAAGGACTTGTCAAAAAAATCATAAATGATTCGGTGTCTCCATTAATAGGCACTAAAGGATGAAAAGGCTTGATTGAGTTCATAAAAGACTTCTAGCTATCGATAAATCGGCTTTGAGGGGAAATAGTCAGGTTATCGCGCTTAAAGCTTCTCACCGGCGTGGTAGGAACTGCGAACTAACGGCCCAGAACGCACATGAGCAAATCCCAAGTCTCGTGCGATCGCGCCCAACTCGTCAAATTCTTCCGGTGTCCAATACTTTTGCACAGGTAAGTGTTGTAGGGAAGGACGCATATACTGACCGAGGGTAATGCGATCGCATCCTGCATTCCGCAAATCTACCATCGCTTCAATCACTTCGGCTTTGGTTTCACCATGTCCTAGCATTAAACCTGATTTTGTGGGAATTGTGGGATTGAGGGCTTTGACAATACGAAGAACATCTAGTGAGCGATCGTATTGGGCCCCTCGACGCACTCGTCCCTGCAATCGCTGTACCGTTTCAATATTGTGGTTGTAACAAGCCGGACGCGCCTCAACCACAGTAGCAACTCGTTGGCGTTGCAAGTCTATAGGGGTTTGCTCTCCATTCCCTTTACCTCCCCAAAAATCAGCCGTCAGCACTTCAATCTCCGTATCTGAATTCAGTTGACGAATCGCATTCATTGTTGCCACAAACCAACCAGCACCCCCATCGGGCAAGTCATCTCGTGCCACCGAAGTCAGCACAACATAACGCAAACCCAACAAATGTACCGACTCTGCAACTTTTTGCGGTTCTTCTGGGTCGAGAGGTATGGGTGCGTGCCCTTTATCTACTTGACAAAAAGCACAGGAGCGGGTACAGGTTGGCCCCATCAATAAAAAAGTCGCCGTCTTCTGAGAGTAGCACTCACCTCGGTTAGGACAGCGTCCCTCTTCGCAGATGGTATGGATTTTCCGTTGCTTAATGATGCGCTGTACTGTAGAAAGTTCACTAGCTTTACCAATCGGGCGTCGCAACCAATCAGGTAGCGATTCAATTTCTTGACGCCACTGCTCTTGATTTGAAGCAGTTGGTACAGACGGGTCAGTTTCGGCAGGCAAATACATAGGTTTTCAGCAGGTTCCCCAAGTACTCAGATCAATCCCAGGATGATGATAGAAATGTTAAAGCATTCACTCTCACTCTGGCCCTAGTCAAGCAACCGTGCTTCTCACCTTTATCGACCAGTTTTTTGCTCTGAGTCAGTTAGACCAGATTAATCTAGAATCAGGGATACAACTTGCTTTTGGGTTTGTATTCAAGGTGATACAGACTTGAAAGCCCACTTGAGCCGTTGTATTGCATGTAACAGACAAACATGAGTCTGTTATGCATGGGTGTCGCTGGTTTATCTTGACTGGGTAAGAAGTAACTTGAAGATCACAGTGAGACAGGTTAGCGTTACACCATTAAATTAACGGTGTTGGCATCCACTAATTTTTGACTCAGGGTTTAATCGTTCATCTAAAATCACCAGTAGTTACTTCAAACAACCTTCTTAGTATTATTGAAATTATCTCTCCAAAGGAGTCAGTCGTGGCAAGTCATAAAATCCTGGTAATTGATGACAGTAAAGTCATCCGGATGCGAGTTAGAGAAATGTTGCCGCCGGGTAACTTTGAAGTTTTAGAAGCTAAAGACGGCGTCGAGGGACTGAATTTAATTCACCAGGAGCGCCCTAATCTGATTATGTTAGATTTTCTCCTTCCCAAAAAGAGTGGGTGGGAAGTGTTTCAGGAGATTCGGGATGCCAGCAGTCATTACCGAACGATTCCTTTGGTACTTATGTCAGGTCGAAAAGAAGAAGTAGCCGAGAAAATTTCTGAACCTTTTGAGGAATTTGCCTTTGTTGAAAAGCCTTTTGAAAAAAAAGAGCTAGTCGATGCCATCAAAGAAGCGATGGTCAAGGCGAAAAAAATTGCGCCGCCGGCTCCTGTAGAATCAGCTCCGACACCTGTACCTGCTACATCAGGGGCTGCTGTTCCATCCGCAGAAATAGCTGCTTTGAATGACAAAGTGGCAAAAATGCAAACTGAAATCGATACATTGAAAAAGCAACTCGCTCAAATGATGGCATTCATCAAGCAAAAGCTAAAGTAGATTTGGGACAGAGGGTTAATGAGAGGATACAGTTAAACTGTGGCTAGTGGTCAGTAGAATTTCCTACTAACCGCTAGCAAGTTACAAATAGCATATAAGCGGCTAATGAGAAAGTTTTAAATATTTTCTTTTACCCGCTTGCACTAGTTTCTAATCCAACTCTCGCCGTCCTTCCAATGCTCGCGCTAGTGTAACTTCGTCTGCATATTCTAAATCTCCACCCATCGGTAAACCAAACGCAATTCGAGTTACTTTTGTAAATGGTTTCAACAGTTGACCGATGTATAAGGTGGTTGTTTCGCCTTCCACGCTAGGACTAATAGCTAGAATTACCTCTTTAATCCCTTTCTGGCTGACACGACGCACCAAGGACTGGATGTGTAATTGATCAGGCCCAATGCCATCCATCGGTGAAATGACGCCGCCAAGAACGTGGTATTTACCGCTATACTCCCGTGTTTTTTCCAGCGCGATAACATCGCGGGAATCCGCGACTACACAGATGGTAGTATTGTCCCGGTTGGAGTTGCGGCAAATTTCACAGACGGGTTCGGCGGATAGATGAAAACAGACTTGACATAAGCCAACTTGTTTTTTCGCTTCAATAAGAGCTTGAGCTAAGGCTTTAACTTCTTCTTCGGATCGCTTAAGGATATGCAGCGCTAGTCGTTGGGCTGTTTTAGGGCCAACTCCAGGTAAGCGTTGTAGTTGCTCGATCAGACGAGCTAGGGGACGTGTGTAAACCGTGGTTCTTTCTCCAAATGTATTCGTGTATATCTATTATGTACGTTCAAAATTCGTAATTCATAATTACGAATTGTCGATGACACTTTCACCTCCGATCGCACTAGGATTAGATTGATCGTTTTTGTCGGGTTGATTCTATTGTGAAAATAGGAAACAGGGAACTCGCTGCCCCCTTTGGGGATTGGGGGCAATGGGGAATGGGGGAAGAAAGATTTTTATTATAAGTGTTGTGTGCAGCAGCACATAAGTGTCTATCTTGAGGAGGTTGCTGTTCTCGATAGTTCCTGGAACTTCTCGTAAGCACGGTTAATTGCTACAGTTCTTTCGTGAGCTTCCTCACTCTTATTGACATCCGGGTGAAACATTCCCGCCAATCGTCGATAAGCTTTTTTTACCTCAACTTGACTCGTATCCGGTTTAACACCTAAAACTTCCCACCATTCTCCTTCGAGAGGGAAAGTGCTTGGTGTCAGGATTTCTTCGGTGGGTTCTTGTTCCTCCTGTTCAGCATTCACACGAATATA
>CBKWLJ010000249.1:0-13408 GCA_966675205.1 uncultured bacterium
TTGCCATTAACGATTTGGAACTTCCTGGGCAAGTTTATGGAGTAGAATTTCACGCCCATGTTGTGAGCCATATCCTCAGTGCAGTTCTCGATCAACGCCCTGTCTTAAAAACGTGGTCGAAGGGCTGGGACTATCTGTGGATTATCGGGTGGGGTGTTCTAGCTATTAATCTCGGTCGATTGACTCAGTCCCCGTTGAAAAACTTATTGTATGTTGGTTTTGCCAGCATTGGATTAATTGGAGTGGGTTATGTCTTGATGATTTGGGGTTGGTGGATTCCAGTCGCACCAGCCATGCTCATCTTGGTGATTAATGGGGCAATACTCGGTGCTTTCTATCAATACGATCAGGCTTTAAGGTCGCAAATTGATGTACGTCAACACACCATTGAACGTACATTTATTTTGATTCATAATGGCCCTCTGCAAACACTGGCAAATCTCTTAAGGCGCGTCCAAGACGAGAATATATCACACAATTACTTAGTCGAGGAACTCAAGAATCTCAATTCTGAAATTCGAGTTCTGGGTGACTACCTGAAGCGAGAAGCCATAGCTCAGGAGGAAAGTCTCCGTCTTGGCAGTGGTCTAATTCTCGACTTAAAGTTACCCATTTGTGAGCTATTTTATGAAGTAACTAGCCATACGCTTCAACGAGACTTTCCCTGCTTCACGACTCTCAAAGTCAAAGCGCGATCGTTCGATTCAATCGAAGAGAGTTATTTGAGTATTGAGCGAAAACGAGAACTGTGTCAATTTCTCGAAGAAGCGTTATGCAATGTGGGGAAACATGCCCAAGGGGTGACTCGTCTCAGTGCTACTGGCAAACAGAATGAAGGCTGGTACACGCTGAGCATTAAAGATAATGGGTCTAGCATTTGCTCAACGTTTGAAGGTCGAGGAACTAAACAGTGTCTAGCTATCGCCAAACAACTCGGAGGGAGGTTTAAACGAGACTGTCTTGAAGAGAAAGGTATGCTATGTGAATTAACTTGGCCTTTAGCAGGTAGAAACTGGAACCTTGCCCAATTTAGCCATCAATTCAAAACTCTGATTTTGAGTAGGTTTAAATCCTCCTTATAGCTTAAGTATTGAGTTGGCTATTTTAGACAAAGGCTATTTCGCCTTCAGCAACAAGCATTACTTATTGTATATCTTGAGAAAAATTAATGTGGATTATCCTCACTTTGTCTCACATTCAGTAGCTCACAAACTTATTAGTAAAGGCTGAGTATAGGGGTAGGGATAAGATATAAGATTTCCCCTACGCCCCACACCATAGACCCTTTTGGTCTACTGACATTAATTAGGGAATGGGCAAAAGTAGGCTAAGCTGACTTCAGCTTGCGTTTAACGAGTACAACAGCACCGATAGTAGCCAATCCCAAGACACCCAAGCCGGAAGAGGGTTCTGGTACCGAAGTCTCAGTGGGGCTGCAAGATAGGTAGTTTTTCCCAGCTTCAAAGCATGTAGCTTGTTGTACGACCTCGTCAGCTGTTAGCGCCCCGTTGTAGATGCCTAATTCGTCAATAGTTCCATTGAAAGGCTCTCCACCTCCAGGGGTGATGTTCCCGATAGTGCCGGAAGCTTCACCGCCACTGCGAATTTTACCATCCCCTTGTGTCCGTAACAGGCTGTTGACCAGGTTGCCATCGATATAGAGTTTCTGCAAGCGGGTAGCACTATCGGAGGTGGCAGCTACATAATGAATCTTTCCATCCAGCAAGTTCCCAAGTTGAGCAAGCGGTGTATCCATTTCGGCATAGGTTCCCCCTACATTCAGCCCAAAGGAAAGCACCGGTCCAGGGATTGCGTAGACTCCATAGTCATTTTGGAAAGAGAGAAGGATACGGTTGTCTCCATCCTCCTTACGAAAAATTTCATCATAATCAGACGGCTGACCAGTGCTAAAACCTTGACCAGTCCATTTGGAATTAATCACTGCCGTAATGCTGATTCCATCGGTCACTGAGAAGTTGTTTCCCACACCCAGTCCGACGTCCGCGTAAGCGTTGGAAGTGTTGTCAAATGAAAGGGCTCCACTACCGATTATTCCAGGTACTCGTGTAACTCCTGAACCCAGAACACCATTATTATTACCGAATGAATCGATCAAAGTATTCCCATCGGTTTCGTCGAAATTCCAGTAAGAAATCACTGAGGCCGCATAACCAATCGGAGAAAAGGCCAATATTAGGGATAACGTAAGTAACGAACGAGTAAAAAATCTGTGCATCATAATCAAGAGTTTGGACAGTATTAGGGTGTGCTTATCTCGTCAAAATCTATATGTATAGCTCAAATAATTCAACATTTTTTGCAAAAAATAGCTATTTTAAATCGTTGGCAATCATCAGCAAAATTCCTTAATTTAGTATCTTTTATATTCCTAGAGTAGATAAATTAACTAAGTAATGCATTACTCTCTTGTGCCAATTTGATTGCACAACTGTGCAAGTGGCTTAGCTGCCTTCTGCCTCAAGTATCCGTTCAAGTGTCCCAACGCTAAATTTCCCGTAAACAGGAGAACTTGTTTTTACTTGGAGTTCTCCTGTTGCGATTTGGTGAAAATGTTATGTAGTTTTATGCAACGAGCGTGACACAACTATGTCAGAACTGTGTCTTAGTTGAGCTATCAAATTGGCATAAGTGATACATGGAATTTAGAGGCTTTTCCTTGTATAGTCTGAGTTAAATTAACGTTTGCTCAACCAATATGATGATGGTTCCCTTGCAGTGGTTTGTGAACAAACGCATCAACTTTACATTAGTAACCAGTTGTGTTCTGAGTGTAGCGCTGGTTGCAAGTCCGGTGGCATTAGCTGATTATGTGCCTAGAGACGGTAATCCACCACCCGATTCAACAACACCCAGAGACGTAGCAACTACCAGGAATTTTACGCCTCCCCCTGATCAAAAAACCAGTCCGTCTCGTTCGGATTCAGGAACTAGCAGGGGAGGGGGGTGTGACGGAGGAGATATGCCGCTAACAGTGCTTGCTTCTCGGAAATATGTTGCACAGACAGTTTCTCGGCGTCCGACGTTTGCTTGGTTTGTCCCTGATTCCCGTCCCTTTGAGGTGGAATTTACAATTACCGAGATTACGACAGGCGGTAAGAAAGGCAAAGAAGTTCTGGCGATGTCCTTGCAGAGTTCGCCGGGGATTATGAAACTCTCTCCTTTTTCCAACGATGCACCTGGGTTGGAAGTGGGTAAAGTATATTTCTGGCAGGTGGCAATTCTTTGTGACTCTGATAGCTCAGAAAATGCCATTGTAGACGGGGCAAGTATTGAGGTTGTAGAAATACCGACTACTGTGCAAAGTAAACTAAACAAAGCTGTCGATCGCTTGGAGAAAGTAACTATTTATGGTAAAGCAGGATTATGGTATGACGCCCTAAATGAAGCGCTCAAAGTGGCGAAAGCGTCAAAATTGGGGGAGGTGGGTTCATCTCTATTAAAAGATTTGGCTCATTGGGAAGCACCTGAAGCAACACCTGCATCGATACGACAAAAGTGCAAACCTAATAGTTCGGGGCAGGGAACACCAGGGTTAATATCACAAGAGTGCAAACGGAACGATTTGGAGCAGATTGCAGACAGGGAACGTTGAAGAGTTTTAAAAATCAATTCCGTCTAGTAAGCTGATGTGCATCTAAGAAAGCATAATCTGGACGGGCTTTCCGGCCCATCCCACAAGAAACCAGCTAAACCCCAGCTGCAAGTTAAATGCGCCTTAGCTTATCACTGGGTAATGTTGAGGCTGTGGTTACTTCCACTTGATGTATAAGTAATGTTAAAGCTGTAGTAACCACGGCTTAAGTGTTGTTTATTCTATCGAAGCGATCGCTACAAATGTCGTGACGATCGCTACAAACGCTCAAGCGATCGCTACAAACGTCGAAGCGATCGCTACAAATGCTCAAGCGATCGCACCATTCTCACCTGAAGTTGCATAGTTGTGCAAGGGGAGTTGCCGAGTTGTGTCATGAATCTAGCTTTGTTATGCAATTCACTTAGCACAACAGGTGAATGACTTACCTCAGTCCAACTTTTACTCTATTAATTAAGCAAACCGTTACGCCGTTTTCTTTTACCGAAACACATGGGTTCTGTAGTTTGGCTGATTCCTATACTAACTTTTGTTATGGATAATTGCTAATTCATACAGAGCGAATCTCATCTGTTCACTGTAAAACAATAGGTGATTCCTCAAATGAGACAGATTAAAGTTAAGGTTTTAACCACCAATAACCTCCACATTTCGGGTAATCTCACGCTAACAATGCTTCAAGACAGGCATCTTTTCCAAGTTAGTGAGGTTCTGAATACGTCTCGGAGTTTTATTGAGCTAACGGATGTAGAGGTGCATGATAAAAACCAGGAATTAATGGTAAAAATGCCATTGCTCTGTCTCAATAAACCCGTTATTGCCTCTTTGTTCCAGGCAGAATCGAGTCAGGATTCATTGTCGCCTCAGTATAGTTCTCACCCAAAAACTTCTGTAAAAGAAAGGGACTCGCATCAGCAGCAGCAATTCCAAATGTCTTTCTTTAAGTTTGAAGCTTGAATTAAAAATTTTTACTCAATCACTTCCTTATCTAATACTTGCTTCTTCATCAAAACAGTAGAAGTAATGGGGAATCCTGTCTTGCCTGACTTGCATTGCTGCGTTAACCCAGCAACATGAGAATGCGAAGTTACTGTTTTTAGCATGTAGTCTGCCGATCTGGCTATATAGTCTTAAATTAACTGAACTCAACTGTATCTACCCACAGATAGACTTTTATGAAACCAGTCCCTAAAGTCGTTTGTTCCCTGTTCACAAGTCTCATATTGGTTGGGGTTGCCGCACCACAGCAGGCACAGGGGCAACCGATTCAAGCAGCGACGGATGGGACTGGCACTCTCGTTACCCCCAATGGCAACCGCTTTGATATCCAAGGCGGCACTCAAGCGGGTTCTAATCTGTTCCACAGTTTTGAGCAATTTGGACTTTCACAAGGACAAACCGCTAATTTTTTGTCTCATCCGAGTATTCAAAACATTCTGGGACGGGTAACGGGGGGTGAGGCTTCTATTATTAATGGTTTGATTCAAGTGAGTGGGGGGAACTCGAATTTATATTTAATGAATCCTGCCGGAATTGTGTTTGGTGCAGGGGCAAGTCTGAATGTCCCAGCTTCGTTTACGGCGACGACGGCAACGGGAATTGGGTTTGCTGGGGATAAGTGGTTCAATGCTGTTGGTACTAATGACTATCAGAGTTTAATTGGCAATCCCAGCACCTTTGCCTTTGATAATGCCCAACCCGGAAGTATTGTCAATGCTGGAAATTTGGTAGTAAGAGAGGGGCAGAGTTTAACGTTACTCGGTGGCACTGTTGTTAATACAGGGCAATTGACGGCACCAGGAGGAACGATTACTCTGGCGGCAGTACCCGGAGAGAATTTGGTGCGGATTAGTCAACCGGGACATTTGTTGAGTTTGGAGATTGCGCCGCCAAGGGGTAATGCTGGGCAGCAGGTAGGGATAACACCGCAGGATTTACCGACGCTGCTAACGGGTACGGGTGGGAGTGTGGAAACCCGGTTGAGTGTTTCCCAAACGGGAGAGGTGCAGTTAACGGGTTCTGGGACAACGATACCAACACAAGCAGGGACAACTATTGCTTCTGGCACTCTCGACGTTTCCTCTGTAGGGGCGCAAGGCGTTGCGTCCTCATCTCAGATGGGGGGTGAGGTGAATGTGTTGGGCGATAAAGTTGGACTCATCGGTGCCAATATTGATGCTTCTGGCACCAATGGCGGTGGTAACGTGCGCCTTGGTGGGGATTATCAAGGTAAGGGGACAATACCGAATGCCCTACGCACGTTTGTCAGCAATGATTCAGTGATTAATGCCGATGCCAAAAGTAATGGCAATGGGGGGCAAGTAATTGTTTGGGCGGATGATACAACTGGATTTTTGGGTAATATCAACGCTCGTGGCGGCAGCGAGAGTGGTAATGGTGGGTTTGTTGAGATATCCGGTAAACAGAATTTAGTTTTTAATGGCAATGTCGATGTTGGGGCAACTCTGGGTACAAGCGGCACTGTTTTATTTGACCCTACCAATATCAATATCGTAGCTGGTGCAGGACTTAATGATGGTGAGATTACTGATGGTCAAATTTTGTTTGCAGATGGGGGTGCAACCGACTTCACGATTGGTGCTGGGACGTTAGCGGGGATTACTGGCAATATAACTCTTCAAGCAACTAACGATATCAATCTCAATACCTCCCTCGATCTTCCAGGTACTGCGGGGACGACGATCACCTTGAGCGCTGGTAGGAATTTCAATGGTGCGAATCAAAACATTACAGCTTTGGGGAGAAATGTCACGATCACAGGAGCCAATATAACGGTCGGCAATATAGATACTAGTGATTCTACGCTCGGACCGGCTGGCGCTGTCACTTTAACAGCGAATCAAGGAAACCTCTTGGTTGGCAACATAACCACTAAAGCTAGTCCTGATTTTGTAGGTGATAGTCAGTTTCCTAATGCAGGTAATATTACTTTGTCTGCTCCAGCAGGTACAGTAAATACCGGGGACATCAACGCTGAGGCTTACGTTGATGGATTTTTCAGCGGTGATGGGGGCACCATCAATGTATCAGCCCAAGGTGACATTCAGATGGGATTCATCAATGCCTTGAGTGGTGATGGGTTTGGAGGTTCGATTACCCTCAGCAGTACTAACGGGTCTATCATCACGGGCAATCTACTGTCACTCTCATATTTTGGTGGCGGCGGTCGTAATGTCATTCTCACCGCCAACAACGGTAACATCACCACCGGTAGCATTGATGCTTATGGAAACTTTACCTCCATTGGAGGGACAGTCCAACTTAATACCACCACTGGCAAGATCACCACTGGGAGTATTACGACTGATAATAATACGATCAACCTTAATGGTAGAGTTGTCCTTGATAAAAATATAACCCTCACTAACAGAAGCACTTCAGGTAACATTACTATTGGCAATACAGTTGACGGCAACCATGACTTAACTGTGAGTGCAGGCACAGGTCAAGTTACTTTCACTAGCGCAGTGGGCAACAACACTGCCTTAGGAAACTTAACCGTCAACAGCACTGGTATCACTCAATTCAACGGTTCAGTCAACGCTTTTAGCCTCACTACCGACGCTGGAGGTACCACCCAACTTAACAGTAATGTCACTACAAGTGGAGCGTTAGGTCAAAGCTATGGCGACAATGTAGCAGTTGTGGGTGACATCAGTCTCACAGGCGACGAAATTAACTTTGGCGGTATCGTGTCTGGTAGTGGTGGCAGCCTTGTCTTGCAGCCTTTTACTCCCAGTCAAGCGATCGCCATTGGGGGCGCTACCGATAGTGGCAATGGAACATTAGATCTGCTATCGAGTGATATCACTGCTTTGCAGAACGGCTTTAGCTCCATTACCATTGGACGGGCAGACGGCAGTGGTACGATTACCCTAGCTGGGAATACCATATTCAATGACCCAGTTACATTGCGGTCGCCTAATGGCTCCATCAACACCACAGGTTACACTTTCACCGGAGTCGACAACGCCACGATTACCCTGTTTTCAGGCGGAAATATTACCACTGGCAATATCATTAATCCCGGTCGGGCAGTTAATATAATCAGCACTAGTGGCAATATCGATACCAGGGCAGGAATTCTCAACACTAGCTCGACAACTGGAAATGGAGGAACACTCATCCTCACGGCTCTTGGCGATATTAACACAAGCCAAATTAGCACTCATTCTTTATTTGGAGATGGTGGCAATGTTGACTTGTATGCTGGCGAGAACATCCAAGTTAGCTACATTGACACTCAAGGGGGTTTAGATGGAGCCGCAGCGATAGGTAAAGGAGGCAATGTTGAAATTACCACTCCTAGATTCTTCCGGGCAACTGGCTCATTTACTGATGCTAATCTGACACCTGCTAGCATTTCCACAAGTGGCAAGTCGGCAGGTGGCACTATTACTATTCGCCACGGCGGTAATTTTAACAATCCCTTTGTTGTTGGTGACTCTGGAAGTAACGGCACAGCGCAAGCTATTACTACTGGAAATGATCTACCTGAGCAAACTATTACACCAACCCAATCGTTTCCGTCCACCCACAGTCAGGATGGGATTCAACTTATTAGTGAAATCAATCGATTGCAGGCCTATAAAGCCCCCCAATATTATATCCCGCCGTATCGACTCTGGGGTTATGATGTTCGCCTCTTTATAACCTTGGAAGAGAAAGTGGATGCGACTAGCAAATTGATCGGGGCTAACAAGACATTTATTGAACAAAACGATCAGGGAAACCACCTGTTGACATGGGAATTGCCTGACGGGCAAATCTTGCGAGGTGAGTTTATACAAGGGAACCTAGTCTACACACACCTAAATTCTAATCTAGAGGAATTTATTCCTCAAATCGATAAAATATTTGAGAATGAATATCAGGTAAACCTTGATCAAGAAATCGAGTTCTCTAGAGTAGAGCAAAAAAATGAAGTCAGTGTCGAAGCCATTCGCGATACACTCAAGATTATCAACAATCAAACGCAAACTAAGCCAGTCATTGTTTATGCCCTCAGCCAGCCAGACAAATTAGAATTGGTTTTAGTCCTTCCCGAAGGCACCCCCATTCACAAGTCTGTCCCACAAGCCAACGCCACTGCCCTGAAGAAAACCTTAGACGAATTCCGCAAAACTGTCACCAATTCCCGACGCTCCACAGCTTACCTCGCGTCTGCCCAACAACTCTATCAGTGGCTGATTGCCCCCCTCGAATCCCACTTAGAAAAACTCGGCATCGATACCCTGATATTTTGCATGGATGCCGGATTGCGTACTATCCCAATGGCAGCACTGCACGACGGCAATCAATTTCTCGTAGAAAAATACAGCATCGGTTCCATCCCCAGCGTCAGCCTCACCAATACTCGCTACAATCCCGTCAAAGATGCCCAAGTCCTAGCAATGGGAGCCTCCAAATTTCAAGAGATGCAAGCCTTACCCGCCGTGCCAGTGGAGTTGGACACCATCACCAAACAGGTATGGCAAGGTAAATCCTTCCTCAACGAAGGCTTCACCTTAAACAATCTCAAGTCTGAGCGTCAACCATTTGGTATCGTCCACCTCGCTACTCATGCCGACTTCAAACCCGGTGATTCGAGCCAATCCTACATTCAACTGTGGGATAACCAACTCAAAATCAATCAACTCCAGCAAATGGGTTGGCAGCAACCGCCTCAAGTTGAGCTATTAGTCTTAAGTGCCTGTCGCACTGCCCTAGGAGATATAGATGTAGAGTTGGGCTTTGCGGGATTAGCCGTGCAAGCGGGAGTCAAATCTGCCCTCGCCAGTCTGTGGTACGTCGATGATGGCGGCACCTTAGCCCTGATGAGCGGGTTCTATCACCAATTGAGTCAACCGGATGTCACGATTAAAGCCCTTGCCCTGCGTCGCGCCCAAATTGCCATGCTGCGGGGAGAGTCGCGTCTGGAAGACGGTAAACTGCATGTACCTGGGTTGGGTGAACCCATCCCCCTGCCTACCGGACTGCCGGAGTATCAAGATTTCTCCCATCCTTACTACTGGGCAGCATTCACCATGATTGGTAGTCCGTGGTAGAGCTAACACTCTGATGCGATAGGGAGCATCCCCATGTGTAAATACATCTCAGTGGGGTAGGCGTCTCGCCTGCCCAAAAAGGCTAGGTGGATTCTCCGGCCCACCCCACAAGAAAATACTATTTTTGCTGGCATTGGGATTCTCCCCTGATGCGATATGCGATCGCCCATAACAGAACCCTTCTTGCGACATTAAGGTAAAATCTAGGGAAGCCTTCTCACGGATTTATAAAACGAGGGCGAACGATGGGACTCGAACCCACGAGTGGTGGAACCACAATCCACTGCCTTAACCACTTGGCTACGCTCGCCATGCCATTTCCTACGATAGCATCTATATTGTCTGTGGTCTACTCCTTCACCAGATAATTTGAGCAGGAACTCCTGGGTTAAAGGCTGTAGTCATAGCTGTATAAATGATTACCCAAGCAAAATGAAGATTCGACAGGTTTTTACAGCGATAGGTGGGGCGGCTCTTTTTGGGCTGGGAGTGGCTATGGCATTGACAAATCCTAGCAAAGCTGAGTATGAAGAGTATGCTGTTGAGATGCTCACAACCTACCTCAAACAGGAAGCCTGTTCGCAAGTCCCCAAAGTCTTTGGTACCTCCCTCCAGAGCCAGTGCAAATCCCTGGTTGATACGGGACGCCCTCAAATCGAGCAAATTATCACCCAAAAGACAAGGCAAGAGAACTTTATATTTTTCAGCATTTACCGCACTAACTTAGAGATTGGCCCATTCTTGCCTGCTTATTATTTTGAAACGTTGGGAGTTTTCCAGAGGTTTTACATTTATCGAGCTGAGGAAAAGTAATATTAAACAGCTTAATAAGCTGTCGTGTCTACAACTTGCATATCGTAAGGACAGGAGCAAGGGAAAGGGAAATGGCGAAGGTTTGAAACATCAACCTTTCATAAAGGGGGGCACCGAACAGCAACTGATACAGGAAGCAGGTTATGAGTTGCTGTATTGACCTGCGTATTCACCAAATAATTCATAATTATGAATTCGTAATTCGTAATTCAAAAAATGGGTCAGAAGCCTCGCCTTTTAAAGCGTCCATGTTTGAACGGGGTCTAAATCCTGGTTCAAACATTAATTACGAATTGCGAATTACGAACTACGAATTTTTAAGCCCTCCTCAACCAGATTGAGCAATGCTGGTCTTGGCTCAAAAGTCACATTCGTAAGCAACTCAACCCATTCACTTGTCTACGCTATGCGATGAACAAGTTCTTGCACTTAGTGTCCTAACCCCTGTGGCGGTTTCTATAACTTCTAACAATTCCTCTTGTTTTTGGCGCTCTTTGTTCTCTATATATTCTATTAATTCCTCAAGCTTGTGAGAGTCGGCGTTTATTATAGCTTCTCTTCGATTCTCAATTTCCAGTACAATTGCCTTCCATTTTTGCAGGTTTTTTAGTTCAGCTTCTTTGATGGTTCCTATGGTTTGTTTTTGGTTTTGTTTCGCCACTTCTTCGAGTTTTATGAGGTTGGTGTCTGGTGATTTTTTTAATACCTTTATAGTTTGCTCGAATCCCACAAGGGCAGCCTGATAGGCTTTTTCCAAAGATTCTTCAGAATCTCGTATGATTGTTTCCAAGATATTCTCGAAATTGGGAGTCTCAGACATCTGTTTTATTTTTCCGATGTAAAATATATTTTTGTAAAAAAGTCTAGTCGTCTAGACTTGCTGCCTAAATCTTCTGCTGTAAAGATCCAAAAGGGCACTTCCTACCGCTTAAAGAAGTCCTGTCTCTACTTTAGTTAAGTATTTTCTTAACTCTATCTTTCATGTATTCTACAGCGTGACGAACTTGGCTTTCAGCTTGCTTGGCTTTTCCTTTTGCTTTAGCTTGAGAATCACCAGTTATGTTTCCCAGTGTGTTTTGGATTTTGCCTTCAATGTTTTTAGCAACTGCTTTTGCCCTATTTTTTAGGTTCATTTGTTTGCTCCAAGCAATTTATTAAAATTGATTCTAAAACTAGGCAAAAAACAGGTTGATACGCCTAGTCAATAGCATTAGATGCTGCCAGAACTACTACAGGTGCAGGGATTTTTGGCAAGTGGAGGAGTGCGCTATATCCCTCTTTTTGAAAAAAATCTTGGCTGATGATAGCGTTCTTGAACGCTGAACTCTTCCAGTACTATGGCGAGTCGAACTTTGAGCTACACTATTTATTATCGAAACTATTTTTATTTTATCACAGAAGTAATATTCTGTGTTCGAGTTAGAATTTAACTTAACATTCATTTCTTAACTAACTTGAGAAAAATTACAAGATGTTCTGATTAAAAATAATTTTTTTACCCTCTAAATATGCAGATTTCACCTTCATTAAAAAACACAAAGCAAGCGTCAAGGGTCATCCCTGTAAGCGGTCTTCCTCCTCTTTGACAAGCCGATAACACTGGCAGCTAACTGCTTCGAGACCTGGACAATCGAGGATAGTCATCTGACCGCGACTGTAGCGAATCAGGCCCGCCTTTTGAAGCATCCCAGCCACCACCGTAACACTGGCGCGGCGCACGCCCAGCATTTGGGAGAGGAACTCATGGGTGAGCGGAAACTGGTCTGAGTGTACGCGATCGCGTATCATCAGCAGCCAACGGCAGCAGCGCTGTTCCACTGAGTGGAGAGGGTTGCAGACTGCCGATTGCGCGATTTGGAACATCAGCGCGTGTGTGTAACGCAGTAGCAGGCCGTGAAGCGGACTATCAGAGTTGACCAAGTCTTTGAATATATCCGCCTTCATCCTGATGGCTTCCCCAGGAACCTGCACAATTACCTTGAAGGGTGTTGCCTCAATTCCTAAGAAAACCGAGAGACCAACCATGCCTTCATTGCCCACTAGACTCACTTCGGCTAGGGTACCCTCTTCCACGATGGTGAGCACAGAGACTACGGCATTAATGGGGAAATAGACGTACTTGATGAGTTCTCTGTACTCGTAGAGGACTTCCTTAAAAGGCAGCGAGACCCTTTCCAAGTTGGGTTTTAGACGTGCTTTGACCTCACTGGGTAGAGCAGCCAAAAGCCGGTTCTCCACCGGCATCCAGGGGGGTTCAGATAGGGACATTGAGACACTCCTTGAGCCAGTTGTGTTTAAAAAAGACAACTGACGGCACAAGGTGCGGTTTAAAGGTTCCGCTTCCGATGTCAAAAGATGAAATTCCTAAAGAACAAGCTCTACGGCTAGTTGCTGACACAACCACCCTAACAAAAGAATTGGTACGTTGACGTACAGAAGTGTTATGCTTAATGGTGAGTACGATAGCGTACCTAAAAGTTCAAATCGCTGCCGCCTTGGAGGCGCAGGTAAGCAAAAACCCGGCATCAGCAAAGCTCTGAAGATTTGGCTGAGTTCCAGAGGTACAGCGCCCTCTTTTACATCCACAACTTCGTCTTCTCTGTATCACGGACTTCGGTTTCTCTTTCGTAGTGGCACTGGCGACAACATTAAGTAGGCATTCAGCCTTAAGGCAAGTTTTGTCTGACTTACCACCGGACTAACCGGAGACTAAAGTTTTATCGCATTCCCAGGTGACGAGTTCGCAACTTTCGCGGTACTGGGTTGAGACTCGCTCTGCGTACACAAACAAGTCTTGCACCTTCTCTCGAACGATTCAGGTAGAAAGCCGTGGTGGATGAACAACGTTCACTGTGACGCTTGACGACTTTCGTGATGAAGGTCAGTACAGCTTGGAAAAATACAAGCAGTTGGG
>CBKWLJ010000250.1:0-13363 GCA_966675205.1 uncultured bacterium
CCTCCCGATACATTGGGAAACCTACGGTGAAGTTTAAAGCTAACACCACCATTATCCCCAAAGCCTTGTCGGATGGTGGAATAAGAGGTAACCGCAACTTCTGCCCCAATCAGATTTGTAGCATCCCCTAAACCAAAACCTGCCACAACGGCACCATCATCAATATCCGTAAAACGAGTTCGTTCTTGATAACCAAATCCAAAGAAGGCATCGCCCCATTGTGCGCCAAAGGCTGTAGGTGTACTGATACTGGTTCCACCGCCAAATATCCGCCTGATAATTTCTGATACAGGGGGTTCTGGTAGGAGATACTGTTGTCTCAAAGCCGCCAATTGGTCAGGGGGGGGAGAAGGAGAGGTTGGCGGTTGGGCGATGGGGGGTTCGTAACCGACGATGTAGTTGGTGGCGATATCGGTAGGGCTTAAGGGAGGTAGGACTCTCTGCCTAACCAGCGCTTGATATATAAAAGCCGCTACGTCAGCGCGAGTGGCTATTTGATTGGGATTTAACGAAGCAACATTAGGGTAATTGACAACCATCTCATTGAGGGTTGCTGCGGCCACTTTAGGACGGGCAAATTCGGGAATTTGGGCAGCGTCTTGATAGGTTCTGTTTAAAAGTGCGATCGCTTCAGTCGGTATGGCTAAGTCAAGCCCAGTCGCTAAAGACACCAAAACCTGAACGCGAGGGATATTTTGTTCAGGAAGAAAAATCTCATTGGGGTATCCTTCCAGAAATCCCATCCGATAAGCTTCCTGAATTGCCTCATAACCCCAGTAATTAGAAGCAACATCAACAAACTCCTTGCCCGAACGTTCGGCGGCTGTTGCAAACGCCTTCCGAATCATGGCGGCAAACTGAGCTCGTGTGACTGGATCATTAGGGCGGAATGTCCCATCAGGGAAGCCGACAATAATATCCCGTTGGGCTAAGGCTTCAATGAAACTTCTTGCCCAGTGTCCTTGAATATCAGGAAAGGTGACACCTTGAGCCAACTGCACGGGGGTAGCTGTTACCGGGGGTTGCGCCGCCCCAGGATTCGAGCCTCCTCTAGCAGGCGTCTGGGGGCGAAGGCTGTCAGCTCCCAGGAGATTTTTCAAGAGAGATTGCCCCATGGAACCGCCAAAATTAGAAGATTTTGGGGTTTTATCCGGAGAAGGTGCGGGATTGGCAATACCCGCTGTGGCAGCTAGCATAGTACTGCTGAGAATTGAGCCAATCAAGATATACGCCCACTGGCGCATCAGTTGGCTGATTTGATAGAAACGACCCGTGCATTTGGCTTTCCTCATCACCTTTACTACTCTTTTGAAGTTGAGTTGATACCTAAAAGGTACACGAGTTTTGTAGATTTTATGACACTCAAAGTCTTCTGGAACTTTCTGAGAAATTCAAGTGACTTTGTGTAGAGAGAGATATCTTTTCTGTATTGGATAGTATTTGAAAGTGAGCGCAAAAAGACCTACTAAGATGTTCTGCCCAAGTGACACGACGGGGAACCGTTTAAGTCAACGGTTGAATCCACCCATCCCCCCCGTGCTACGCGCATCCTCCGCCAACGGAATCGCGAAAAGTGCGATCGCAGGTTTAACCCTACTAACCTTTTTTACAACTGCTGTACCGGCTCCCACAGTGGCACAGGTTCCCACATTTACCACGGAATCGGTTCCACCGGGCATTAATCGGCTTCCTAATACACCCGCTCCTCCTTCTAGCTCTCAATTTTCTGGCGCGAGTAATTTACCTCCAGAAACACCTTATACCTTGGGTAGTGGCGATCGCATCAGAGTTGATGTGTTTGATGTTCCCGAATACAGTGGCGAGTATGTCGTTTTAGTGGATGGTACTCTTAACCTACCCGTCATCGGTAGTGTGTCGGTTCAAGGCAGGACACTCCAACAAGCAAGTGCAGCCATTTCCAGCCTCTATTCTCGCTACGTCAGGCGTCCCCTAGTCACCTTGAGCCTACTAGCCCCCCGTCCTGTGAGTTTAGCAATTGCGGGTGAAGTCAATCGTCCCGGAACCTATACAGTTACCCCAGGTGGGGGAGGCGGTGGGGTCGGGGCAGCAGCGCAAGGCGGACAATTTCCCACACTTACCCAAGTCATTACTTTAGCAGGCGGCATTACTCAAGCAGCAGCCGTAGGTCAAGTACGAATCCAACGTCGCACGCCAGCAGGAACCTACACGGCTAACCTTTGGGACTTATTAAGGAATGGTAATATCGCGCAAGACGTGACTTTAAGGGATGGAGATAGTATTTTTATCCCCACGGTTGCTGATGTTAATCCGAACGATACGCGTGTCCTAGCCGATGCCAGCTTTGCCCCCCGACAAGTTGAGCCGATTAACGTGGTGGTTGTTGGGGAAGTCAGCCGCCCTGGCCCTTATGAAATCACAGGGGGGGGGGTCGGCACAGGTGGCGCAACTGGTGCAGTCACGGGTACCGTAACGGGTGTGGCGGCCGGAGGTGGTGCGGCAGGCGGCCCACCGACAATCACCAAGGCCCTGCAAGTCGCTGGGGGCATCACAGCTATGGCAGATGTCCGTTCCCTCGCCATTCGACGGACTACGCGATCGGGTGAACCTAGAATCATCAACGTCAATTTGTGGGATTTGTTGCGTGCAGGAGATGTTTCTCAAGATGTCATCCTCCAAGACGGAGATACCATTACAGTTCCTACAGCTACGGCAATGGACCCTGCTGAAGCCACCCAACTGGCAGGGGCAAGTTTCTCTCCCAATACCATCGTTGTGAATGTCGTCGGGGAAGTTACCCGAGCAGGTGCTATCCCTGTACCGCCCAACACCCCATTGAACCAAGCGATACTAGCAGCAGGTGGATTTAACAATCGCGCTAAAAAAGGTGAAGTTGAGCTAATTCGCCTCAACCCCAATGGCTCCGTTGCCAAACGGAAAGTTAGGGTGGATTTAGCTCAGGGGATTAATGACGAAGGCAACCCCACCCTACGCAATAACGATGTGGTTGTGGTGGGACGCAACACAGCAACCCGAATCGGGGATACTCTGGGGACGATTTTGTCTCCGATTACCAACTTCTTGGGATTCTTAAACATTTTTGGGTTTTAGGCGTTTGCTCGTTTGTGTTTACCGTGCAACCGTTTTTGTCATTAGCCTTTGTCCGAAGTCCACTCAATGACCTCTTGACCAAGGACTAATGACTCTTACATCCCCTGTACTGGGCTAAGCCCCACTGCGCTAACAGTCGGGGGATGAGCTCGAACTCAAGCCTTAAAAAAGCAAGTTTAGGTAAAGATGGGTTCCCAACCTGCTGGTTTTCCGTGTACCATCGCAGATACTTGAGCCAAAATTAAACAAGCGAACAGATTTTTTCTGATAGCTCTCAATCCACAAGCAGAGTAGGGGGTCCGATGGAGAGGGGCGATATTCAAGAACCATTACGATCGCATGAAAATGGCAAACGCTTGCCGTCATTACCGCTCGTTTACCCAACTCAACGACCGGAAAATGATGACGAGCTAAATCTGCGGCAGCTATTAACCGTGATTCGGCGTCGGAGCTTAGTCATTGCTGGAGTGGCAATTGCTGTCACCTCAGGCATTGGTTTCTGGACATTTCGGCAGACGCCAAAATACGAGAGTCGGTTCCAACTCCTGGTAGAACCCGTTACGGCAGAGGAAGGAAAGTTAGAAAAACTGGCACAAGTGCCAGGTGTCACAGATGCCCCTTATTCAGTTCTGGATTACGACACACAAATTCAGGTACTACGCAGTCCGAATTTGATGACCCCCATCCTTGAGGAAATTCAGAAACGCTATCCTGACGTAACCTATGATTTTCTGATTACCGCAAACCATTTACTGGTGAATCGATTTGAAGAAACGAAGATTTTAGAGGTTCGCTATCGCGACACTGATCCGAAAAAAGTTCGGGAAGTCTTACATCAGGTCGCCAGAGGTTATCTGCGGTACTCGCTCCAAGAGCGGCAGATGAATTTGAAAAAGGGAATTCAGTTTGTAGAGAGTCAGTTGCCTACTCTGAAAGCTCGTGTAGATAAACTGCAAGGAGATTTGCAAGCCTTCCGGCAGCGCTACGAATTGCTCGATCCGGAAAGTCAAGCCCAACAGCTCGCATCACGGGTGAGTACGATTGAGCAACAGCAATTGGACACTCAAGTCAAGCTCAGAGAAAGTCAGTCTCTTTACAATGCTCTCTCCTCACAATTAGAATTGTCGCCTGATCGCGCGATCGCAACCACAAGTCTGAGTGAAGCCCCACGCTATCAACAACTCCTCAATCGACTGCAAGAAATTGAAGCCGAGATAGCCAAAGAATCCGCACGCTTTACGGAAGCCAGCCCGAAAATTGTTGCCCTGCGAAACCAACAGCGCAATCTCATCCCCCTCCTGCAACAAGAAGCACAAAAGGTTCTAGGAACCAATGTCGAGCAGTCGGGAGTTACTAATGATTCACCCAGCTCCATTCGTGGGCAACTGTCTCAACAACTGGTAGATGCTGCTAACCAAATCCAAGTGTTGCAAATGCGGCAAAGAGCAATTGCTCAGGCGGAACGTCTCCTCAATCAAGAGGTGAGGCAAATGCCAGTGATTGCTCGCCAGTACACGGATTTACAGCGAGAATTGAATGTAGCAACAGAGAGCTTGAACCGCTTTCTCGGTGTTCGGGAAGGCCTAGAAATCGAAGTGGCACAAAAAGCTCTTCCCTGGCAAATCATTTTGAAACCAAAAGTCCCTGAGTTTCCCGTTTCTCCCAACAATGAGCGGAATCTCCTGTTAGGTGCGATCGCAGGGTTATTATTAGGCACAGTAGCGGCCTTAATCATTGAACGCTTAGATAATGTCTTCCACTCCCCTGATGAACTAAAAGACCGCACCAAACTGCCCCTCCTTGGCGTCATTCCCTACTGCAAACAGCTTAAACAAATGACGCCTGTGGCAACGGTAGCCGAGATGGTACCTGCTACAGAACAAGTTGCCCCCAAAAAAAATCGCCGCCAGCCTCAGTGGTACAAAGCGTCACCCTTTTTAGAATCGTTTCGCTCCCTGCATACCAATATCCGCTTTCTCGGTAGCGATACGCCCATCCATTCAATTGTGATTAGCTCAGCAACACCCGGAGACGGCAAATCTACCACTGCTGTTCACCTCGCTCAAGCTGCTGCGGCTATGGGCCAGCGAGTCTTGCTGGTGGATGCTGATTTGCGACTCCCTCAAGTCCACAAAGTTTTAGGCTTAGAAAACCAAATTGGTCTGAGTAATGTTATCGCAACCGGATTCACGGCAAAACAAGCAATCCAACGGCTACCCATGTGGGATCATCTCTATGTCTTAACTGCCGGTCAACTCCCACCTGACCCTACCCGTATTCTCTCCTCGAAGAAGATGCGATACTTGATGGAGCAGTTTCATGCCGTTTTTGACTTGGTGATTTATGACACACCGCCCGTCTTAGGACTTGCCGATGGCCAACTTTTAGCCGCTCACACTGATGGTGTTGTCATAGTAACTGGATTGGGCAAGACGGATCGTTCAGTTTTGATGCAAACCTTAGATAGACTCAAAATTTCCAACTCCACTGTTTTAGGAGTTGTGGCAAACGGCGTCAAGAGATATACAACTGGCTCTTACTATCACTATCAACATTACTATGCGACGGAATCTGAAGTCATGAAGGCAAAAAGGATTTTGCAAAAAAGGATGGGTACAACCACTTAGTGAGAGTGGGAATTGGGAATTGGGAACTGGGTGACGCTAGACGTGGGGACGTGCAGAAATTACTTTTCACGCGTCCTAGACCAATTCAGCCGAAGTTTTCCACCCGTTATGAGAGCTGGGGAAGAATGTCACCCTCATCAGTCAATCCATAGTGGAAAAACAATAGGGAACTCTCCCTACCCTCAACCCCGTCATAAACAACTGTACTAAGCCAAGAATTTTGACTTCTTGGAACAGAACTTAGCTTTAATACTCGAAGAGCTAATGAGATTATCCCAACGATTTAACACTATGGGATTACAAGCTTTTAGCGAGGTGATTCACTCTTATGCATTTACCAACTTTTCTGCCCTTGGCTTTACGATACCTGAGACATCCCTTGTCCTATGAGGAACTGACCTTCATCTCTAGAACATTTAGGTATACAAGCGGATGTGGATAGACTTTTCCATCTTCACCTTTCCCACTTTTGCTAATTAACTATCAATTCACACTTCTCGGTATTGGAGCAACAAAACTTTTTTGCTCAATTTTTACCGAAAAAATGTGAGGAAGAGTACGGAGTAATGCAAACAGTTACACAAAAGTGGCAGGAAGTTCCCGTATTTTAAGGGAGAAATGCCTCAAACTCGAAATAGTATCTTGAGTCAATTGATCTATTTTTTGATTTATATTTACGACTTATAGCAGTCGCCACAATTGTTAGGACAATTTTCTGTGCCCTGTTCCCTGTTAAGGAGTTCCCTTTAAAGCCAAATATTATAATGTCCTAACCGATATGTCCGTTGCTATAGCTGAAATTGAGCCAACTCTATAAGCTTTACAAGAACTCGTATAACAGGATGAATTGCGCCCGTTTTACTCGATGCTATCTGTAGTGAGAGCCGCTTGCAAAGAAGACAATGACCAACGCCCCCAATCCAGGCAACGCACCAAAACCTAATTCTGGAAACGAACCCGAACAGCATTCCCCCCGTCAGGCGAGACAGCGACACTGGCGTCGCTTGGGAATTGGTTTGAGTATTCTCTTACTCTCTGGAATTGGAGGAGGTTTAACATGGGTGTGGTTTTTTGTCCATAGGCAATTAGCTCCACAGGTTGAGACAACGGTAACCAAGCTCCTCAATCGCCCTATTAAGCTAGGGGAAGTCGAGGGATTTACTCTTACGGGTTTGCGCTTTGGTGCCTCAAGCTTACCCGCAACCGCTACAGATCCTGATCGCGCTTCTGCTGAAGCGGTGGAAGTATCATTTAATCTGTTGCCCCTGATTATCGATCGCAAATTACCCCTTGAGGTTACTTTAATCAAACCGAAGGCATATATTGAACAGGCACAAGATGGCAAGTGGGTTGAGTTCAACATTCAGCAGTTACCCAAAGGTGCGATCGATATTAAGCTAGAAGTATTACGGTTGCGAAACGCTGATGTTGTTTTAGCGCCTAGGGGCGCAGAAGGAAATTCCAAACAGCCCATTGCCCTAGCCGTCTCCTCAGGGAAGGCTCAATTCCTCAATGAGAACAAGCTGATTAAATTCGATTTAGGCGGCCAGTTGGTTAGCGGGGGAAATCTTACCGTTAAGGGAGAAAGCCGTCCTGCAACCGGAGAAATTAAAGCGGCTATTTTAGGAAACGAACTGAGTGCACCGGAAGTAGGCCGATTAATCCAACTGCCCCTGCTCCTCAAAGCAGGTAAGCTTGATGGCAATCTGGAAGTCAACTCAGTACCGAAAAAGCCACTCACCTTTCTAGGAACGGCAACCCTGAAAAATGTTACGGCGCAACTGGAAGCACTTCCCCAACCTTTTGTCAATACTAGCGGTCAACTTCGTTTTAAAGGGACAGAAGTTCGACTGGAGAAGGTAAACGGGCTTTTTGGTCAAATTCCGGCCCAAGCGAGTGGAGTGGTAGATACGCAGGCCGGTTTCAACTTATCGGCGCAGACGCAACCTGTGAAATTGCAGCAGGTTTTGCAGACGTTCAAGATTCAACAATTACCCGTTCCTGCGGCAGCAGAGGTGAAAGCAAGTCTTCAGGTAACAGGAACTCCTAGTGAACCTGTCGTTTCGGGTCAATTTGTCACTACCCAGCAAGCTCAAATTGATAAAGTCAAGTTTCGCTCGATCGCAGCTAACTTTCGCGTTGCCGATGCCGTACTATCGGTAAGTAACCTCCGTGCTTTGCCCACCCTTGGGGGTTTAGTGACAGGAAACGGGATAGCACAACTGACTCAGAATCGGAGCGTTAATTTTAGATTACAGGGAAATAACTTACCAGGAGATGCGATCGCTCTTACTTACAATATCAAACCTCCCGTTACCCTAGGTCTAGTCTCCGGTCAAACCCAAATTATCGGTTCCCTCAATACTCCTGAGACGATTCGGGGGACGGGTTCAGCCAATCTCAACGTGGCAGGGGGAGCCGTTGCTGTCAGAGATATACAAATTACACAAAAAAGCTTCAGCGCTCAAATTCGGGCATCTAGAGTCCAAGTAGGACAACTAGCAGAAGTCCCTCCCCAATTCCGTGTTCCCGTTTCCGGTACGTTTAATATTTCAGGTCCATTGGCTAACGCCAGTGCTGCCACGATTCAAGGCAATGGTTCTGGGGTTTTAAATGTTGCTGGCGGTACCGTCAGGGCAACCAATATTCAACTGAATAACGGTCGCTTTAGGGCGCAAGTTCGAGCATCTGGAGTACAGGTGGGGCAGCTAGCCGAGGTACCCCCCCAGTTCCAGGTTCCCGTGTCGGGGAACTTTACACTTTCTGGCCCGGTAAATAACCTCACTGCTGCCACGATTCAGGGCAGTGGTTCTGGCAGTTTGAACGTGGCTGGAGGAACGCTTAGGGCGACCAATATCGAACTAGATAAAGGTCGCTTCACCGCACAAGTTCGAGCCTCTGGCGTACAGGTAGGGCGTTTAGCTCAAGTGCCACCCCAGCTACAAGGACCTCTATCAGGGAATTTTACGCTAGCTGGGCCGCTGACTGAATTTAGTACGGCAACGATTCAGGGCAGTGGTTCTGGCAGTTTAAATGTTGGCGGCGGCACCATTACGGCAACCAACTTCAAACTGGCAAATAATCGCTTCACCGCACAAGTTCGAGCTTCTGGGGTACAGGTACAGCGTTTGGCGCAAGTTCCGCCTCAAATCCGAGGGCCGCTTTCCGGTAACTTTGCCCTGGCAGGTTCTTTAGACAACTTGAGTCCTGCCACGATTCAGGGCAGTGGTTCTGGCACCTTGAATGTAGGTGGTGGCACCGTTACAGCAACAAATGTGCAACTGAATAATGGTCGCTTTGTCGCCCAAGTTCAGGCGTCTGGCGTGCAGGTGCAGAATTTGGCGCAAGTTCCCCCTCAAGTTAAAGGCCCCCTTTCCGGTAACTTTGCCTTAGCGGGTTCTGTAGAAAATTTCAGTCCTTCTACCATCCAAGGGAGTGGTTCTGGCACCTTGAATATCGGTGGCGGAACCGTTACAGCAACGAATGTACAACTGAACAATGGTCAGTTTACAGCCCAAGTTCAAGCCTCTGGTGTGCAGGTGCAGAGTTTGGCGCAAGTTCCCCCCCAAGTCAAAGGCCCCCTTTCCGGTAACTTTGCACTTTCTGGTTCTTTAGACAACTTGAGTCCTGCCACGATTCAAGCAAGTGGTTCTGGAACGGTGAATGTTGCGGGGGGTACGGTTCAGGCGACAAATATCCAATTAGCGGATGGTCGATTTACTGCCGTGGTTGAACCCACTGGTGTTGAGTTGGCGAGTTTTTCTGAGCAATTAGCAGGACGCCTTAGTGGCAGGCTGAATGTAGGGGGTTCCTTGAGTGAACTGTCTCCCTCTGGCATTCAAGCCAGTGGTCAGGTTAATTTTAGCGAAGGTTTGTCGTTAATTGATCGCCCTTTAACCGCATCGATTAACTGGAATGGTCAACAGTTGCAGATTCAGCAGGCAACAGCTAACGGATTTAGTGCCAGTGGTGTGGTGAATGTCAACCTAGCCAATCAAGGGTTGCAGGCGATTCGTTCGTTGAATCTCAATGTTCAAGCTCAAGATTTAGACTTGAACCAGCTTCCGATTACTCTACCTAACGGAGTAAATGTTGCGGGACGAGCAGATTTTGCTGGAACGATTGCGGGAACACCTACAGCACCCAATGTGAATGGAAACTTGCAACTGCGGGACTTTGTTGCTGGAGGGCTGACGTTTGAATCTCCGCTGACAGGGCCAGTGAGTGCGGTACCGGGACAGGGTGTAAACTTGCAACTGACTGGGGCAAATGACCGGATTCAAGTGGCTTTGGGTTCAAACTATCAACCCGTTTCCTTTGATATTAGGCGTGGCGAGATTGCAGCGAGTGGGACACGGCAAGGGGAAGTGCTGCTTGTAAATGCCGAGAAATTCCCGATTAGTTTGATTAAAAGCTTAGCACCCTTACCGCCTGCGATCGCAAGACAACCGCTTTCCGGTGACCTTTCTGGAAACTTGAGTGTTAACCTCAATACTTATGGGATTTCTGGGGATATTGCGATCGCTAATCCTATTCTTGGTACTCTTAGAGGGGATTCGTTTGCAGGCACATTGCAATACTCGGACGGCAAGGTTGCTCTGACTAACGGGTCGTTTAAACAAGGTGAGAGTGAATACTTAATTTCTGCCGACTTGACTCAAACCCCTAGAGGTCCAGAGTTTCAAGCCACCCTCAATGTCAATCAAGGCAAACTGGAAAATGTTCTGACTGCCTTGCAACTGTTTGATATTACTGACTTGACTCGTGGCTTCAACGCACCCACCTACGGTAAAGCTGACCTAATCACGGGCGATGTTAGCGCCGGATTGCCCCAAGCTCCTCTACAAGCTCAACTGCGCCGTCTCTCTGAAATTGAAGCCTTACTGCAACAGCGTCAAGAAGAAGAAGCTAACGCTGTGTTACCTCCATTGACCGAAGCCAAGGGTGAGTTTTCGGGCACCCTTAATGTATCCGGTTCCCTGGCATCGGGCATTAACGCTGACTTTGATATCAAGGGTCAAGATTGGGAGTGGGGGCCATACGGTGCGAATCAGGTGATTGCCCAAGGCAAGTTTCAAAATGGTGTACTCAACTTACTCCCATTACGTTTCCAATCCGGAGAGAGCTATGCCAACTTCTCAGGTACTCTAGGCGGCGAGACCCAATCCGGTCAGCTCCAACTCCAAAATATTCCGATTGAGCAGGTGCAGACTTTTCTGTCAAGAGCAACCACGGTACCGCCTAATCTGATTGGTTTCACTGGATTCTTGAATGCCACAGCGACAGTCTCGGGTAGCATTAACAATCCTCAGGCTAGGGGGGTTATCACCTTAACCGATGCCACCCTCAACCAAACTCCTGTACAATCGGCGCAGGGCACCTTTAGCTACAACGATGCTCGTCTCAACTTTAGCAGCAACATTCTGCTCGCTCAGTCCAACGACCCTCTAAATATTGGGGGTCGTATCCCCTACAAACTCCCGTTTGCCTCCGTAGCACCGACTGACAATCAATTAGCGCTTAACATCAACGTGAAAAATGAAGGACTGGCGCTATTGAGCCTTCTGAGTGGGGGACAAGTAACCTGGGTAGATGGCACAGGGGATGTACAGCTAGACGTTTCTGGAACCATTGACCCAACCACCAACAGACCGCAGCAACTGGTTGCTAAAGGAACTGCGATCGTAGACAATGCCACTATACAAGCCTCCGCACTTCCTCAACCGCTAACCAATGTCACAGGTAGAGTCTTGTTCGACTTTGATGATATTCGAGTTGAATCTGTAACGGGTCAGTTTGGCGGAGGCAAGATAACGGCATCCGGCTCTATCCCTATTGCCCAAACAGAGCGTCAAGCTGAAAATCCCCTAACCGTAGATATTGGTGAGCTAGCACTCAACCTCAAAGGACTATACAAGGGTCGCGTCCAAGGTGACGTAATCATTACTGGCTCTGCTCTCTCCCCTAAAATTGGAGGTGATATCAATCTGTTTAATGGAGAGGTTGCACTGGGACAGCAAGGTGCTGCTACAGGGGGTGGTGCTGGGACTGGTGGTACTGGGACTGGGGGGGACTCTGATGCTGACAACCGCATTGAGTTCAATAACTTACAGTTAACTCTAGGTAGAAACGTTCAAATATCGAGTGCTCCGATTTTGAATTTCCTTGCTGATGGCACGCTCACCCTAAATGGTTCTTTAGGCAACATCGAACCGCAGGGAACGATTGCACTCAAACGGGGTCAGGTTAATCTCTTTACCACCCAATTCCGGTTAGATCGAAGCTATGACAATACTGCTCAGTTTAACCGGGGTCAAGGTCTTGACCCAACCCTAGATGTACGACTCGTTGCATCCGTTGCAGAAACAACGCAACGACGGCTGCCAACAGACCCCCTTTCCGCTGAGATTAGCGATAACCTTGTGACGGGTTTAGGTACGGTACAAACGGTGCGGATTCAGGCTCAAGCACAAGGCCCGGCCAGTCAACTTGCGGATAATTTGGAATTGACTAGTTCCCCATCCCGCAGCAAAGCGGAAATTGTGGCACTGTTGGGAGGTCGCTTTGTTGATACCTTGGGTCGAGGAGATACCACACTGGGATTAGTTAACTTAGCTGGGTCAGTGCTGCTGAGTAATGTGCAAAATATCATCGGTGACGCCTTGGGATTGAGTGAATTTCGCCTGTATCCGACGATTATTACCGATGAGAAAAATCGGCGAGATTCTGCCTTAGGGTTGTCTGCTGAAGCAGGGGTTGATATCGGACGCAACCTTTCGGTTTCTGTAACGAAGGAGTTGACAACTTCTCAACCGTTCCAATATGGTCTACGCTATCGCTTTAACGAAAAGCTACTACTACGGGGTTCAACCGATTTTTCGGGTGATAGTCGAGCTGTAGTAGAGTACGATACACGGTTTTAACAATAATTCGTAATTATGAATACTCGCTTTCGTGAGAGCGAGTACTACGAATTTTTAATTGTGAAACAAGGGAAAAAGTACCCAATTCTACCTTCCCCTTTGGGTGCATTCCAAAGTTGCACAAATAATTTTGAGAAGGGAAAAAGGAGACAATGAAGACAAGGGGGATAATTCGGAAAAAGAAACATATATTTGTAAAAATGGGATGCTCCCCTTTCCCCTTTAGCTAATTCAATGGAAAACTAGTATTCGATTTGGGTTGGCAACCAATAAGAATTTCATTAGTTCTAGGTTGTTCCTTGAGCAATTTCCAAAACGTTTGTTGATTGAAGCTTCTTGGGTCTCGTCTTTGGCCGGAGCGGTCTACCCCTTTATGGGTGGTAATTCGGGAATTCGGTACTCCCGTTTTGGCAATTAACCAGGCAAGAGATTGGTATTGAGCTTTTGTATATCCTCGATGGCGGCTGCGATTATTATTGCCATCCGGTGGAGTTTCTAGAGATACATGATAGGCAAAGTTATTAACTGAGGCGGCAAGACCAGGATTTGTTTGCACCGTTTCCACTCTGTTTTCATCCTCAAACACCGAGTTCCCCGCCCCAAAGGCTCTCAAGTCTGGAGGGACAATATAAACAATTTCACCCGATCGCTTAATCAGAGTATGATAGCTGACTTGCTGTGAGTCAAGTTTGTGCGGGGTTTGGAACAAATTAATCGCACTTC
>CBKWLJ010000251.1:0-13308 GCA_966675205.1 uncultured bacterium
TTGGGTAGCGATCGCAGTGGTGGTAGGGTTAATGGGTGCGATCGCTACGACAACGGTGTATGTTCAACACCGGCAACAAGTTTACTCACAGATTTCCACTTATCAAAGCCGCATTACCTTATCTCAAGACACCGGGGGTAACCTCACCACCATTGATGCTCAAACCAATCCCCAAGTCTTTTACCGCGTTACCCTCAATAATGCACCCATAGGGGACAAACTCTCCCTGCGCTGTGATTGGATCGACTCTAACAATCAAGTTGCCCATCAAAACCGCTACTCTACTCGTAAAATTGATAAATCTGTTTGGACAACTTATTGCTACTATCCGTTTAAACAGAATTCTGTCACAGGAACTTGGAAGGTGCAGATGTCTTTAGGCGATCGCGTTCTTAGCAGCACCTCTTTTCGCGTTCAATAGACCTCTTGCAAAAGCAAAAAAGCGTTCAAAAATGATGACAATCAAGTCAAATATAATCCCTTTCCCCTTTCCCCTTTCCCCCTTACCCCGACTTCTGCAAGAAGTCTAATGAGTGGGATTCACCCCTATCAATTTGTTGGGTATTGGGGCTATGGCAACCCCACAGCATCAGAATGCCTTCTGAGGAAAATATTGAAGGGTGAGAGTACCCCAGTAGGAAGATACGGTGATACAAAGACGTGGGGATGCACAGATATTTCTACAAAATTTTCAGCATCTCCCATTTCCTTGTCTGTTCAGACACAATCCTTGAATCAGCAACCGGAGGAGTGTTTTTGGGGAGTTGGATACCTGGGATTAGAGGAAACTTGTATCAATGCTGTTACAGGTGAAGGAGTCATCGCCGGATTATCGGCGGCGGGGTTACATCCTCAATTAGATGCTTGGGTAAAAGTGGTGGGGGATTGTCTAATTTTAGGGCGAGAACCCTTTGGACGCGTGCCGTTGTATTGGACTCAATTGCAACAAACCATTTGGTTTGCATCTCAGTTGCAACTGCTGTTACCGATTGTTGAAACCCCACAATTGAGTATTCCTGGTTTGTATGGTTATTCCTGTTTTTCCTATGTACCCACACCCCTGACATCAGTAGACAATATTTTTGCCGTACCCGCAGGAACAGAACTGGTATGGCATAAGCAAGTAAAAATCCAAAATCTAAAATCCACAATCCAAAATCGATATGAGTGGAGAGAAGCGCCTGTTTTATTACAGGATGAAGCGGTAGCAACGACGCAACTACAAACGTTACTTCAAAGTGCCATTCACCGCCAACTCGCTCATTTACCTCCTGAACCTGTAGGCGTATTTCTCTCCGGTGGCATTGATTCTTCAACGGTTGCTGCATTACTAGTGCAAGCAGGAGTTAAGGTAAGAGCTTATGCCTTGGATTTTGAACCCATTTTAGGCAACCATCGCTTTAATGAGTTTGCTTATGCTCAACAGGTAGCCGAATTTCTTAACATTCCCTTAGTTAAAGTTGAGGTAACACCGGACAAAATTAGAAAAGCGATTCCTGCTGCTGCCCAAGCTTTAGATTTACCCTTTGGAGATGGTGCCCCCTTACCCTTATTCTTGTTAAGTCAAGTTGCCAGCCAAGAAACTTCGGTGGTTTTTAATGGCGAAAATGGTGATCAATTATTTGCTGGTTGGACGAATAAACCCTTAATTGCGGCGGGAATTTACAATCCCCATAATCCCGCAGGAGCAAAGGATTTTAATCAACAATATCTTGAGACATTTTCTGCTCTCTACGGGTATGAAGCACATTGTTTTCAACCCGATGTCTATGCTCAAATTCAAATGCTCAATCCCCAAGATTGGCTGCAAGAGGCTTTAAATCCATTATTTTGTTCTAACCTCTTAGCGCGATTGCGCCGTGCAACGTTGATGCTAAAGGGGGCACAAAACATTCAGCCTAGAGCGAATAATATTGGATTGAGTCAGGGATTATGGGTGCGATCGCCTTTTTGTGACTTACCTTTAACCGAATGGGCATTTCAATTATCGGGAGAACTGTGTTTACGAGGAAGCTGTGAAAAATACATCCTCAAAAAAGCAGTAGAATCTTGGCTTCCTCCAGAAGTGGTTTGGCGAGAAAAGCAGGGAATGGCGATTCCTGTAACGACGTTGTGCTTGAGTGCTTTACAAAACGAGGTAAGAACGTGGTTAAGTCCAAGTCGATTGAAACAACAAGGATTTTGGCAACCCCAACTGCCTGTTCAAGTGATGCGTGGGCAGGTAGGAGGTCAAATTAAACGAGGCAGGATTGGTAGAATTTTATGGTTACTCATGATGTGGCAAGCGTGGGTGACTGCGGTTTTAGGAGAAACTTACCCGTCAGCAACTCCTAGCCAATTCATGAGCCGCTTTTTTTATGATGCTTTTTACTTTCCACCCTTTGATTTGAAAATCAAACGCTAAAGATTGAACTGATGTAGCTTTTCATTTGGATTGTAAACACAGCAAAGGGGTGTAAAAGGCAGAAGGCAAAAGGCAAGAGGCAAGAGGGGAGAGAGATATGGTTTTTTTTTACAAAAAAGAACAGAGAATCTAGGTTCACAACTCATTTAAAAACGCTATATAAGGAGGTAATTGTGGTTGATGCTCAGGATTTACAGCTCACTCAACCTCTACCGAAACTTCCATTTTCTCGAGCATTAGCTCAGGAATTACTCCGTAACTACAATTCTCCTCTCTATGTCTATCAGGAGAATATTCTCAATTCTACAATTTCCCACATTACCCAAGCCATTTCCTACCCTCGGACTCAGTTTCATTTCGCGAGTGTGACGAATGGGAATGTTGCTTTGCTGCAAATTTTTCAAAAATCGGGTTGGGGACTTCATGCCAATACCCCTGGAGATATTTATTTAGGGTTAGAATCTGGATTTGCTCCTCACCAAATTGTCTATAGTGGGAGCAATTTAAGTCGGGTTGAGATGGAGCAAGTGCTTCAGTGGGGGGTTACGACTTTAAATTTAGATAGTCTAGCTCAATTACAACTTTTTTGTGAGGTTTATCAGCAGTTAAAAGTATTGGAGGGGGGCGGGCAAGATGCCCACCCCACAAGACAAGATGTTTATCCCACAAGAAGAGTTAGGTTAGGGCTACGGTTAAATTTACCCGAATTGACGGGGGAGAGTCGCATTGGGGTGCGCCCGACTGAATTTCCAGATGCGATCGCAATTACGTCATCGGCTGGATTAAAGTTGAATGGGTTGCATTTTTATCGCGGTACGGGAACCAATGCCACGAAAGCATTCACCCAAGTGATGGAT
The DNA here is from genome assembly GCA_966675205.1 of uncultured bacterium. Taxonomy (GTDB): domain Bacteria; phylum Cyanobacteriota; class Cyanobacteriia; order Cyanobacteriales; family Coleofasciculaceae; genus JBFLZA01. Next base: position 3,262 of record CBKWLJ010000251.1, read on the forward strand.
ACAGTGATCGCTACAGCCCAACAACTACCTGATTGGGAATATCTCGATTTTGGAGGAGGGTTTGGTTATCCGTATCATGCAGGTGGAATTGCTTTTGATTGGGAAATGTTTGGGGTTGAAATAACACACCAATTAAATAGTATTGAACGAGAAATTGACTTAATTATTGAACCGGGGCGGGCTGCGATCGCAGGTTGCGCTACCCTACTGGCTCAAGTAGTTTCAGTCAAGTGGCAAGGGAATAAGCAGATTGTTGGTGTAGATACGAGTATTGCTAATTTAGCAGTGCTTTCTGTACATGGGGGGCATCGAGAAATTGTCAGTTTTCAACAAGAGGAAAATATGCCTCTTTATCTGACTGATGTTTGCGGGAACACCACCTATTCTCGTGATTATTTAGGGAAAAATTGCCAGCTACCGGTTTTAGAAATCGGAGACATGATTGCCATTTTAGATGTAGGAGCTTATGGCTATGCTATGTCTTCTCACTTCCTCCATCGTCCTCGCCCTGCTGAAGTTTTGCTAAAAGGAAACGGACAGCACCGATTGATTCGCCAGCGAGAAGATTACAGTATTTTATTGAATAATCAAGTATGGCACTAGGGGGAAGTTATGGGAATGAGATGTATTCGCTGCGAAAGAGATAATGATTTACGCGATCGCACGGCTAATCAAGGTAGATGTAAACACTGCGGACATCCCTTTGCTTTTGAGCCATCGACGGTAACAGATACTCGATTAAGATTCACAGACAAGTTTTTTGCTAAGGCGATTACTGATATTTCTGAGAATGAAGCTTTGTACTTTACACCTAAACAACTTTTTTATCTATTGGAGAGGCGTTTGAGTTCTCGGTCAAATACGGCTAGTAGTTTATATTTTTTATATATTTTCTTCAATGCATTGAGTTGCATTATAGGGATTCACATTTTCCGATTCTTAGGTAACTATATCTTAATATCTTGGGTACTGTTAGTCAATATTGGTTTTATTGCTTTAGGTTTTCATTTAGCTCAAAATAGTAGTCTCAATTCTCGAAATCGCAAGGCGATCGCCAATTTTCTCAAAGTGATAGGAGGTTTAATTCTCGGAATCGGGACAATCGTCAGTTTACAAATAAACTCATATTTATTATTCGTGATTATTGTTCTGACGGGAATGCTATCTCTTTATCTAGGATTCCGTCCGTTAAAGAATAAAGCGGCATCTTTATTATTCAGTCAAAGTCAATTTCAATCTTGGGTAACTCGTTGGACGCAAGCGAATGCTTCCATTCCCAAAATGCTAGTCTATCGTCATGAAGCAACGGCATCAGGCATAATTAGTCCTGATATCAGTGCTTACAGTTTTGATCGAGCGGTAATATGTGATAATCCTGCGATCGCACAACTTTTAATTGCCAATAACTTCCATTTTGAAAACAATTGTGCTGTTTTGAGCATTACGGGTTATCCCCAGAGTATTTTTGATACTGTAATGCAAATGTTGCGTCGAAATCCCGAGCTCAAGGTTTATGCTTTGCATGATGCGAGTCCGAGTGGCGTAAGTCTCGTTCACCAACTTCGGACTCACCCCAATTGGTTCCAAAATAGCAATGTCATGATTTATGACTTAGGTTTATTACCCTGTCAGATTTTAAATTTACGGAATGCCTTTGTGCAAGCCTCAGAAGAATCCGCTCAGCAAGCCAAGCAGCTTCCGGCAGAAGTTCGGCAAAGTTTATCTCGAGATGAATTGAATTGGTTAGAGGCGGGAAATTTCGTGGAAGTAGAATCGTTTAGTCCCCGAAAAATTATCCAAGTTCTCAATCAAGGAATTGCTCGCAGTCAAGAGGCAACGACTAATGATAATTTAGTCCTGCTTGAGGATAGATATGACGGTGGAAGCTATATCTATGCGGTTGAAAGTTTCGGTTGAGGTAATATTATGGGTATGAGATGTATTCGCTGCGACACGGATAACAATCTTAGCGATCGCAACCTGAATCGAGGATTATGTAAAAACTGTAGGCATCCCTTTGTCTTTGAGCCTGCAATTATGAAAGGGGTGCAATTTACAGACCGATTTTTTGCGAATGCGATTCAAGATATCTCGGCTGATAACACCTTCTACTTTACGCCCAAACAGCTATTCTACCTCTTACGTAAACGTCTCGATAAAACTCCCTATCTAAGAACATTTACTGGTTTTTTCATTTCGGGTCTTTCTATTTTATTTATAGGAACTATTGCTTCTAGTGAAAATCCTGGTTTTTTTATTTTCATCCTAGTCGGTCTAGGAGTAGTGATTAACACGATCTACCGGATTCAGAAAACTGAAATCTCTCGAATTGATGATCTTAACCAAGAACAACTACAAGCATGGTTGAATTCTTGGCTACAAGTCAATGACACCCCAAAACTTTTAAATTTTGCTGCTGAAGAATCTGCTTTAACCCCGATTAATTCTGATATTAGTGCCTATAGTTTTGACCGAGCTGTCATTTGTGATAACGATGCGATCGCGAAATTTTTAATCGCCAACAACTTCCACTTTGAAAACAACTGTGCCGTACTGAGCATTACAGGCTATCCCCACAGCATTTTTACAACTGTAATCCAAATGTTACGCCGGAATCCCGAATTGAAGGTTTATGCGATACATGATGCAAGTCCCAGTGGAGTAACGTTAGTACATTATCTCCGCACTACGCCAGAATGGTTTCAAAACAAAAATGTAATAATTTATGATTTAGGACTGTTACCTCGCCAAATTATTGCTCAGCCAAAGCTCTTTGTCCAAACCTCCTCAGAATCAGCTCAACAAGCCAAACAATTACCAACACCAGTGCAGCAAGCGTTATCGAGTGCTGAACTGAAATGGTTAGAAGAGGGAAAGTTTTTAGAGCTGGAGTCGTTTACACCTCAAAGAATTATTAAAATTCTTAATCAAGGAATATTGCGAAGTCAAAATGTAGCGGATACGGATAGATTTTTGCTCACGGATGACGGCGAAAGTTATATTTATTCTTATGATAGTTTTGGCTAAATCTTGAGATAAGATTATAATTTATTGGTTTGATTTTAGCGACGAATATTATTGGAGCTACATTCATTTTTTATTATAGGATGTCTCTTAGTTATCTTGATTCTGTTTGTTTGGTTGCCACTATCAAATTCTCTTTTGACAAAATTTGTTTGTATAATTTTCTTAAAAATCTGTTTAAAATCTTTAAGTATTTGCCTTCATATTTACGGCTATTTGTGAAGAGTTTATCAAATCTCGCAAGAATTTCTGTCAGGAATTAAATTCAGTAGACAACCATGCGAAAGTAAGATACGTTGTATGAGGATATGTAGTAAAAAATATCGCAATACAACTACTACCTGGGTAAGATTTAGAGAAACATCACCCTCGCTACTCTTACTTCATCTATACTACGAAGGAAGTCGCAGGCGTCTACTATTTCAGGTTAATTTGCAGACAAATATAACCAAGCGGCTTCTTAGCCCTCGGATGCTACAAAATTCATCACACACTAAGATTTAGGTCGATTTGGCGTTCACTAGGGCGCTGCGAATCGCATGAAGCACAGTGCAGAAGGCTTCATCGATGACTTGCTCTAACGTTTGACCGCATTGTTTGGAGATGTTTCTATCAATGGCACTCACACTGTTAACTCAAGAATTCAATAACCTCAGTAAAGATAGTAATGGGCAGCTAATTCTACGTACCCCTACAAGCTGTTGGAATCTTTTTATTTTCCACGGTCAGTTGCTCTATGCCACCGATGAATTCCATCCTGTAAGGCGCTGGACTAGAGCATTAAATCAGCATCTCTCCAAGTGGGACTGGGGTGTTGAGTCTTCTGCGTTACCTAACCATCAGCTATGGGAATGTCAACTCATCGAACGAGGCCTCACTCAAAAGCAACTGAGCCTTATTCAAGCTAAGTTAGTGATTCGCAGCGTTCTCCAAGAATGTTTGTTTGAACTTAGCAGCTACAAAACCTTGAAAAGTGACTGGAAGCCCAGTCAAAAAACAGTATCTATTCTCTGTCGGGCTGTGGCCTTGTCTGCAAATGAAATACAAGCCGTTCTCACTGCAGCAGAGCAGATGCAGCAACAATGGCAAGCAGCAGGTTTAAGTCATCTTAGCCCAAACCTCACTCCTACATTGCAGCAGGAAATAGACTCTCAATCTCTCCTGGTGTTAGATCGATATCTTAACGGTCAATTCACCCTTTGGGATATCTCCGCGCATCTGAAAAAATCAGTTGTCGAGGTGACTCGCTCCTTAATTCCATTGGTTGATAAAGGCAGGCTGAAATTTAAAGAAATTCCAGATTTACCTTTCGCAACCGCCCAGCAGTCAGCGGCAGCAAACCCCCTCCCATCAGAAACTCAACCGAGTAAAGTCGGTGAGAAAAAGCCGTTAATTGCTTGTATTGACGATAGTCCTGTACTCGCTCACTCATTAAAAAAAATCTTGATGCCAGCCGGGTATCAAGTGCTGAGTATTCCCGAACCCATGCGAGGGTTTACCCAACTGATTGAACACAAACCGGATCTAATCTTGCTAGACTTACTTTTGCCGAATGCTGATGGCTATAGCATCTGCAAATTTTTGCGAGAAACTCCTGTCTTTAAAAAGACACCCATTATTATCCTCACCGCAAAAAATACCCCGATTGACAGAGCACGCGCTCAGCTAGCCGGGGCAACGGAATTTATCGGTAAACCACCCCAGCCTCAAGAGTTGCTGCAAATCATGCAAAAATATTTGGGAACAGTCAATTCAGCAGAAGTAGCTTCACAACGATTAGTGACATAGTTCTGGATAATAGAGAAAATTATAAAACTTTTTCTATTCTCCAGTCTTGGAACATAATAGTCTTACTGAATCTGAATCACTGTAGGCTGGGTACTGTCTACAGAAGTTAAAATGCTGCTCATCGCTGGGTGGGCTTGTGCCCACCCTACAACTTGATGCTTGCTCAAGAAATACTCTTTACCAAGCTATCTGAGGATTGCTACTTTATTTCGGGCACATCAATCAAGAAATGAGCCACTAAAGTATTCCGTTCATAAGAGAGCAAGTAAAGATGCAAGAGATTGGAATTATCCTTATCTAGGTGCATCACTGTGCCATCAACTGCTAAACGATGATGATCAATCCATCTATCCTTAGAATCGAGCAAAACACTGAAATATGGGCTTTCGTCAGGATGATTCTTTTTTAAATCTTCGTAGCTTTGATAAAAAGGAGGTATCCCAATTCCCATAGGCATATACAATCCTTTAGAATAGTCTCCTACTGATAACTTGGGAAGCTCTTTGAGGTTGACGCCGCTGACAAATAATCGATTTTGCTCACCCGTCTTTGTATCGGTAAACGCCAACTCCACTTCCTGTAAATTTTGCTCCACCCCTACAGGTTTAATGTTTCTCAGAGTAGCTTTGTTAAATTTACCGATTCTCCAGTATTCATTTCCCCAAGGCTTATTTTCGTCATAGAATCCCGGAGCCACAAAGCTGGCAAATTTAATTTCATTTTTCCCACTGTAAAAATCTCCCCAAGTGGTCAGGTTTTCGGCAAGGGTCGTTCTAATTTTTCTACCCTGCTCTCCTGATACAATGATTTTTTCATCAAGTGGGAACTTCGCTTGCACTTCTTTCTCATTAATGACTTTTCTGAGCAAATCTGTCTTTGTCACTGTCCCACTGGGGTCTTGCCAGTGTTCTAACTTCCACCAATGCTTCCAATAGGAGAGATTGTTTACCTTTTCAAATACATTTTTGTAGTGCCCTATCGGGAAGTTAAACCAACCCTGATAGTACATCGATTTATTGTCTCCCTTTTTGGTGAAGAGCAAAACTTCCCAATATCCGGCATTGATGCAATTATTCGCTAAAGCAATTTCGTAGAGGTTTTGCTTTTCAAAGCCATCTCCCCCACTAATTTCTATATGCTCTGAGTCAGCAGGGAAACTAATCTGTTGCCGATTCCATTCTCGGTCTGTAAAGGCAATGACTTCGAGTCCTTCATTTTGTTTAACCCATTTGGGAGCTTTTGGAGTCAACAAGCTCATGTCAATATTTTTGATTATGATTTTGGCTGTTTTTTCATTGGTAGGCTCCAGCACAAAATCAAAGTGAGTGTCATCTCGCTGAATAATTTTTAACTGTCTGGCAGAATATCGTTGAAAATTTTCGCTTAAGGGAGCAGGATTAACAGGATATTCAACGTTAGATAAGGCTTTTAGGTTAACCTGCATTTCCTTTTCAACTTTATACCTAGAGGTAAAGCTGAAAGCTCCAATACCTAACAAACCCAAAAATATTGGAATCGTGGTGAATATAACCGCTTTCTTTGAAACTTTTAATGGAGTTCTTCCTAAGAAAGGACTGGTAGGGCTTCCTGGGGTAGATGTTGGGCTGGTCATGTAGAGTAGCCTTAAATTTTTCTTCTTCCCTAGGATAGAACTCTAATGTTTTTATTTGATGAAAATATTTTGATAATGTTGCAAAAATTGACGTTTCATTACATCTTTAATGTCTACACTCGCTGTCGTACACGTAATACTAAATCATTCCTAGTTTATGTGCAAGTTATACTGTATTAACCTATAAAAAACGATATATCACTCAATAAATATCGACCTGTTGCTGCAAGGTGTAGGAGATTAGACTAGCAAGGGTCAGAAATCAAACATAGCTATTTTATTTGAGTCGTAAACCTAGAGGAGGAAATTCCTTAATAAAAAACAGAAGTGTTCTCCTATAGCAATTCTCAGTGATTCGTGAGAGAAGTGAACCCCAGATGCACACAGATATACTTAGATAAATAAGGAAATTCTTACAATTAATTTAGGATGACTAGATATCTTCAACAATTAAATTACCTTTTATCAAAAGCTTTGACAAATCTAGAATATTCATCACTTTTTCCTGGTAAGTAGCAACTCCTTCTAGGTATTCGGTATTAATTGCAGAGGTCGTGGATACCACTTCCTGTATCTCCGATGGATTTAGAAAGAACATCACATCGCGCACTTCTTCTACTAGAACCCCAGCGACTATATCTTCAACTTCTACAACCATTGTCTTAGAATTCTCCGGAATACCTGTAGGTAACAGATGCAAAAATCCACGAATATCAACTAAGGTAAGAATCTCACCTCGTAAATTCATGTTTCCGATAATATGTGCTGGACAGCAGGGAACCGGAGTGACATTGCGGATATCGATGAATTCCCGCACTAGTGCTAAATCAATACCAAAAAGCTCACCTTTTAAAGCGATGACGGCTAGAGGTCTTAACCCTTTTAAATCCTCGCTTTCTACTGACTGTTTTAAACTTTCCGCTCGTTGTTGGAAAATAATTCTTTCTTCTGGACTAGCCTTTGGCGCAAATATGGGTTGTTGGGTTAATGCCAAGTGAGTTCCATTACGTTGCCATCCATTTGAACTCAAATTATTCTGCATCTCTGGTTTCAGCAAGCTTTTAATAGATTTAGCTTGTTGAATCTCTGCATCCTGGAGCCAATTTTCGGGATGACTCAGAATTAAAATATCTCCTGCACGGCGGGCAAGGCCAGCGATAAATTTTTTTGATTTATCTGGGAGTGATTGTTGCTTGGGAGACAGTTCGATGCTAATTTCTTCAGGAGAGATATTTTTCAGTTCATGAACTTGATTAACAAGGATGCCTACTCGCTTGTCTTCCCAGCGAACAACCACAACACTATCGCTCAATAAATACTGTAATTCTGAATAATCAAAACTGGGTCTAATATCCAGAACTGGTATTATATCCTCCCTGAGATTAACCAAACCAATGATGTTACCTGAGGAATTGGGATTTGGTGTTAATTCTGGTAATGAAAAAACTTCCTCAACATAACTTTGACTCACGCCATACAGGCAGTTATTTAGACTAAAAGTGAGATACAGATGTTCTGGCATTGGCTTATTGGTCAATGAAGTTTAATTCAGATTCAAGTTGAGAGATGAGTTCGGCTGCTGTTAAATTCCCTAATTTCGGTATGGGAGTATGAGGAGGTAATTGCTTCAAGAAATGAAGGGCGGCTTGCTGCATTTGAATATTGCTTTTTTGAAGTGCAGTTTCGAGCGCGCTATAGTTGATTTCCCAAGAGCAGGTCTCGTCTGAAAAATAGGACTCATTTCCTATAAATTCGTTAGCTGTATCGGTGAAATTATCGGCATAGCGTTGATAGACTAGTGCTTCGGGAAAGACTTTTGTCTGAAACTGACTTAAATTCTGGCTATAAAGTTCAGCATGACCTGTAATCAGATAGCCTAAGGGTTGGAGAAGATGATAAAACTTGTTTAAAACCTTGGTGATTGCCGAGGCTTCAAAATAGATGAAAACATTACGGCAAAGGATTAAGTCAATTTCTCGTAGGTCTGAGTTGAATCGAGGGTAAGAATCTTTAACTAAATTAATAGGTTGGAACCTTACCATTGCCTGAATGGAGGGAGCAAGATGATAATGATTGTTAATTTGTTGAAAATACCGATTTTTTATTTCTTCCTCGACTTGCCTGAATGACCAGGGAGTATAAATGCCAGCTTGCGCTTTTTGGAGGGCTGCTTGATTGATGTCTACTCCCAAAATCATCAAATTCCACTGCTCTATGTCAGGAATGAGTTCTGTAAGGAGGATTGCCAGAGAGTAGGGTTCTTCTCCTGAGGAGCAGCCCGCACTACAAATACGAATGGTTTTGTTGGTGCGTTTTCGTTCGATTAATTCTGGAAGCAGTTGATAGCGTAAGAGAGAAAAGAGTTCCGTGTCTCGAAAGAAATAGCTCTCAATATTAGTAATTAAAACCATTAATTTGTGCCATTCTTCCTGGCTGTCTTGGGTGCTACTTTCTAAAAATTGATAGTAAAGCTCTGGATAATTTAGTTTGAGAGCTTTTATTCTTAAGAATATTTTTTCACTTAATGCCGCCTTGTCTCGCTCTCGAATCTCTAGTCCAGTATGCTTGGTAATTAACCGAATAAAAGCCTGTTTTAGCCCTTCACTTAACGATTCCATGTTTGATACTTTAATCTCCTAGTACAAGAAGGCAGAAGGTAGAAGGCATAAGGCAGAAGGTAGAAGGCATAAGGCAGAAGGTAGAAGGCAGAAGAAATACTTTTTTGCAGTAAGCTTTTGAATCTTTTTGAACTGGATAGTTATTTCCGCCATGCTGTACTAGTTATCTTCATTAAATTTTAGAGGGCTTCGCTTTTTTGCAGTAGAGCTAATAGTGTTGGTGCGATCGCATGAACGGGTAACACCTGTTTAGCCGCTCCTAGCTCGATCGCTTCTCTCGGCATCCCAAACACAATAGAGGTGGTTTCATCCTGAGCAATGGTAAAGCCCCCCGCTTGAGCAATGACCTGCATTCCGTGGGCCCCATCCCGACCCATACCCGTCAACAACACTCCTACTGTTGCCTTGCCGTAGAACTTGGCTACCGACTTAAACGTGACGGTTACCGAAGGGCGATGTCCGTCTAGCGGTGGAGAATCAGAGCAGATAAATCGACCACTACCATCTAACTCTAAATGCTGCTGTTCAGGAGGGAAATAAATTATGCCTGGTTTTGGCATCTCGCCGGATTGAGCGATCTGAATCGGTAAGCGACAACAGCTAGATAACCAATCAATAAATCCCTGCAAAAAACCCAGACAAATATGTTGGACACAAATCACAGGTATAGGGAAATCTGAGGGCAGATGAGCCAACAATTCACTTAAGGCTTGAGGCCCACCTGTAGAAGCACCAATAGCTACTATTTTGGGATTAGGCTGAGACGGAGCAACAAAAGTAGGAATATTCCTTTTCTCTTGATTTTTTATTGAGGCAGAAAGCTTGCGCTTTTTTGTCAATACCCTGACACCCGATAGGACGTGAACTCTATTAATCAACTCCTGATTGAGTAACTGATCATTTTGTGTTAGTCCAGCACGAGGTTTAGGGAAAATATCAACTGCCCCTGCCTCTAAAAGTAGAAAAACATGATGAGTATCCTCTTCCTGCACGGAGTTACTCACA
>CBKWLJ010000252.1:0-13302 GCA_966675205.1 uncultured bacterium
CTTCCCGATCTTTTTCCTCCTCTGTCTGAGCTACATTACCGCTAATCGACTTTCCATGTTTGCGGTAGATTACGCCTAGCTCGTTGAGCAAGATTTCTCGCGTTGCTCTCGACTGCTGAAGAGTGGGCGAGTTAATTGTTTTCAATAAAGCGGCTACTAAGAACTGGTTGGAAAAGACCGAGAATTGTTGGATGAAGTGCCGTAACTCTTCGTCTGTCGCTGTGCCTTTGCCAAACCAGCCAGTATAGGCGTTATTGGTAATGATGCGGTGCTGTAAGAATTCGCGATCGACTTGAGCGAGGAAATCTTGGAAGTCGCTCACTTGCTCCTGAGTCAACTCACCTTGGTGCAAACGTTCCTCAATTCGCGAGGAAATGCTCAGACCCCCTGGTGTCGCTATGAGAACATGAGTCATATAAATTGCTCCTGCTTATGAAATCGGAGTCTAGAAAATAACCTCTTAGGGTTAGGCATCGCCTACCTGACCCTGTCAAGGTGAGAAAAATCTGTACAAAAACTGATAATTTTAGCCCCCCAACCCCCAATTTTGAGAGAGAAAAATTCGGTTCCCCCAACCTTGGGGGCAAGGAGCGCATGGAAATTCAGGAACTATAGCAGTCGCCAAGGCGATTAGGACAAATCTAAATGCTGAAACCTTGACCCAATCAATCTTTTTCCTTCTGCCTTCTGCCCTCTGCCCTGGAGCCTTTTGCTACACAAGAACTTAAGCAATCCAACTATAGGCATAGTCTTTGTCCTCCAAGGGGTGAGCGTTCTGCATAAGCCTCAGTGGACGAAACGTGTCAATCATCACAGCCAGCTCGTCAGTTCGTTCCTTACCGAGTGACCCCTCGTACATACCAGGGTGCGGACCGTGAGGAATGCCGCTAGGATGAACGGTAATTGAAGCCCGCTCGATGCCTTTGCGCGACATAAAGTTCCCCTTAACGTAGTAGATGACCTCATCCGAATCGACGTTGGAATGGTTGTAAGGAGCTGGAATTGCTAAGGGGTGATAATCGAACAGACGCGGCACGAAGGAACACACGACAAACCCCGGACCGCTAAAGGTTTGATGAACTGGAGGGGGTTGGTGGATGCGCCCCGTGATTGGTTCAAAATCTTCAATGTTGAACGCGAACGGCCAAAGATGTCCATCCCATCCCACAACATCTAAGGGATGATAGTGGTAGAGGTAGCTAGTAATGCGATCGCGACCTTTAACTCGAACCTCAAACTCTCCCTCCTCATCATGAGCAATCAGCTCATCCGGTGGACGAATGTCCCGCTCATTGTAGGGAGCAGTTTCGAGGAATTGACCGTAACGATTGAGATAACGCTCTGGTGGCTCGATGTGCCCCCAAATCTCGATAACGAGCATCCGCTGCTCGACTCCATCATCAGGAAGAATCCGCCACAGCACACCCGTTGGAATCACGATGTAATCGCCCGAGCCGTAGCGAAGTGTTCCATACTGGCTCTCCAACACACCACTACCATCATGGATAAAAATCACTTCATCGCCGTGAGCAAACCGATACCAATACGGCATAGGTTGCGTAGGTCGAGCAACCGATATGCAGATATCTGCATTCGCCATCAGAGGAACACGCGCTTCTATTGCATCACCCCCTGTCCCCACCTTGGCCGTCCGCAAATGGCGGTGACGCAAACAATCTTGTTCTTCATAGGTGATATCCACTGTTTTCTCCAGCCCAATTTGCTGGATTTGAGTGGGTGGATGCAGGTGGTAGAGCAAGGATTGAATGCCTGAGAAGCCGTGGATTCCCATCAACTCTTCGTGATATAAAGAGCCGTCGGGTTGACGAAATTGGGTGTGCCGCTTGTGTGGGATGCTTCCCATTTTGTAGTAGTACGTCATTGTTTCACCCTAGTTCTAGACGCTTACGAGATTTCCTCGCAGTGCCTGTTCGCGTTCAATGGCAACAAACAAGGATTTGAAGTTACCCTCACCGAATCCCTGTGCTCCATGCCGCTCAATCACCTCGAAGAATAGTGTCGGTCGGTCTTCTACAGGTTGGGTAAAAATTTGGAGTAAATACCCCTCTTTTTCCCGATCCACGAGGATTCCTAGCTTTGCCAGCTCGTCGATGGGTTCATCAATTTTCCCTACCCGCTCTTCCAAGTTGTCGTAATAGGTTGTCGGTACAGATAGAAACTCGACACCTGATGCTTTAAGCTGGGTTACCGTCTTGATGATGTTATCGGTTGCGATCGCAACGTGTTGAACTCCGGGTCCGTAGTTGTATTCCAAGTACTCTTCGATCTGGGACTTGCGTTTGCTGCGAGCCGGTTCGTTAATCGGTAATTTAATCTTGCCCGTACCGTCCTGCACCACCTTGGACATCAACGCCGAGTATTCAGTCGAAATGGCCTTATCGTCAAAGTGAATTAATAGGTCGAAGCCCATGGTGTCGGCAAAAAACTGCACCCATCGCTCCATCGCACCTAGCTCAACGTTGCCAACGACGTGATCGATAGCCTTCAGCCCCACACCGTTACCATGAGAGTGAGCCTGATACCTGGGAACAAAGCCAGGAGCAAATGCGCCAAAGTAATCACTGCGATCGACGAACTTGATTAGCGTGTCACCATAGGCGTGGATGGCACAGTAGCGCAAAATCCCGCGATCGTCTTCTTCCTCAGTCGGAGCTATTGCTCCAACGGCACCTCTGCTGGTTGACTCTTTGTAGGCAATGACGGCATCCGGTACTTCTAGGGCAATAATGGCTATCCCGTCACCGTGCTTGAATACACTTTTTGAGATGGGATGATCTAGACTCAACCCCGTGCTTAAAATAAAGCGAATATCGCCTTGCTCCATCACATAGGAAGCGGTTTGGCGGCTTCCGGTTTCCAGACCCCGGTAAGCTGTATTGGTAAATCCGAAACACTTCGTATAATAGAGCGCTGCTTGCTTCGCATTGCCAACATAGAATTCGAGGTGATCGAATCCTTTAATAGGAAAGAAGTCGCTCATTTAATTTCCTCCTTTCAAGAAGCCTCTTCAGCCGCCAGACTTCCTTGTAGTTTTTTCAAAAAAGTAGTTGATGAAGCTTGAACACAAACAGTTCAAGGTCTTGAGTCCCGAAACCCAAGCAAGCACGATTCGGAAGAAATGCCACTTCTTCCGCACTGCCTCTGTTCACGAGCTGACAAAACTCTCCTTAAAGGGGAGATCGACCTATACAAACAGCCCCTTTTGGACGGAACCACCTAATGTCGTTGAGGAACGCTTGAGAGCCAACGCTAACCGATGAGTGAATTGCTTTACTTTAATAGTTAGACTTTGGTGGTCAACCCGATTTACTCTGTCGAGCTTGGTCGCAGTTTTTTAGTAATCCGACTGCGAGCGGGAACTCACCAACAAGCCGATCGCAATATCAAATCTATTGCTTGCTGAGGAGCTGAATCTGCCTTTTAGTCCACCGCTTTTAGTTTCAATTATTAACTAAAAACATCTATCAAGATTATAATCTCTACTCATAGCTCCTTTCAAGTTTTAATTCTTAATAAATAAAATTGGTTTTGGATATATAATTAACTAAGCTATCCAGAGAACACCCTAACGAATATAGCTGGAGAGACAGCTTGCCAAAGAACAACGCAAAGGTAAAGCCAGCGCTTAGGAACTCGGAGCCACTTCAACAGTTGGATGACATAGACCGACAGATCTTGTACCTCTTACAAGAGAACAGCCGAATCAGCAGCGTCGAATTGGCTCGTCAGGTTAATCTATCAGCGCCGGGACTGCAAAAAAGACTGAGAAAGCTGGAAGAAAATGGTGTCATTGGACGCTATGTTACGTTGGTCAATCGTGAAGCGCTGGGTCTGGATCTGCTTTGTTTCGCGCAGGTGACCCTAGCCCACCATCAGCCTGAATGCGTTGGGCAGTTTTGCGATCGCGTGAAGGGACTGCCGGAAGTCCTCGAATGTCACCATCTCAGCGGTGAATTTGACTACTTATTGAAGGTTGTCGTCGCCAACCACCAGCACCTGGAAAAATTCCTATCTGACAAAATCACTCGCATCCCAGGTGTAGACCGAATTCGGACTAGTATCGTCCTCAATGAAATCAAGGCTTCAACCTCACTGCCATTAGATTGTGCAGAGGAAAGGACGTGAAATCAAATGCTCACATCGGTAAAAGCACTTCTTTCATCAGTTGTAGACTACGCCGGACTTTTTCCTCCAGCAAAGCTCGACATGGAACAAGCAATGTCGAATTACGCTCGATACCAGGCAACTCCCTACAATTGGATGCTGGGTCATTTTGTGGTGCCCGCATCTCGTTTGGACGAATTGGAAGAACTACTGCCAAGATTCGCCTTGAAGCAGTGGTCGATCAGCGCGATCGTATCGCCAGATGTGGAGTTAGAACTCGATTGGCTGCATTCGCTCCACAACAACAATCAGATAGCGATCGCAGCCCTTGAATTTCCTCCTCTTCCACCCGCAGAAATCAAGAAAGTGTTCCCTCGTCTCCCTCCTGACGTTGATTCCTTTTTTGAAATTCCTCTCACGGGAGACATAGATGCCTATCTCGCTGCCCTGGAACAGACTGGAGCCTCGGCTAAAGTCCGAACTGGAGGTATAACTGCCGAGGCATTTCCTAACACAGCACAACTGTGTCAGTTCATTGTTGCTTGTGCTAAAGCCCAAGTTCCATTTAAGGCAACCGCAGGTCTGCATCACGCCTTGCCAGCTAACTATCGCTTGACATACGAGCCAGATAGCCCTTTGAGTCATATGCATGGCTTCCTGAATGTTGCTATTTTGGCAGCACTTGTTTATTGGCAGAAAGTAACGCCGGAAGAAGCACTAGAGGTACTTCAGGAGTCCTCCATTGAAGGTTTGCAATTGAATGCAGATGGTATCGCTTGGTGCGTGAAGCCTACCTATTCTATGGAGAATCGCTACCTAAACCTTGCAGAGATTGACGAGGTTCGGAAACGTTTCTTCCGTTCCTTCGGTTCCTGCTCATTTCAAGAACCCATAGACGACCTCAAGGAGCTAAAGCTACTATGAGCCGTTCAATTAATGCCACCCACGATCCGAGTTTGCACAGTTGGGTAGAGTCAGCCAATCAAAACGACACCGATTTCCCCATCCAGAATCTTCCGTTTGGCGTGTTTCGCCGAGGTAGCGCTGAATCCTCACGCATTGGTGTTGCGATCGGAGACCAAATTCTAGATTTAGTCACCTGTTGTGAAGCCGGATTGCTTCAAGAACTTCCGGAGAAGCTGCAAGAAGCATGTGCAGCGCCCAACTTGAATCCATTGATGGCGATGGGGAGTGAGGCTTTGTCAGGATTGCGTCGTTGCTTGAGCAAACTGTTGCGATACGACGAGCAAACCTCTCCTCCAGAACGAGAAATTCTCATCCCCATGTCCGAGGCTGAGCTTTTGTTACCCGCCGCGATCGGTGACTACACAGACTTCTATGCCTCCATTTTTCACGCTACCAATGTTGGGAAGTTGTTCCGCCCCGATAATCCGTTGCTCCCCAACTACAAGTACGTACCCATCGCTTATCATGGACGCGCTTCGTCAATTTTGCCTAGCGGTACCTCGATCAAGCGCCCAAAGGGTCAGAGAAAGGCTCCTGATGAGTCCGTTCCTAGTTTCGGTGCTTCACAGCTTCTGGACTATGAACTAGAAGTCGGGTTCTTCGTTGGTGTCGGTAATGAGCTAGGGCAGCCGATCGCGATCGATCGCGCTGAGGAACACATATTCGGGCTGTGTCTAGTGAATGACTGGTCGGCACGAGATATCCAAGCTTGGGAGTACCAGCCTCTTGGGCCCTTCCTGTCTAAAAGCTTCGCAACTATGGTTTCTCCTTGGGTGGTTACTTTAGAAGCTCTAGCTCCCTTCCGTTGTCCGGCGTTTCAACGTACTCAGGGAGATCCACTTCCACTGCCCTATCTCTCCTCATCGCTTGATGCTAGTTCGGGTGGCATCGACCTCACGGTTGAAGTGCTGTTGCGATCGGCACAAATGCGCGAGGAAGGTAGAGCGCCGTTTCACCTCAGCCATGCGTCTTTCAAGCAGATGTACTGGACATTAGCGCAAATGCTCACCCACCACACGAGTAATGGTTGCAATCTCCGTCCCGGCGATCTACTAGCGAGTGGAACCGTTTCTGGTGCCGAGGCAGGTTCGCAAGGATGTCTGCTCGAAATTACTCAACGTGGCTCGAAGCCTATCGAACTGCCAACCGGTGAAGTGCGTTCCTTCCTATGCGATGGAGATGAGGTCATCCTTCGTGGATACTGTGCGAAAGAAGGCTACGCCAAAGTGGGTTTTGGAGAGTGTCGGAGCCTAGTCCTCCCAGCTGAATAATTTCTTGATTTGAGGGCACGGACAAGGCCCGTGCCCCTACTGGATTGATGCTTGCCGAGAACTGCTTTAGTATTTTTATAATTCAAGAATGAAATTCAAGACTCGCATTCTTCCTAAATAGGCATTGCCTAAATAAAGACCTGGTGCTACCTCTCGGATTTCATCTCTAATTGCTTGAGCGATAAATGAGGTTTTAGAGTAGTCTAAAATAATCGCTTCTCCATCACAAAGCCAACTCTTCCCTTGGTAGATTTGAGCTTTAACAAGGTTGAAGCTAAACGGGCCAACTTTATTGAGTAAAAATTCGCGATCGCGATGAAATACCTTTCCCTTCCAAATCAGCGTTGTAATAATAGGTGAAAGTCCTTTCGCCAATGCAGAGCCAGGAAAAAACAGAGCTGTTCCTTTCGTATCACCATTGGGAATTTCACCGATTGGACTGTTTTGGTAAAGTTCATCCAGTTCGGCTTGGGACATATTCATTAAGTCTTCTGTTGTAAGCATTTGAACAGTCATTTCTATTACCTCGGTGTTTGTACTTGGCGTGATATCAACAATAATTCGTAATGCGTGAATACTCGCTGTCGCGAGAAGCAAGCTACGTAATTCGTAATTAAAAGACAGGTTAGAGTCCCCAACTTCTCAAGTCGCCCGCGTTCAGTTGGGGTTTACATCCCCATTTGAACATCAATTACGAATTACGTTGCGAAGCTTCTCGCATAGCGAGTACTACGAATTACGAATTTTTAATCTCTTTCCTTGATGCCCATATCTTTACTAAAAACAAAAATTATTTTCCTGAGTATTATTACTTATCTTGCCCTGTATGCTCTATATGAGTGCTACATTAGATAACCTAAAATTTCCGGTAATGCCACAGATATACCCTTTCGATTTCTTGGAATTACCGATGATATTAAGCTCGACTGTCTTTGTACAAAGGGTCAATAAGTTGATGCGATATCGTTTTTACCTTGGTCAGAGTCGATCAAGAAGCTCTTAATACTTTTTCCAGATAAAACTCTCTTTTTATTACAAATCATTACAACTTTTTGATTTATCTCCTAGTCAAAATGAAGTTGGTTAAAGTCACATTCAATAGCCCTTTTTTACCGAAGCAATATCACAATGTTTGGAATTCCATGGCATCGACTACCGACTCCCCTGGCCCTCGTAAAACTAGCTCTGTTTCGCAATGCCTTGCGGAAAAACAACCTTCACGATACATCGCAACTACCGAATAAAAACGAGCTACCTAAGCCAGCTCCAAGTCCTGATGATCGTCATTTGGTGACTCGTACTGTCGATGGGAGTTTCAATGACCTCGAGCATCCAGAAATGGGTATGGCTAACACCCGGATGGGACGGAATGTGCCGCTCAAAGATGCCAAATTTGATGAAAAAAACCTACTCAACCCGAATCCCCGCACTATCAGTCGAGTGTTACTGGCACGAGATGAATTTCATCCTGCCACCATCTTGAATCTTCACGCGGCTTCATGGATTCAGTTTCAGACGCATGACTGGTTCACTCATGGAGATAGCCAGCCACCTGGTAAACCCAATAATAAATTCGAGATTCCGCTGAAAGAGGGCGACCCTTGGCCACAAGAACATCGACCCCTAGAGGTCAGAAAAACCTTAGAAGACCCCACTCGCCCTGAAAACGCTGGAAACCCTCCAACGTTTATTAGTAAAGTGACCCATTGGTGGGATGCTTCGCACATTTATGGTAGTGAGCAGGAGACTGTAGACAGAGTCCGCTCCCATGTTGATGGGAAACTGCTCATTGGAGAGGATGGCTTCTTGCCACTGAGCGCAGATGGCATTGACGAAGTAGGGTTTCCGGGTACTTGGTGGGTTGGACTAAGTATGCTGCATACTCTGTTTGTCAAAGAACATAACGCAATTTGCGATCGCCTCAAGCAAGAGTATCCTGACTGGACAGACAATCAACTCTTCGACCACGCTCGACTGATTAACGCCGCCTTACTGGCTAAAATTCATACAGTCGAGTGGACGACTGCCATCCTGCCGCATCCCGCCACAAGTATGGCAATGAATATCAACTGGTGGGGAATTCTGGGAGAGGATGTAAAAAGGCGTTGGGGGCGCTTAAGCGACAATGAAATTCTCAGTGGCATTATTGGTTCCCAAACCGATCATCATACGGCTCCGTACTATCTCACTGAAGAATTTGTTTCTGTCTATCGAATGCATCCTCTGATTCCAGATGAATTTAATTTTTATTCCCACGAGAACGGCAAATTCCTAGCGAAGAAAGATTTCGTTGAAGGTTTTGGTAAACGGACTCGTCCTCTCATGGAAGAGATAGCGATACCGGATTTATTCTACTCGTTTGGCCTCATGCACCCTGGAGCTATCACACTGCATAATTACCCAGACTTCCTACGGCAACTCATCAAAGATGATGGTGAAGTATTTGATTTAGCTGCTGTTGATATCCTTCGAGATAGAGAACGAGGCGTACCTCGCTACAACCGTTTTCGAGAACTCATCGGTCGCGGCCGGGTCAAATCTTTTGAAGAAATAACCAGTAATCCGCAATGGGTAAAAGAGCTACGCGAAGTTTATAACAACGACCTTGACAGTGTCGATTTGATGGTCGGTTTATTCGCAGAAGATATTCCTGAAGGCTTTGGTTTTAGCGATACCGCTTTTCGTGTATTTATCCTCATGGCATCCCGACGGCTAAAAAGCGATCGCTTCTTTACCAAAGACTACAGAGCTGAAGTTTATACTCAACTCGGTCTCGACTGGATCGACAACAATACCATGTTGACTGTCCTGCGCCGACATTACCCATCCCTAAGTCCTGCCTTATACGGAGTTCAAAACGCCTTTGCCCCATGGCGTCAAGTAGGCGTCGCCGGTTATTAAGCCATAGCAACAATGCTGTTGGTCAATTGACGAGGGTTCAAAGCCATCACCCAAAAAAACCCGATTTTAAGAACCTGTAGGGGCAGGTCTTGTGCCTGCCCCTACCCTACCAGAAGTGAGGCACCCACCAGAAATAGGGCAGGGCACCCACAAGAGGTGCCCCAACAGATAGGGCACCCACAAGAGGTGCCCCAACGAACCAGAGGTGCCCCAACAAATTTTCAGGAATTTGACCCCTCCCGAATTCACCAACAATATCCTCAAGTCCCTGGCGTATCACTCAAGCCCTCTGTTTGCGCCATCTTTCCGCAAAGTAAAGGACTAATATCACTTCTCTTATTTGGTCGATACGACCCCTGAATCCTGATGAAAAACATCCATCAATATTGGCAAAAATTTCATGAACTAGACCCCTTACCTAGCGATTACGAATCTTGGTCAGCATCTCAAAAGCAAAACTTTCTTTGGCAAAACAGAATTTTAGAATCCAAATACAATGAACTTCCCCCACTGCAAAAAATTGATGTTCCCGGTTTATTTTTAACCTTCTTAAAAGCTAAAATGGATCGCTTATCCGACGAAGCACCAAATGGCTGGAAAAAAGCGATTCATGCTCACGGTAGTGTCGCAAAAGTTAAATTTGTACCTACACCCGATACCCCTTTTACAGGCTTATTTAAAGGCGCTGACTATGGTCTGTTGCGATTATCCGTAACAGCAGACCCAAGCGATCGCGGATTTGCGCCAGGGTTAGCCCTCAAGCTTTTTGTGGACGGCAAGCCTTCAGAAAACGTCTCGGCAATAGTTTCGCTATCAGGTCAAGGAACAAACTATAACTTCTTTGCCAATGAGATGTCCAACATCGTTCCAGTAGAACAGAAGTTTGGGCCTAAATTCATCAACTTAATCTTCCGCCGGACGAGCCAATATCCCACCAAACTTTATCTACAGGGGTTTGGGCAAATCGACCAACACGGTAACAAACAGAGCAAGCCTTATTATCCCTGGCAAATTTTTTTAGTCCCCAATGCCAATGTCCAATTTGCTGAAAGTCCGCCCCATGACTTTAGACATGATTTGGCGACTATTGCACCTAGAACCTCTATATTCTCTGTGTATGCTGTCGAGCCGAAACAAGTTGGAGATGATGCGGCTGTGCAAGCGGCTGATAGGATAGATCAGCCTGAATACCGCCAAAAAGCACAGTTGATTGGACAGATAGAAACAACCTCTGAGTTTGTTTCATCGTTCTACGGTGACAGTCGGCTCTTTTTTAGACACCAACGTTTCGGAAATCGATAAACCACCTTTCATCTCCAAGAGACCCGTGCTAACCTGTTGAGAATTGTTACACTGATACACGCGTATCACATCAAACTCAGCTCTCCCCAGCGCCTATGGTGCACGTCAAGCGCGTGGAACTCACTAACTTCAAATCCTTCGGTGGCACGACTTCTATTCCGTTGCTGCCTGGATTTACAGTGGTTTCCGGGCCCAACGGGTCAGGT
Organism: uncultured bacterium; assembly: GCA_966675205.1. Taxonomy (GTDB): domain Bacteria; phylum Cyanobacteriota; class Cyanobacteriia; order Cyanobacteriales; family Coleofasciculaceae; genus JBFLZA01. The sequence continues at coordinate 10,772 of CBKWLJ010000252.1, forward strand.
AAGTCAAATATCCTTGATGCCCTTCTATTTTGCCTTGGTCTTGCCAGTTCCAAGGGAATGCGTGCTGAACGCCTTCCTGATTTAGTCAATCATAATAAAGAACGTCGGGGCACTGTGGAAGCCAGTGTCACAGTGACCTTCGATCTATCCGATGCACCAGATGCTTTCTTAGATGAAGATGAGCAGCAAAGCGAGGAAGCAGAAGAAAATATTGCCTCTGAACAAAGCGATGACGTAGAGGCGCGAGACAATCCAAAATCTAAAATCCAAAATCCAAAATCGGATGAGTGGAGCGTTACCCGAAGGCTGCGAGTAACCCAGCAGGGGACTTACACCTCGAATTACTACATCAACGGCGAATCTTGTACGCTCACCGAACTGCACGAACAGCTCAATCGCCTGCGGATTTATCCAGAAGGTTATAACGTGGTGCTGCAAGGGGATGTTACTAGTATCATTTCCATGAACTCGCGAGAGCGGCGGGAGATTATTGACGAGTTAGCGGGGGTGGCGGCATTTGACCGTAAAATCGTTCAAACCAAAGAAACGCTAGCTCAGGTTAAGGAACGAGAAGACGATTGCCGGATTATCGAACAAGAACTGGTTGCTCAGCGCGATCGCCTCGCTGCCGATCGCATAAAAGCCGAGAAGTACCAAAAACTCCGAGCCGAAATTCAAGAAAAGCAACAATGGGAAGCGATCCTGAAATGGCGATCGCTCCAACAACAAGAATGGAAGCTGCGGGAGCAAATCGAAGCGGGAGATAGAGAAGAATCCCAGCTCACCACCCAGCTTACTGCCCTAGAAGCACAAATTGGTCAAACCGCTAGAGAACTGGACGAACTCAACACCCGTGTCAAAGCCTTGGGAGAAGAAGAGCATATGGCTGTCGCTTCATCCCTTGCCACCCAAGAAGCGGAACGGCGTCAGTTACAAAAGCGACAACAGGAACTTGAAGAAAACCTGCAACAAACGGAAGCGAACCTGAAACGGACGCAGGAGCAGATACAGGAACACGAGCAAACCCTGCAACAGCTTACCGAACAAAAACATCGATTAGAAACCCAAGAACTTGCCTCTCTAAGGACTGCACGGGATGAAGCCCAACATACCCTTAACCAACATCGGGAACAAGCCAGTGCGATCGCATCTGCCTCCGAAGCTTGGGTGCAGCAACAAACTGCCCTCACCCACCAAATCGAAACCCTACTGCAAACCCTTGAGCCACAACGCACAGAGCAAGCGCAACTGCGAGAGCGCTACAACCAACTCAGCCGTGTACTCGATGAGCAAACCCAACTCCTGCACACCTTAGAGCCCGAAATTGCCACCAAACAAGCGCAAGCTGCCGATTTAGAAGCTCAACTTACCGCCTCCTCTGAAAACCTCCAATCCCTTACCCAATCCCTAGCCGCCGCCGAACAGGAACTCCAAATCCAGCAGCAAACCCAAACCCGACTCCTCTCCGAACAACGGGATAAACAGCGCCAACTCGATAAACTTGAAGCCCAAGCTCAGGCCGAGCAAGAAGCTCAAGGCACCTACGCCACCAAAGTGATATTACAAAGTGGATTACCCGGTGTTTGTGGCTTAGTGGCTCAACTAGGTTATGTTGAACCCCGCTACCAGCTTGCACTCGAAATTGCTGCTGGGGCACGCATGGGAAATGTGGTGGTGGAAGATGATGGCATTGCGGCAGCGGGAATTGAGCTACTGAAACAAAAAAAGGCGGGTAGAGCCACCTTCTTACCCCTCAACAAAATCCAGCCCCCCCGACTAACGGAAACGGCTGCTCTACGTTATGCCAATGGCTTTATTGACTATGCCGTTAACTTAGTGGACTGCGAACCTCGTTACAGAATCGTCTTTGCCTACGTTTTCGGCAGTATGCTGGTTTTTGAATCCCTCCATGCTGCCCGTCCCTATCTCGGGCAATACCGCATGGTTACGCTCGAAGGGGAAATCTTAGAAAGCAGTGGTGCTATGACGGGGGGTAGTGTTACCACTCAACGTTATGGGTTGCATTTTGGCAAAAATGATGCTATAGAGTCAGCCGAAATGGCAGTTTTAAGAAACCGTCTTCAGGAAATTGAGCTGATTTTAGAGCGTTGTGCTGAAGTGATTCATCGGGCATCGGCATCTGTCAAACAACTGACGAAAGAGCTGAACGAAGCCAAGACAAAGCGATCGGAAATTAAATTACGCTTGGAACAGTTCAATAAAGAAATTAAGAATCAAAGGCAGCAGCAGGAGCAAGTGCGATCGCAACTGGCAAAAAATACCCAGGAACTTGTGATCGCTAGCGATCGCCTGCAAACTTTAGATGTCGAGTTACCGTCTCAAGACGCTCAACTGACTGACTTACGGCAACAGCTTGCAGAACTGGAGACCTCTCAAACCCCTAGTGAATGGCAACAAATTCAACGCTTAATTAAAGACTTAGAAGTACAGTTACAGGAGAAAGAAACAGCACTCCGAACCACAGAAAAGCAACTCGTTGATTTAGAAAATCAGCAGCAACGAGTCAGTGA
>CBKWLJ010000253.1:0-13268 GCA_966675205.1 uncultured bacterium
ACTCATCAATTCGAGCTTGGTATTGTGTCCTCGACCACCCTAATAACTTAGGTACTACAGCAATATTCTCTGCAACAGTCATATGGGGAAACAAACCCGTCTGCTGAATCACATAACCCATTTGCTGACGCAGCTTTGTCGGTTTAAACAGTCGAATGTCTTTACCATCCAGGTAAATGGTGCCTGAAGTTGGTTCGTACAGGCGATTGACCATTTTCAGCAAAGTGGTTTTCCCGCAGCCAGATGGCCCTAAAATCACGATGAGCTGACCGGCTTCAATTTCACAAGTAACGCCATTGACTGCTGGATAGGACGCACCTGGAAATTTTAGAAAAACGTCCTCAAAACAAATTGCGCTCACAAGTCTTTCCTCAGCTTGGTCGGATTTGATGAACTAATGTATCGGGCTCTGACGCTGTTGAGGGCGATTCACAAATTTCTCACACTTGGTAGTTAGGATAATTGATTACCAGGGGCAGTTTTCCATTTAAACCATTTTGACCTTAAAAGCTTAAGTCCCTTGATACTGCCACAAGGGGCTTTTTGTTAGTTTGTACTCAGGACTTGTCCCAGAATAACTTCGTCATTTCCTTTGTTTGGGCACAGTAACATTAATATTTAGGCAAGGGTTGGAATGCTGCTACTAGCGTACCCCTACAAAAGACGGGTTTGTTTGCGACCGACTCCTAAGTCTTCTTTAAAAATCCTTGTTGTGAGAGAAATTCTTTTGCCACCTCAGTAGGTTCTCGCTGTTTACCACTTACCTCGTAGTTTAGGCGTTGCATTGTTTCAGTAGTCAATTTAGGGGATAAGGTATTAAGAGCGTCCTGAATAGCCGGATTTTTCTCTAGTATTTCCTGGCGTACTACTGGAGCAACTTGGTAAGGAGGGAAGAAATTTTTGTCGTCTTCCAGTAAAACTAGATTCAAGGCGCTAATCTCTCCATCAGTGCCAAAAGCGACAGCAACATCAGCTTGATTACTATTCAATGTCTTATACCTCAAGCCTGGATCAGCGGGAATGAACTTTTTCAGCTTAAAATCACCATAAGCTTTTTTCAAACCGGGCAACCCATCCTCACGCGCTTCAAATTCGGGAGGCCCAATCATTGTCAGTTGGTTAGCTTTAGCAAGCATTTGGGAAATCGTCTTAATCCCATATTTTTGAGAGCCGGCTTGAGTCATCACGAGGGCTTGAGTGTTATTCAGTGGAGCAGGCTCAAGCCAGATGAGGTTAAATTTTTGCTTGTAGTTGTCAGCAACTGTTTTGTAGACTTGTTTGCGATCACTATTTGCTGGCTCCTTGAGTACCGTCAAAAGTGCTGTACCTGTGTACTCTGGATATAAATCAATTTGACCGCTTTGCAGACTGGCTTGGGCGACGGGAGTACCACCTAGATTGAGCTTGCGCTCTACTTTGAAGCCTTGATCTTCTAGCACTAGGGCATACATTTCTCCTAAGATCAATTGCTCGGTGAAATCTTTTGAGCCAACTTTAATGGCTCCACTAGTACTACTATTGCAAGCGATCGCAAGCACCATTGTCAGTACCGCTAGCCAAAGTAACAACAATAGGCGACGAAACGAAGTAATAACAGGAGACACGGCAGGCTTCAAAAACACTGTAAGAACTAATGATTGACTCAGTTTACCTTGCTTCCCACGCTTTTCCTGATGGATTCTAGGACACTCCAAAGGATAAGGTCATAAGTAGCCCTCATGAACTGCGTACACCAGAACGCATGAAAATTTTTTACCCCATTTCCCCAGCTCTCTAAGTTGAAAATAGGAGTCAGGAGTCAGAATTCTCCGAGTCAGGGGTCAGGGGCTAGGAGAGATTAATTTCATCCATTCGTTGTGAGCGCAGCTCATGGTGTCTAATCTACTACGATTGAACGCAACTCGATATCAGTGGGGGACTCAAACCCTTGCCTGAGCTAGAAGTGATAATAATCCATACATTTTTGTTTCATTTTTTTACAAATTAATGCTTTTTTTTTAAGTTATTGCTAAATATTAAATTATGATCATTTGGCAGTATCCTAATTGCCTAAGTAACTTGCAGTACCCTGCCTATTAAATACCAAATTCAGTTGATCTACTCCTTCTCTCCTTTATCACTCTGAGTAGCAGACTTCACATAGTCGCTACTACGTTACTGTCAGAGGGTTGGGGTATATTTTAGGCGGATTTGCTATTACATAGCCAATAGGCAGCCTAAATAAACTGCAGCTTGTCAAGTTTACTGAATAGCCCTTTGAGTCCAAGTTTACGCTTCCTAGACATCGAAATAGCGTTATCGTCTCCACTGCTAGAAATTATTAACAGGAAAAATACGAAGCCTACTAGCAAGTAACATAACCTAAGAAAATCTGTGTGGAAATTATAGCAAATCTTTTTGCTTAAAAATTATTGATTCCACATAGAATTGTTATCTCTAGGGAGCTAGGATGATCAAAAAAACTCAAACTGTTGAAAAAGGGAACTGTAAACAAAGAAATTCTTGCGAGGGCTTTTCACCAATTTATTTACAAGTCAAAGCGTCGGACATAGAACAGATTGAATTGAGAGGTATTCGTTAGCTACTCGATTGTGGGAAAAATAAATGGAGGAATCGCAGTGTATTTTATCAACTCAGTTATAAAAATTGAATTCATTTATAAATTTTAAATGAGTTTCAATAATAACGAGAATCTCCAAGAATCCATGCATTTCATTACCACCAATAAATTCACTAAATAAATGCTCCATTTACTTGACTCAACCTACCTTAAAAAGGGTAATTCCATGATGAGCAGCTTAGTCAAACTAACACAAGAGAATCACTACCTGAAACAGTCTCAACAGACGATTAAGTTCCATCAGCAACAGTTGCGTATTGCACAAGCAGCCGGTGATCGTCGGGAGGAAGCAGTCGCTTTGAATCATCTAGGAAATGCTTACCATCGGTTAGGGCAATACCAACAGGCAATTGATTGCTATGGACATTCATTGGAGATTGAGCGGGAGCTCGGCAACGCTAGCGAAGAATCGAGAGCTTGGGACAATATAGCGAAGACTTACAAATCCTTAGGGCAATGCCAGAAAGCGATTAAGTTTTATCAGCAGTCTTTGGCTATTCGACGGAAACTCGGTGATCGTGCGGGAATAGCCATCTCCAAGAATCGGTTGGGTAAGGCTTGCTGTTCTATAGGACAATACCAACAAGCAATTCATTACTACGGGCAGGCACTGGCTATTAAGCGGGAAATTGGCGATCGCTCCGGGCAGATCACATCTTTGATGGGTTTGGGTCTTGCCTTCCATGGTCTGAAACAATACCAGCAGGCGCTCGAAGTTTACCAGCAATCCGTTTTGATTGCACGGGAAATTGGCGACGTTAAGGGAGAGTCTACTTCTCTCGACAATATGGGCAAGGTTTACCATGCCCTAGGGCAATACCAACAAGCAATTGATTGCTATGAACAATTGCTGGTGATGAAACGAGAACTCGGCGATGCCAAAGGGATAGCGGCTTTACTCAATAATCTGGGTAAGGTTTACTGCTGCATGGAGCAATACCGACAGGCAATTAATGACTATAGGCAATCGCTTTTGATTGCACAGGAAATCGGCCATTTTAGACAGCAAATCACTTCACTGAGCAATCTGGGAAATGCTTATCATTGTTTAGGACAATATCAACAGGCGATCGAATACCATCAGCAGTCACGGGTGATTCAAGAGAAACTCGGCGATCTTGCTGGAACAGCCATTTCCCTAAACAAGCTGGGCAAAGCTTGCTGTTCTCTGGGACAGTACGAAAAGGCGATCGCATACTATGAGTTATCACTGAAGACGGCACAGGAAATTGGGGATCGATCTGGGGAAGCTCATTCTCTCAGCAGTTTAGCTAATGTTTACTATTGCATGGGGCAATGCCAACGAGCCATAGAGTACCATCAGCAGTCGTTGCTGATTGCACGGGAACTCGGTGAGTCTCTGGTTTTGCAATAAAAGTAGGTGTAAGCATCAGGGATGCAGCAACCCGAGCAAAGCCGAAAAATCTTTAGTTTGTAGGTCTTGCTTTATTTGTAATTGAGTGGCTGAGATTTGAGGTAATCTTATAGAGGTTGTTGACCTGTACTAGAGACTCAGCCTTTGTAGTCATCCAGTTTTACTCAGGTTAAACAGAGATTACAGGTGCCGCCGAGCCGGAAAATTTTCACAAATATTTACCTCTTGAGACAAGATTTTTTGCGATAATTATTTAATAGGAGTAATACCTATTAATGCCTACATAAACCCTGTATGTTTTATTGCTATTCCACAGAGATTTCTATGACTTCTAGTTGGAGTTAAGTTTTTAGTGAACATAACAGTAAGACAATCAAAGGCATCAATCCCTACAACTACAGTTAACAACTACAGATAAAAGGAGATTTATCTGATGTCTGTAGAACCGCATGTACTGCGTCACGAGCTTGGAGATTTCGGTAGCATTGTCTTCTTAAAATCAATCATCGTTGGTATGGAAGAAGCTATCGGTGAAAAAACGGCGGCGATCGCGATGATTTCTGCTGGTCGCCAACAAGGAAAAACGTCAGTTCAAGAGCTAGGTTTAGTCAACAAAGGTACAACCTTATCTTTAGAAGAAATCCAAGAAAAGGCTAATCAGATTCTAGGCAAAGAAGGAACTCGTCTCTGCCTGATTGACAAGATCGAAAAAGATGGCGATGTCTACAGAGTGTATGCCAAAGAAACTTTTTGTTCTTCGGGTGAACCCCAGGGGGCCCCACGAAAGTGTACCTATACTTTAGGCGCAATTCAGGGCTTTTTAGAAGCATTCTTAGGTAAACGATTGAAAGGGCAACAAACTGGTTCTGTCTTGCACGGTAGTACTCATGACATCCTAGAGTACACAATCCTTGCTTAAGCACATGGAAACGCCTCTTTAGAGCATCGATGTCATAAGTGTCTGAAATCAGAAGGCTACAATAATGGCAATCAACACTGAAAAGCTGAGGCATATTCTCCAAAATTTTGTCTCGACCACGCCTGATGTCCGGGGGGCAGCAATGGTAACCACAGACGGCTTACCTTTAGCATCCAGTTTACCGGGTGGCATGGATGAAGAAAGAGTTTCAGCCATGTCTGCCGCTATGCTGTCTTTGGGCGATCGGATTGGTCGAGAACTCAGTACAGGTGGAATGGATCGAATTTACGTTCAGGGTCATGAGGGTTTTAGCATTTTGACCAGTTGCGGCGAAGATGCGGTTTTTCTCGTCCTCGCAAATCATGAAGCAAAGCAGGGGATTTTGCTGTTAGAAATTAAACGTGCGCTTTCCGAGTTGAAGCTAGTTTTAAGTTAGGTTAGCCAGCAGAGGCGATCGCGTTTTTAATTTCTGCTTCTGATTTTTGCGTTTCAATGCTGATTATCGCTCTTCTGTCACTCTGGGTGGAGGATAATGAACTAAAACTGCTAAAAGTCAGAACCCGTCTATGACAGAGCCACGTTCAGCCAAGCCGACCGTGAAATTTGTGGATGATTACTGCCATCGGTGTTTTACGACCCTGTCGAGGGTCAGGTGCTGCAAAGGTCGAAGAAGTATCTTGGGTAAAGTTCGCGCAAGTTAAGCGCGAACAAATTCTCTCCTTTTTCCTTAACTGAGTACTATTGAAGCCAGTCGCCATTAAGCTTTCTGAAAAGCTCTACCTCTGTGCTGCACTGGTGCATCATGCACTCATCAATTTTCTGCGATCGCTCTGTATAACTCTATCCTTGCGTTTGTATGCGATCAGGTTGATGGAATAGTACACAACATGATTGTTGTAGTAATAATCGTTTCTCTCATATTGCATACCCAGTTTCTCCATCACCCGACGTGAAGCAAGATTTTCAGGTGTGGCTACTCCGACAATTCTGTCAAGCTTAGCGACTTCAAACGCATACTTTAGGGCGGCTTCAGCCGCTTCCGTTGCTAATCCTCTACCCCAGTAAGGCTTGGCAAGTAAGTAGCCTATTTGCACTTCTTTTGTGTACTCTAAAAACTTAAATCCGCAATGACCAATAAGTTCTTGATGCTTTTTATCCACTACCGCCCACACACCGAAGTTATGCTTTCTCCAGTTTTCTCTTAGCGAATCAATGAATTCTTCAACGTCTTTCCAGAGAAGCGGTTTTTGATTCGACATATACTTAAATAGGTCAGGTTGGCTGTAGAGCCAATGCAGCGTGTTGGCATCGTTCAGTGTGAAAGACCTTAGCAGGAGTCGGTGTGTTTCTATCTCCTTACACATAACAGTAATTCCCCTTTGTTTTCTCTCAGTGCATCCTACTGTCCTCCTAGAGGGAGTTCTAGTAGTTCTAAGTAGGCTTTACCAAAAAAACATAAAATGAAATTATCTAAATTATTATAAAATCTAATAATTAGGGGATTGACTTTCAGCTTTTAAAAGATTTTCTCAGACGAAAAATCCTTGAATTTTGTCGAAAAACTTAACATTTTCATTATTTACGAATCGTACAATTGTAGACGCCAATTAATGTATAAGTTAAACTAATAAATCTCCCCAACTGAGTCACAACTTGAACTTTACAAAAATTTCTTTTATTGAGTACAAAATTATCCGATTTTTTCCCATCGTATCGAGGGATTCATTGTAGATACAACGGAACGAGCGCATCCTAATCTTTATGGTTTTATCCTCAAGATAGGAAAAGACTTCCCAGAGGAAATTTAATTGTCCGGAGCGATCGCACTCATATCTAAGCAGTCAGCCGCAGCAGCGACTTCCCCACCAACCATTAATTTCTCTCACAGGAAAACCAAAATTCCGCACATAGCAGCAGCAACAGCATCTGGATGTTCTTGGAATAGTTGACTGAGGCGAGGCGTGGAGAGGGGACTTTGAGTCATTGGGGGAGTGGATGCAATCTCTTGACGACTCCCTTACCCTAACCCTTGACATTAGTGTTAAGGTCAAGGTTTGTATTTGATGAGTAGGTAGGCACAAATAAACGAAAGTATGTCAACGAATGTTAAAAGACTAAAATCTTCTGACTCCTGACTTCTGCCTTTGCCTTAACGACAAATATCAATGCCCATCTATTTAGCTGACCTGTATGATTCGATATAAAGTAGGCAATGATTTAGATATTGATGCGGTTATTGAGTTATATCAAGCTTCGACTTTGGGCGAACGACGACCGATTGATAACCGCGATCGCATGGTAAAAATGATTCAAAATGCCAACTTAGTCGTCACCGCTTGGGCTGGTGATTTATTGGTTGGGATATCTAGAGCCATTTCTGATTTTAGTTATGTGACATATTTATCGGATTTAGCCGTTAGGAAGTCTTACCAAAAGCAAGGGATTGGTAAGGAATTAATCCGTATCACTCAAATGCACTCAGGGACAGAAAGCCATCTCATTTTGTTGGCTGCACCTGCTGCTGAACAATACTATCCGAAGATCGGTTTTACTCATCATCCTCAAGCATGGCTACTGCATCCCGGACAAACCGTTGAGTAAAAAGACAAAGCTCATGTCTAATCAGTACTTAACCATTAAGGAACTTACAGATGCTGTTGGGGGTGGGATTACGCCGAGAATGGTGCGGCACTATCATGCCTCTGGGTTGTTGCCTCCAGCAGTGCGATCGCACAGTAACTACCGTCCGTACACCCAACAGGATAGGCTAATGTAGGTATCAGCTATCAAAAATTTATGTTTTGCTCTTCGAGCTTAAGATTACTGTCCGAGTGGAATTATCCCAGTTTACAGATATGTTAAACCGCTGTAAATTGACAGCCTTGACATAGATTACATTGCGGTAGGTAATTTTTTGTAGATCTGCCATAACTTCCGCATCCACTCTCAAAGCCGCGAGGAGGACGATGGGAACACAGGCATTCCCATTGACAAGAATTCCCTGATTTTCATGTACCTTGTCGTTGATTTTGATGTCGATGACTGGGTATCGGATGGGTGGAGAAGCCAAGCCCTGCCTGACAGCTTCTTTATAACTCCAAGCTTGCAAACCGTCTGCTATGCCACGAGCAAAATTCTCTCGTTGAGCTTGCAATAAGAAGCGGTCTTCTGGATTAGTAATAAACCCCAACTCTAGGAGCAAAGAGGGCACATCAATTTGGCGACAGAACCCCAAACGACCCACTCCAGTGGCGGTATCCGGCTTGACTCCACGAGAAGGAAGCTTAGGAACGGCTTTTAACAACTCTTCGAGTACCAACTCTGCATCGGCTTGGCGCTGCTCATTTTCGTCAATGTAGTAGATACTTGCCCCCCGCACCTTGGTATTACTAAACGCATCGGCGTGGATTTCTAAAGCCACATCGCCACGACGACTGTGATCATTTATCCAGTCAATGGTTTGTTTGAGTGTTAGAGTGTCCGGTACCCACAGAACTTCTAAATCGCGCGATCGCAATTCTTTAACGACAGCATTCCGTGTTTTGATCATCTCCTCTGCTTCTGTTGCGCCACCTGCCCTCGCACCTGGATCGCCAGCCCCGTGACCTGCTGAAAGAAAAATTTTCACCATATTTTCTGGATTTTTCTGAGTTTCTCTCAAAGGCGTGATTGCCTTTCGGCTTTACCTTATAAATCTGGTGGTGCAATTTCTTCTTGCTAATGAGGGAAAAGGCTTGTCCTTCTATAGGAAGAACATCCTTGAATTATGTCTCAATAGTTATATAATGATAAAAAATGCTTGGTTTTAGCTATATCCTCAATTTTATTTAAAAGCTAGAACTAATATCTTTTATTCCTTAATTTTTGCTAGTTCAACAAATAATGGAAATTTATCTGTTTTTTGAAGTTGAGTTCAATAAGCCTCATGAAGAAGATAATAGAAGCGATAATTATAACGACATCACTAATTATTGCTAGTCAATTATCCCCTTACAAACTAGATAATTTTGCAACAAAAAATGCAATTTATATGCATTTTGATGCAGCTTCCCCCAATCAAGTTATAGAACAAAAATTCAATCATTGATGAAGCTGTTATAACTGCTCTCACGTAAATAGAGCATCTGACTTTTCACGATATCTTTGTTGACTAGTGCAGTGCAGCAAAAATAACTTACCAGTCCAAAAAGGTTAAAAAGCTTGATAGTAAACTTTTCTTCCTTTTGCCTTTTGCCTTATATCTTCTGCCTTCTTGCACTAGTCGCTTCGCTCTAGGGAAAAGGAAAAAGGGAAAACGATATCTCAATCCTTTCCCCTACCCAAAGGGCATCCTCTCCCCTGAACCTTGACGAACTACGTAGCTTGCTTGCTGCGAAAGCGAGTGCTACGAATTGTTAATCCTTAATCCTCCTTTTTCAATTTCTTAAGAAACGGAATACTGGGGGCAAAAAAGAATTCACCCCCTTTCATCGTCACAAACCCTTCAAAATCAAATGCTGTTTTGTTAGGCTGTCCCCATTGCACAGGCCACTTCTGAGCTAAGGGCGTTTCACTAGAAAGTTTTTGCCCAATTACGGGATCGAGGCCGGTTCCGGGTTGCACAAAGTTCAAATTATTAGCCCAACTCTTCTGCAAGAAACCAAATTGTCGAGCAATGTTGCTTTGGAAGCACATAAACAGCAAACCTACGCCACCTGTTGGTAACTGTTCCAGGGTAGAGTCGCTACGAGGATCGATGACTTGCTTGCCGAAGGGAATGCCACGCCGAACAATGCGATGACTCAATTCTTCCTCCCGCAATTGTTGCTTCTGTTCCTCAGTTCTTCCAAAAAAGTTCGGAATGTCCCCGCGCGGGTTCATTTTCCGAATGTGGGCGTGAAATGGACATTTGCTGCCTTGAGCATCATTGTCATAATTGAAATTGTTGGGAACTGGCGAGTCAAGTCCCTCATTGGGCTGAAGCACTACAGGTGTACCATCCTCAAAACGCCCTACTACCATAGCGCCTGCTCTTTCGGCGGCATCACCCGTTAATCCCAACGCTTGAGCGAGAGCTTGTTCGCGTTGTTTGAATCCTCGGACATTTTGTTCGAGCTTTCTAAACACTACATAACTCCCCAAACAATCTTCCCCTTCAGCAAATGGATCGGGAACGAGGGCAAGATCGAGGGATGCAGATGGATTCCATTTGTCGATGCCATCCTTATTTTTTTCCGCCTCAACTTCACTGGCCAAAAATAGAGGTTGGCTGCGTCCATCCACATAACCAAAATGTTCAATTCCTTCTCCCTTTTCATTTCTCAAGACATTGCCATATTCCACAGCTAATACCGTTGCAGGCAACTTTTTGTCTTGAATAATTGTAGTAACTTCGCGATACAGCCGCTGCTCATCCTCATCTGCTAACAGGAGTACAGCATCGATAGAATATCGGTATCCTTGCTCCCAAGTTTCTATCGGTGGGTCTTTCAGTTCACCTTGGGAAGCAGCCATTCCTTTGGTAAATTTTACATCAACTTTTTCCCCAAGGAATACATCCTCTTCAACAAAAGCCGTTTGAAGTTCTGCTTTCGTAAAGCCTAGCGTCTCATACCCCTGAGCTGACAAGAAAAAGTTGCCAAAAAGACCGCCAGGAGTTCCATGTTTTTTGTATTTTTCAGTTTCATGGAGCTGTTGTTCAGCTGACGTTACATATTTCTTAGCCACTTCCTCAATCCACTTTTTAACCTCACGGGTGTTGGCATTGAACTTGAGAAAAATGTGAACGGAATAGTTCCGACCATGCCCTTTGAGAATATTGCCCTGCATATTTTTGAGCATTTTCTCGTATTCTTTGGCATGGAAATCAATTTTAGTGGCTTTCAGATTAACGGTAATGACGTTGCCTTTTTTGGCAGGTTTGTAGGGTTTGTCATCATCGTCGTCATCATATTTGTCACGCTTCTCAGGTTTGCGGTTTTTGTTGTCATCATCACCTTTGCCGCGCTTACCTGGTTTGTCATCATCATCGTCATCTTTATCAGGCTTACCCGGTTTACTGTAATATTTTTCGCCGTCTTCTTTCTCGTATTTTTCGTGTTTACCAGGTTTTCCGTATTGATCGTGTTTGTCAGCTTTGTAGTGACTCATCAGGAATTTCTCACAAAAACAACTGTAATTTTTTACTCAAAAATCGGGTCTAATTGCATTCATTAGCCCTATGCGATCGCTCTTTTTTTTGATGCACTCTGCATTGAATACAAACCGAAATTTTGGTGTTCCGGATACTTGAAATAAAATTAATTGAAACTTTTGCCAAACTCTATTGAAAGCCCTAATCCTATTGGCAATGGATGATTTAAAATGAGTCAGGATGGGGTAAATGAACGGATCGAGAAAACGGATGGCTGACCGATTTACCTAAACGCTTTACCTATTACCGATAACCCAACCGCTATCCGCACAGAATCTCATCACTTAACACCTAATAACGACGAGCCATCCGTTGCCAAAATTCGCTTCCAAGTTGAAGATACAAGGAGAAACGATAAGACCCTACCATCAACCTGCGGAAGGTGGGTCGCATCATAATGAATATAAAAAAAGGCTCAAGCTTTCCTGCCTGAGCCTCTTTCAATTTAATTGGATTTAATTTCAGCTAAATGCTTAGTAGCGACGAGAGAAGTTACCACCACCTCTCCGGTTTCCACCACCACCAGACGAACCTCTATCTTCGCGAGGTTTCGCCTTGTTAACTTTCATGTCACGACCCATCCATTCAGCACCATCAAGAGCCTCAATCGCTGCTGTTTCTTCAGCGTCTGTACCCATTTCCACAAAACCAAAGCCGCGTAAGCGACCTGTTTCACGGTCTGTGGGTAGCTGAACACGCTTTACAGAACCATATTCTGCAAAAACAGCGGTGAGGTCTTCACTGGTAACATCGTAGGAAAGGTTGCCAACATAAATTGACATAGATTGTCTCCAAAATGAGAGAAGTGTAGAGATATAGATTTCGGAGAGAAGCCTGTCAATACCAAAAGGAAAAAGCCTATCAATACTAGAAACAAACACTGCAACCGAATTTATCCTCACCAGATATGGTAGCACAGACATTATGGAAATCTTCAAGTTGAAACGCGAGAATTGTTACAAAACGCAACAAATCTCGGCTCATCAGGATAATACCCACTTTACGTACCCTCAAGGGTCTCATTATGGATTTTAGGGAACAGGGAATTGGGAATTGGGAATTGGGTTAAGCAGTTCTCAATTTTAGCTGTAAGATGAACCTGTTGTAACTAGGAACAAGGAGCCGATAAGGCTTTGACCTTTGACTTTTCTCCCTTTTCCTAAAGTCGATTTGGTGACATCCCCCTACGGGAAACCAAAGATTCTCGCAGGGGACTTAGGGCAGAAAAGATAAATATACACTTGAGATGCGTAAAAGCCTAGTGGTTTATCGCCTGAATTTTGACCAAGCCCCTTTGGGGCGGGAACTCCTGAATAGGGAATGGGGAAGGGGGGAGATATAAGCCCCGAAGCTCAAGGATGCAAGCCTCTGAATTGATTAATGGAGAGGAAAAAATACTTGAAACGATAGCGAAGCGGGACGAAGTCCAGCAGCTTGATGCGATGTTTCAAAGCGTCCTGATCCAAATCCCCTGTTTTTAAGTAGGGGGATTGCCCGTCCCCTGTTCCCCGTTCCCCGTTCCCTCTTAATGGAAAACCATTTCTATCCCTGTTTCGTCGCAGAGATTGTGAAATCTTGTTGCCCATCAATAACTTTTGCGATGAACCCCTAGTTGCGAGGTGATTGTCGGTAAACGGTTTCCAAGGATTCTTTATCAACAAAGACAGGCTGCCGACGGGGAGGTTTTTTATTCCCTGGAAACTCGTGTAGTAAAACGTAGAAGCAGGGGATGATAAATAGGGTCAAAAGTGTTGCTAATGATAAACCAGAAAACACGACAACGCCTAAAGGTTGCAGAAACTCTGAACCTTGACCTACTCCCAAGGCGAGGGGGAACAAGCCTAAGACGGTGGTAATGGTGGTCATCATAATCGGTCGCAGGCGTTGGGGGGCGGCTTTGAGAATTGCCGTTTGGCGGTCGATGTTTTCGCGATCGCGAATTTGGTTGGCGAGTTCTACCATGATGATCGCGTTGTTCACCACAATTCCCACCAAGAGCACCGCACCCACCAGCACGGTTGCCCCAATTGCCGTTTGGGTAACATACAGCCCAAAAATTCCCCCAGCTAAGGCAAGTGGCACCGTCAGTATGATCACCAGGGGGTCAATGAGGGAGTTGTACTGTACCGCCATCACTACAAATACCAAGAATGCTGCCAATCCTCCTAAAATCTTCAGGGAG
>CBKWLJ010000254.1:0-13233 GCA_966675205.1 uncultured bacterium
AAACTCTTACCCCATCGCTATCCTTTTGCGTTAGTCGATCGCATCATTGAATATGTTCCCGGCAAGCGAGCGGTTGGACTCAAAAACGTCACCTTTAATGAGCCGCATTTTCAAGGGCATTTCCCCGGACGTCCGATGATGCCTGGAGTGATGATTGTGGAAGCAATGGCTCAAGTTGGGGGCATTGTTCTGATTCAGTTACCTGAGGTCGAAGGGGGATTATTTGTCTTTGCTGGCATTGACAAAGTTCGCTTCCGCCGACCGGTGGTTCCTGGTGATCAGCTGATTATGACAACGGAACTGATATCCATCAAGCGGCGTCGTTTTGGAAAGATGCAGGCCCGTGCAGTTGTCGATGGCCAACGAGTAGCAGAAGGCGAATTGCTGTTTTCTCTCGTAGACTGAAAATCGCTTTGAGTAATGCAGCGAGAGAGTGTACAGTTAAATCTTCAAAACTCACTCCTTCCAACTCACAGCACAGGGACACGGCTTCTATCCAACTCAAGACTTTTATGGCAACACTGATTCATCCCACGGCTGTTATTCATCCCGGCGCTGAACTCCACCCAACGGTTCAGATTGGTCCCTATGCGGTGATTGGCGATAAGGTAAAAGTTGGTCCAGGCACAACCATTGGTGCTCATGTTGTGCTAGAAGGACTAACCGAGATTGGCGCGAGAAATCAAATCTTTCCTGGTGTAGCGATTGGTTTAGAACCTCAAGACCTTAAA
This sequence comes from uncultured bacterium, assembly GCA_966675205.1. Classification (GTDB taxonomy): domain Bacteria; phylum Cyanobacteriota; class Cyanobacteriia; order Cyanobacteriales; family Coleofasciculaceae; genus JBFLZA01. The sequence goes on from CBKWLJ010000254.1 coordinate 732, forward strand.
TATGATGGTACTCCCACCTGCGTCAAAATTGGCGATGACAATCGAATTCGGGAGTACGTCACCATTAATCGAGCAACGGGTGCAGGTGAAGCAACAGTTATTGGCAATGGCAATTTGCTCATGGCTTATGTTCATGTTGCTCACAATTGCGTCATTGGAGATTCGGTTGTCATTGCCAACAGCGTGGCTTTGGCAGGCCATGTTCACATTGAGTCAAAAGCAACCATTGGTGGGGTTTTAGGGATTCATCAATTTGTTCACATCGGGCGTTTAGCGATGGTGGGTGGCATGAGTCGCATTGACCGGGATGTGCCCCCCTATATGCTAGTAGAAGGCAATCCTTCACGAGTGCGATCGCTGAATTTAGTCGGCCTCAAGCGTTCTGGAATAACAGCCACTGAGATCGGATTGCTCAAAAAAGCATTCCGGACTCTTTACCGTTCTGGATACACCTTAACTCAAGCCTGGGAACATCTAGATTTACTGCCAGATAGCGAAAACTTACAGCACCTCCGTCAATTTTTACAGTTATCTCAAATGGAAGGACGACGAGGTTTAATTCCTGGCCGGGGTAAAAAGGTTGAAAGTTAGCAGATTGAAGAAAATTATGAATTGTGAATGATGAATTATAAATTACATTCAGGGGATAGAAGAAGACTTGCACAGAGGTTCCATCGATATCAGTGAAGCCAACTTTTAGAGGAGGAATCTCATCCAGTCAGGACTTCGGCTAATTCATAATTCAGAATTCATAATTCATAATTCAACTGCCTTCAACCCTCTAACCTTCAACTCTTTAATCAATGGCACGTAAAACGATTTTTATCAGCACTGGGGAAGTATCGGGGGATTTACAAGGGGCACTCCTGATTGACGCCTTGAAACGTCAGGCAGCAGCCACACAGCTAGATTTAGAGATTGTGGCGCTAGGGGGTGACAGAATGGCAGCAGCGGGGGCCACGTTGTTGGGGAATACCACGGGTATTGGTTCTGTGGGGATTTTAGAATCTCTACCGTTTGTGTTGCCTACGTTGCAAGTTCAACGTCGTGCGAAACAATACCTCCGGCAACACCCACCTGATTTAGTGGTGTTGATTGACTACATGGGCCCCAACCTGAGCATTGGTAGCTTTATTCGCCGTCACTTACCTCAAGTTCCAGTAGCTTATTATATTGCTCCTCAAGAGTGGGTGTGGTCAGTTTCTCCCCGCAATACGGCGGCAATTGTAGATATGTCCGATCGCATGTTGGCGATTTTTCCGGGAGAAGCAAATTATTTTGCTGACAAAGGGGCCTCAGTGACTTGGGTGGGGCACCCTCTCGTGGATCGAATCCATGCTAGCCTGAAGCGTGAGGAGGCTCGTGCTGCCTTAGGCATTGCACCCGAACAAACTGCGATCGCACTTTTACCCGCTTCTCGGTATCAAGAACTCCAGTATCTGATGCCCATTGTCTTCAAAGCAGCACAGCAACTTCAGTCGAAATTACTAGAGGCTGACGCAGTTAAAGCTCAAAACTCCCAATCCCCCCTGTTCTGGATTCCCCTGTCTCAAAACGCCTTTCGTCCTACGATTGAAGCAGCGATTCAGCGCTATGGTTTAAATGCTGCGATCGTCTCCGATAAAACCACTGAGGTACTGGCAGCAGCAGATTTAGCGATTACCAAATCGGGTACGGTGAACTTGGAATTGGCTTTATTCGACGTGCCACAAGTGGTATTTTACCGAGTCAGCCCTTTTACCTATTGGGTTGCTCGTACCTTCTTTAAGTTCTCCATTCCCTTCATGTCACCGCCTAACTTGGTGGTGATGCGCTCCATTGTGCCGGAATTGCTTCAAGAACAAGCAACGCCAGAAAATATTGTCACAGAAGCTTTAGAACTTCTGCTCAATCCTGAACGCCGTCAAAAAACGCTGACTGATTATCTGGAAATGCGCCAATTATTAGGCGAGGTTGGTGTTTGCGATCGCGCGGCACAAGAGATTTTTCAGCTAGCCAGCACATCCAAGCAACCGCAGAGTACGCGTCTTGAAGCCGCTCAGGCTTAAAGAAAAATTGTAAACTTATGTTAAGTTTACGGTTCAGATGGCCTCATGATCTCTCGTCGTACTTTTCTTAATACGGTCTTAGCCACTTGTTTCGCCTTACTAGCCTGGTGTAACTTCACCACCGATGCCAATGCTCTCGGCGGTAAGCTACCCCCCCTCAATGAACCCGCACCAGAATTTACCTTGCCGACGAATACGGGCGATGGGGAAGTGTCGCTTTTTGACTATCGCGGCCAGTGGGTAGTACTTTATTTCTACCCCAAGGATTTCACCTCAGGCTGTACTCTAGAAGCACGTCGCTTTCAGCAAGACTTACCCAAGTACCTGCAAAAGAATGTGCAAATTCTTGGTGTTAGTGCTGACGATGTGGAGTCTCACGCCGAATTTTGTGATTCAGAAGGGTTGAAATTTCCTCTTCTTTCTGATGTAGGCGGTAAAGTTAGCAAAGCTTATGGTTCTTGGATTGGCTTTGTTTCCATGCGCCACACTTTTATTATCGACCCAGAGGGTATCCTACGAGAAATATTTGTTGATGTCAGACCCCCTGTTCACAGCAGTGAGGTTCTCACTCGTCTAAATGAGTTGCAATCTACAGCGTCTTAGGTAATCAAGCCTTTCGCTTCTTTTAGCTTGAGCAAAAAAGGCAGAGGGCAAAAGGCAGGAGGCTTTTATGGATGCCTTCTACTTATGCCTATGGCTCAACGAAGTAAGGGTATCAATCCGCCTGTGAGGCAATGCTTCACTGGCTCCCATTCAGGAGGAGCAAAAATCCCCTTGAAGCATATGAACATGAGAGCCTTCTGCCTTCGTCAAAAACAGCATGAAGCTGCAAATTTACGGGCTGTCTTGTGCTACAGAGCGGTATTCAATCCGAAGTTGCGTGACACTCTTGTTATCATCTTCCCAAAAGGGAGCGCGATGAATTTCGTGAAATCCTAATTCCTGAAACTGGTTGAGTTCTCCATCACTCAGGGGCCAAGGTGGGCCTTCGGGTTCAGTGTCAGTCTCACGATGGCGAGTAATTACCAACAGCGTTCCTTCTGGGGCTACCAAAGATGCGATCGCGTTGATAACATTTGAGCGTACACTCAAGGGCAAGGCTTGGATATTGCGCGATTCAAAAACCAAATCAAAGGTGCGATGCCAGGATGGATCTAACGCAAACAAATCCGCAACAATATAAGTGACTGACGAGTTGGGAAATCGTTTTTGGCACCAAGCGATCGCAGTCGGTGAAATATCAAACGCCGTTACCTGAAACCCTCGCTCTTGCAAGGCTTCAGCATCATCACCCAACCCACAGCCAATCACTAGCGCAGAGCGGCTATTTCCTTGAACTTTAGTCCTATCCAACCAATCTTGTAGGTAAGGGTGGAGACTTAGCTTTGCCCACGGCACTTGAGCATAGTCCCCATTGGCATCAGCATATAAGACTTCAAACCATCCAGATGGATCGGATTGGGAGAGCGATTGACTGGCTAATGATTTGACCTTTTGTTGAATTGCCTCTGGTTGTTGTTCAAACATGATCGGGTTGGGGTTTTAATGGCGACTGCTATAACAATGGGCGATACCCACCCTACAACTAAACCGCAGCTTTAGTATTGAATCGACCAAGATTCCTCACCGCATCCAGAAACGCATAGACAGCGGGAGTGTGAAGGGCATTCGTGAGAATTGCCGTTCCGATAATCCGTTCAAAAGGAACGGGCAAAGTACACACTTGAATTCCTAGAGGTACAGGTTCAGCGGCGAGTCGGGGAAGAATGGCGACCCCTAGCCCTTGCGATACCATACTGACAATGGTTGAGTCTTCCCGAACCTCGTAAGCGATTTTCAGGGGATATTCTGACTGCCGTAAGTGGTTGCGAATCTTGAGCGTACAGCTATTCGTCGAAGGCACAATTAAGGGGTATGCCGCTAACTGCTCCCAAGTAATTCTGGGATTTTTTAATCCTGAGTTCGGTGGTACAAGAGCAACGTAGTCATCTCTTAAGAGTTCCCAAGTCTCAAATTCTTCACTAGAAGGTAGATAGGTGAAACCAATATCTGTATGGCCATCGCGCAGCGATTGTTCTACTCCAGCAAAATCATAAAACTCGGTAATGGATACGGTAATTCCTGGAAATTGACTGCGGAACTGTGCAATGACGCTAGGCAGAATATGAGTGGCTACACTGCGAAATGCAGCAACTCGGACTTGTCCCCCATGTAAGCCTTTTTCCCGATTAGCTTCTTTGACTATCCCTTCTAAAAGTTCGAGTACCTGTCGGGACTGAGCAATGATTCGCTCTCCCACGGGTGTCGGATGCGCTCCATAGCGCCCCCGTGAAAGTAAGACGACACCCAATTTCTCTTCTAAGTTTGCGATCGCATGGCTGATTGCCGACTGGGATAAATCTAAGTGTAGCGCTGCTTCACTGAAGTTTTTGTGGTCTGCTACTGCAACTAAAGCACGGAGTTGAGAGATTTTTAGCTTATAGGGGCTAATTTTATTCATAGGGATTATGCACACCGTGGATGTATTTTTGCAAAAGCTAACGATATATTTTTAATTTTTTATTGATTACTTTTATTCATGTTATTTATGCATTAAATTTTTGGTTTATCCATTCAATTTTATTTAGGCTAAAAGTGTAAGAGGAATCAGGATTTAACTCTTTATAAAAGAGGTGCTTTTCTATGACCAGACATCCCAGTTATTCCTACCCAACAACAGAAAAAGATTTTCTCCAAGTACCTGAACAAAATCAGGGTAAAAAACCGAAACTATTCTCCTTAGTTCATCAAATTTGGCAATATTTTGTTACAGTTCTGGCTCAAGGGCAGCAGCCTAAAATTTGGCAAAGCTGTGATCGCTTTGGTCAGATTTGGTGGTATGGATATGATCCAGTAACGGGTTGTTCTATCTGCCGAGACTCCGAAGATGAAATTCGGGTTTGGTTGGAAGAGCGCTACTACCGATAAGGAACTGGCTTTTGTATTCAATCAGTTGTGCGATCGCGGGAGTTGAAGACAGTTCTCTATGTTTAAGGTCTCACAATTCGGATGAGGAGAAATCACCCAATCAGGTGAGTTAATGAGGGAGTCTAGGTTATTCTATTTCTGTTGGATTTTGCACAGAGTTTGGTTTCAAGACAACTCAATGGGGTGCGATAAAAATGTTTGGGAATGAGTTGATGACCAACTTTGGAGGAGAACTGGCGGCTTTAGGGGCCGCCTTTTTGTGGGCGTTGTCTGCGGTTATCTACACTCAGTTGGGTCAAAAGATACCTCCACTAGCCCTAAATTTGAGTAAAGGAGTGATTGCGATCGCATTTATTGCTATCACTTTGATGTTACAAGGCAATTCCTGGCCGACTGGCATGAAGCCTTTGAGTTTAGGGTTCTTGCTGCTGAGTGGTGTTTTAGGGATTGGGCTAGGTGACACTTTTTACTTTGAGGCACTCAATCATTTGGGAGCAAGACGCACACTGTTATTAGAAGCGTTAGCACCTCCTCTATCTGCCCTCATTGCTCTCATCTTTTTGCAAGAAGCCTTGAGTACAGGAGCTTGGTTGGGAATTTTCCTGACTGTTTTGGGTGTGAGTTGGGTAATTAGTGAACGGGTACCGGAAATGTCTGATAGAACCATAAATCCTGTGCGAGGTGTGAGTTTTGCGCTGTTTTCCGCACTTGGACAAGCTGTGGGCGCGGTTTTATCTCGTGCTGCTTTAGCCCAAACAGCTATTAATCCTCTATGGAGTACGTTGTTACGCCTAATTGGTGGTACTGTAATATTATTTTTATGGATAGTAAGTCAACCACAGTCTCAAATTAAGCTGAACATTTGGCAGTCTAAGCGGTTATTGGGCATTATTGCTATCACTGCTTTTTTCAGCACTTATTTGGGTATTTGGCTACAACAAACAGCTTTGAAATATACGGCAACAGGAATTGCCCAATCGCTCCTAGCAACTAGTCCATTGTTTGTTCTACCCATTGCAATCGGGATGGGTGAAAGTGTTAGCTTTAGAGCATTTTTGGGTGTATTGGTAGCATTGGGAGGAATTGGGTTGTTATTTGGCTATCAGTAATTAGGTAGCCCTCATGAACTGCGTACATCAAGAACGCCGGAAAATTCTTCCAAGTTGCGTTCATACGTAAGTAGGTAAGTACAAATAAACGCAGGTATGTAAACAAATGTTGAGAGCCTAAAACCCTCTTCCCTTTTGCCTTTTGCCTTCTCCCCTCTGCCTTGCCTCAAGCTAAGCTGTTCCCCCTATAATTTGCATGATAGTTTTTGTGAAAATTCTTGTGGGATGGGCATCTTGCCCGTCCTAGTAATGTATTTTTTAGGCATCTATCGAATGACTTTGGTTTACGCAATGATTTAGCTTAGTGTATGTGAGTGTCATCAGAGCTTGAACCAATCGTTCTGGCTCAAGTGGTTTGGTTACATGTCTTTGAAAACCACTATTTATAGATCGCTGATAATCATCTTCCCTGGCATAGGCAGTGAGGGCGATCGCTGGAATCTGTCCCCCTTGTGCAGGCGATAGAGATCGCACCTGTTGGATCAGAGAACAGCCATCCACATGGGGCATTCCAATATCACTCACTAACACGTCGGGTTTAAAAGATACCAAATTTGCCAGTACTTCCGATGCTGAAGCAACCGTTAACACTTCTGCTCCATATTGAGTGAGTAATGCCGTTAATAGTTCACGAGCATCAGGCTCATCATCGACGGTAAGGACTCGAATTCCTGTAAGGTCAAGGTTTTGTTGTGGTAACTCATCCGTTTGCGGGATTTCTGGTTCAACATTTAGCAAGGGCAACTCGACAGTAAACCACGCACCTAGCCCTTCTCCCGGACTATCTACCGTGATAGTACCCCCATGAGACTCAACTAATTGACGGACGATCGCCAAGCCTAGACCTAAACCTCCATATTTGCGAGTAATCGAGGCATCTTCTTGCCGGAAGGTTTCAAAGATATGGGGAAGAAAGTCTGGGCTAATCCCTCTGCCAGTGTCTTTGACCGTAATTTTTGCTTGATCTTCGACCTGATCTAACTGGATTTCTACTCGCCCGCCCTTGGGAGTAAACTTGATAGCGTTGGATAACAAGTTCCAGACAATCTGTTGGAGGCGAGCAGCATCACCAGATATTTGCCCAATATTGGGTAATACAGGATGAAGTGAGATAGATTTGGCGGCAGCGGCTGCATTAACGGTTTCGATCGCTGCTTCAATTGCAGAAGATAGATTGACAGGAGCCATGCTCAGACTCAGTTTGCCGCGCAGAATCTTGGCAATATCGAGCAGGTCATCAATCAGTTGTGTCTGTAATTTAGCATTACGCTCAATCGTGGCGAGGGCTTGAGCCGTCTTCGTTTCGTCAAGCTTACGTACTTGCAACAACTTTGTCCAGCCCAAGATAGGATTGAGTGGCGATCGCAATTCGTGGGAAAGGACAGCCAAAAATTCGTCCTTGATGCGGTTAGCGCGTTCGGCTTCTGCTCTAGCTGCTTGCTCGCGTTGAAGGAGTTGTTCCTGTTCTGCCTCCGCCCGTTTTTTCTCTGTAATGTTGAGGACAGTACCGATAAAGCGGATAACAACGCCTGCTGAGTTGAAAAATGCTTTTCCCTTCGCTGCAACCCATCGTTCGATGCCATCTTCCAGTCCCACTGTGCGGTACTCAATGTCATAGTCGCCGCTACCTTTGGGGTCGAACGATTGCAGCACAACCTGGTGGGTACGATCGCGATCGTCTGGATGCAACCCTGCCAGGAAAACATCCCAGGTAATTTCAGCGCTGGGTGGCAACCCAAACATCGCCTTGCATTGATCGTCCCACCTCAAAACTTCTGTGAGAGGGTTGAAGTCCCACGTTCCTAGCTCGGCAGACTCAAGGGCAAGCCGTAAGCGGTTCTCACTTTCATGCAGCGCGGCTTCTATCTGTTGGCGTTCAGCTTCGCCGCTCTTGCGATCGCTAATGTCCTCAAATAAAATGGCAACTTTTCGGCTTTCTGGTGGCTCAATTCGGAAGGCAGAAACATCAAACCATCGGTGTAATGCCTCGGAATAGTTTTCATAACGGACCGGTTCGCCCGTCAGGACAACCTTGCCGTAAAGGTCGATCCAGTACTGTTCCAAATCTGGATGCATCTCGCGGGCTGTTTTGCCCTGAGCATGTTTCACACCTGAGTGTTTCTCAAAAACGGAATTGACCTCTAACAGGCGATAATCAATCGGCGCATTGTGTTCGTCAAACAGCACTTCAGCGACGCAAAAGCCTTGATTCATTGACTCAAACAGGGTGCGATAGCGCTCTTCAGAGTCCCGCAGAGCCTCTTCAGCTTGCTTGCGTAAGCGAAGCTCGTCGTAGACATCGCTAATGTCAATCACAGAGCCGATGTACCCTTGAAATTCTCCATCTTCTCCAAACCAGGGACTTGCCGCATCAATTGCCCAGCAGTATTCCCCATCCTTACGGCGCAGCCGATACTCCAAGCGAAACGCTTCATGACGTTCGTTTGCTTGTAAAAAAACATTCTTGGAGAATTCACTATCTTCAGGATGCACGGCATCGAGCCAGCCAAATCCCAACCCGGTTTCTTCAGTTTGCCCGGTAAAGTCATACCAGCCACGGTTGAGATAAATGCAGTAGCCTGTGGCATCTGTTACCCAAATCATGACTGGGGCATTGTCTGCCATGTGACGGAAGCGTGCTTCACTCTGACGGAGGGCCGTTTCCACCTGAATGCGCTCTGTAATTTCTTCGCAGACGGTACTGATGCCGACCACCTGATTGCCAGCCTTCAGGGGCAGAAAGTGCTCTAGCCAGGTGCGCTGGACGCCAGGTTGTGCCGGAGTTTCGCCCTGAATTTCGACATTTAGCAGGGGTTCTCCCGTTTGCAAAATCGGGTGCAGCAGGTGTTCAAGGGTGTCAGCCATACTGGGGAACAATTCTCGCACCGTATGCCCAAGATGCGCTTCCACGGGTAGCCCATTAATTTCTGCCAGACGCTGATTGATACGGACAAAACGGAGGTCAGTATCCAAGACGTTCAGGCCGATCGGAGCAGACTGATAGATGGCTTCAATTTCCGCTAGCTGCCGCTGAATCAATGCCTCACTGCGCTTGATGTCGTCAATGTTGGTAATCGTGCCGATCCAACTTGTGATTTGGTTTTGACTATCACGAGTCGGGATGGCTCGACAGATAAACCATTGATACTCCCCATCCCAACGGCGAAAGCGGCACTCGGTTTCAAATGGCTCTCCATTGGCGATCGCTTCACTCCATTGGGTTAACGCGCGATCACGTTCATCTGGGTGAACTGCATTGGCTCTCGCGACACCGATCGACTCCGCTTCACTCAATCCTGTGTACTCATACCAACGCTGATTCCGATAGTTGATCGTTCCGGTTGCCTCAGCCGTCCAAATCATTTGGGGCATGGCTTCAGCTAACTCTCGATAGCGTTGCTGGCTGGCCTTCAGAGCTGTTGCATCTCGGTTACGTTCTGTAATATCCAAAAACGCACCGATCACACCTCTAATTTGATTTTGGCTATCTCGTAGGGGGGTCGCATAGGACAGTAATTGGTGCAATGTGCCGTCGGGTAGCAGAATGTCAAACTCTGCATCTCGCACATCTATCCCTAATCTGCCAGCCACTTGCATGGGTAAGTCATCAGCCAACATTTCCTGTCCATTCTGGAAGACGCGGTAGGAAGGCTGCTCATCCGTAGGCGCACTTTTCGAGATGTTCTTGCCGGAGTCAACACCGAGCAGTTGGCGCAGGTAAGCATTATTCTGCATTTGAGTACAGGTTGGATCATTAGCGATCGCAATACCGACAGGCATCATGTCTAACAAGCTTTGCAGTTCAGCAACCCGATTGGTTAAATCTCGGTTGAGTTGTTGAATTGCTGCCTCTTGTCGTCGTAGATCTGCAACGGTATGGCTCAATTCCAGTTCCAGCCATCTGCGATCGGTAACATCTCGCCAGGAAGCAACAAAACCATCATTTAATTTGGCTGCGCGAATATCAAAGGCCCGCACAAGATACTGCTCGCCATACGTGTCATCATAAATTAATGAATCTTTAATCAACGGTTCAGCCGTTTCAACCAATCGGCAATACTCCTCAAACAACCCCGATTCGCGATGAGCGGGCAGCACCTCGCATAATCCTCGACCAATCTGTATTTCTTGGGTCATTCGGTTGTTTCTACACGCCGCTTCGTTGAGATAATCAATCCGAAAGTCTACAATCTGCCCCGACTCGTCCCTTATGGCTGAGAAGATGCCGAAGCAGTCCAGCATATTTTCAACCGATGTTTGAAACTGCGTTTGGCTGCGAAGTAGTTGCTGACGCAGTTGTGCATTGTCGATCGCACTCCGCATTGCCAGACGCAAGTCATCGGGGGTTATCCGGTCTTTCACTAAATAATCTGCGGCCCCGTTTTTAAACGCCCGTGCTGCTCGCTGTGCATCATCACTGTCAATCACAACGATTGGGGGACAGCGATCGCCCATCTGTTCCTTCAATTGACAAAGCAATGCGATGCTATTGGAGTGAGGAAGGCAAAATCCTAGAAGAATGCCATCAACCTGTTGCGATTCAGACAGCGTCCAAGTTGAGGTGTTATATCGGTCTGGCCAAATCCTGTATTCAACACTTCTATCCTGCTGTAATTGCTGTCTATAATCCTTATCACTTTCATCTGAATCAGAAATGACAAGGAGTGTTCGCTGAGTTGACATATTGAAACCTAACTTACAAGGTTGAAGCGAGGCGATCGAACTTACAAAATTTGAAATATAGCAGTTGCCATAAAGGTTAAGACAGATTTAACAGCTAAAACGACCACATATCAGTAATAAACATAAAAGCCTTCTGCCCTGGAGCCTTTTGCTATATCTATCATCGAAGTTTATTCAGCATAGCAATTTTAAGCAAGCATTTAAAAACTTCAAAGTTCCTTACCTGAGCAAATAAGTGTTGATAGTGTTGAGCGCTAAAATCCTGCTCCGTAATCACGACAAGGTTATGGATCGGAACTGGAGCAGCATTGATACACTGAGCATATAGTGATAAGTTCACTCCATGCCAGAAGCCAAACCAACAGCGATCGCTAACGAAGACGATCTCATCCAAATCTGCGATCGCGCGCCAATTCTTACCAGTCTTCATGCGGGTTGGAATGGCATTTTCCTGGGACATTTCCGCACACCAGCCTATGAATCTCCTGAAATTTGCACTCCCTTTTGGCATGGTCTTCTCATTTTCCCAAAAACCGAGGCTCCAATTCAGGCACGGCGAACCCTAGACGGGAAAATTCGGCATGAGCAAGTGGTTGAAGGAGATATAGTTATTACTCCTGCCCAGGTTAGTCATCGTTCTTGTTGGAATGCAGAACATGACTTTATGGTTATCGCTATTGCTTCTGATATTTTCGTCCGTGCTGTTGACGAATCGGCTGAACCTTCTAACATTGAACTGTTGCCCCACTTTTGCACATCTGACGGGCTAGTTCTACAAATTGGGCTGGCACTTAAGGGAGTGTTAGAAAACAATCCCAAAGGTAGCCGCCTCTACGCTGAGACAATGGCTAATGCTCTAGCAGTTCACCTATTACAAAACTACTCGGCACAGCAAGCCATTCTACGCGAATATAGCGGGGGTCTTTCCAGACACCAATTACGGCAAGTCATTGACTATATTAACGACTATCTCGACCGAGAGTTAGGTTTAGCAGAACTGGCGGCGATCGCACAGATGAGTCCTCATTATTTTACTCGCTTGTTTAAACAATCAACGGGCTTAACTCCGCATCAATATGTCATTCGTCGTCGAGTCGAACGGGCTAAAGAATTACTCCTAAACAGAGAACTCAGTATTGCTGAGGTAGCCTATAGCGTTGGTTTTGCCAACCAAAGCCATCTCAACCGTCATTTTAAACGTCTGCTAGGCGTGACTCCTAGACATATTCGCCAAAGATGACGAGAACGTACAAAAAATTGGACGAATCTACAAGACGCTGTCAAGCAAAACGGTAATTCTGAGTAATGTAGAGTTACAAGCGAATGGGCAATGGATACCGTCAAAATACCTTCCGCTATTGTTGGCAGCAGCGCTACAGAAATTGCTCAAAAAATTGCGGCGGGAGAACTTTGGGCCAGCGAAGTTGTTGAGGCGCACATTCAACACATTGAAGCGGTTAATCCTCGCTTAAATGCCGTCATTATCCCTCTTTTTGAGCAAGCGCGATCGCAAGCCAAAGCCGCTGATGAAGCTCGCTTTAGGGGAGAAACACTCGGCTCCTTACATGGAGTCCCCATCACCATTAAAGAGTCATTTGATCTAGCCGGGACTGTCTCCAATATGGGAGTCTCCGCCCTCAGTCAAACGGCAAAGCAGGATGCACCACTCGTCAAAAGACTGCAACAGGCGGGAGC
>CBKWLJ010000255.1:0-13208 GCA_966675205.1 uncultured bacterium
GGGGATGCTCTTAAGTTGCTTCGCCTTTGATATCACGGGGGACTTTCAAGAGTTTCTGTTCCCCCCTTTTTAAGGGGGGCTAGGGGGGATCTATCCGATAGTTAGGCAACCTAGCCAGTTACTTCTTTCTCACTCTAAGAATACCGATGAGAAAGGTGGGGGAACTCTTAGAAGCTAGAGGAGCTGGGGAAGAAGAAAGATAGGTAATCTTCTACTAGTAAGAGAGTAACATTACGTTAGAAACAGTTTCTGAACCCCGTCAATGAGGCTCTGAACTTCATTAATGAGGCTTTGAACCCCGTCAATGAGGCTCTGAACTTCATTAAAGAAGCTCCGAACTCCGTTAATGAGGCTGTTGTACTCCATTAAAGAAGCTCTGAACTCCGTCAATGAGGCTCTGAACTTCATTAAAGAAGCTCTGAACTCCGTCAATGAGGCTCTGAACTCCATTAATGAGGCTGTTGTACTCCATTAAAGAAGCTCCGAACTCCGTTAATGAGTCTCCGAACCTCGTCAACGAGTTGTTGATACTCGTCAGTGAGTCTTTGAACCTTGACAGGACTTACGCAAATTTACTGTTAAACAGCCATTCGTAGGGGCGATTCATGAATCGCGCCTACTATATATGGTATCCATGCGTAAGTCCTGCTTGAGAAGCGACGTTTAGGGCAGTCTATCGTGAAAAACTGGCACGACACAGATGGATAGACACGGCTGCACCAATAGATTTATCGCATTAATTCGTGTATCCGCCTGAAAAATCTGCGTTGTGCATTTCCACTTCTGCATGGCTCAAACTGAACTTTCTCCTGCCACCATATTCCACAGTGCATCAATGTAATCCCCTACATTGTCTGAATCTGGGTGCTGCGAAATCCAGTCGGCGACAGCAGTGGCAACATTGCTAGAGTTTTTGCCCAACTTGCCTAAGGCATCAGCAGCACGAGAACGCACCGAATTATCCTCATCCTGGAACCGTGCCACTAGGGCAGCTATCACTTGCTCCGAGGCATTGCCCAAGTTGCCCAAGGCATAGGCAGCACGAGAACGCACTGAATTATCCTCATCCTGGAGCCGTGCCACTAGGGCAGCTATCACTTGCTCCGAGGCATTGCCCAAGTTGCCCAAGGCATAGGCAGCACCATAACGTACCGAATTGTCCACATCTTGGAGACATTTGAGCAGGGAATCGATCACAGGCTGTGAGGCATTGCCCAACTTACCTGAGGCTATGACAGCACCAGCACGCACCCAATTATCCTCATCTTGGAGCCTTTGGAGCAGGGCATCAATCACAGGCTGCGAAGTATTGCCCAACTTGCCCAAGGCATCGGCAGCACCAGCACGCACCGAATCATTTTCATCCTCGAGCATTTGGAGCAGAGCATCGATCGCAGGCTGTGATGCATTGCCCAAGTTGCCCAAGGCATAAGCAGCACGAGAACGCACCCAATCATCCTCATCTTGGAGCTTTTGAAACAGGGCAGCTATCACAGGCTGCGAGTCATTGCCCAACTTGCCCAAGGCATCGGCAGTACCAGCGCGCACCGAATCATTCTCATCCTGGAGCCTTTGCAGCAGAGCATCGATCGCAGGCTGTGACGCATTGCCCAACTTGCCCAAGGCTATGGCAGTACCAGCGCGCACCAAATCATTCTCATCCTGGAGACTTTGCAGCAGAGCATCGATCGCAGGCTGCGACGCATTGCCCAACTGACCCAAGGCTATGGCAGCACCAGCGCGCACCGAATCATTCTCATCCTGGAGTCCTTGGAGCAAAGCATCGATTACAAGCTGCGAGGCTTTGCCTAGCTGACCCAATGCATTACCAGCACGAAAACGCACCCAACTATCCTCATCTTGAAGCCTTTGGAGCAGGGCATCGATCACACGCTGCGAGGCATTGCCCAACTGGCTTAAGGCATCGGCAGCAAGAGAACGCACCCTATTATGCTGATCTTGGAGCAGTTCCAACAAGGCTGCGATCGCTTCTTCTTTTTCTCCTAACGCCGCACGATATTCTTGCAACCGCACTTGCTCCATCTCATCTGCTGATGCTTTCAACAGTTGCAGCGCTTGCTGTTCAAATCGAGTTTCATTGAGACTGCAAAAGGTTTGAAAAACTTGAGAGCCGATTCTATTGCCTACCTTTTCAGAATTGCTAATTTCCAGCGCAACTAATTGGCGCAAAATGTCTGTCACCAGATTGCCATCTGAAATTTCTAAATCTTCAGCCAGACATTGTCCTGCAAAGAAAAGGTTACGGTGTAGCCATTGTTCGTAAGGCGTCGGCTGCTCCAAAATTTCCTTAACTGCTTTCGTCGCTTTCTTCGGTTTTTGCTGAGCAATGAGCAGCAGCAGAACCTCCTGCCAGTGAGCATCGTGAAGATAGTTTTGGATATGCTCCAACACCACCTCAAACTCTTCATCCTCCTGACGGTAGCGAATTTCTTCAGCCGCTAGATACTCCTGAAACGTCTTATGCACAAAGGCGTAGCAGTCCTGCCCTTGCTCATTCAATAAACCGCAACGCTCCCGAATATGCCTAATAAAGCGTTCAGCTTCTGCCTCTGCTTGATGTAGCTTAATTCCTTTTTGTTCAACTATGAAATTTCTTAGTTGTCGAATCAGTTCATCTTTATCAAGTAGCGTACCGCCGTCTTTATCCCCTGTACCTCCCTGCGTATGAATCCAGTAAGCCAATCGTTGCATCAACCATTCGATATCATCTCGATTGAGATAGTCGAGGGGCCATTTATAATCGAGTTCCTTCCCCGCATCCCAAGCTGTTAACAGCGTCTTAACGGCTCGGTCATAAAGTTTATATCGCTGTCTGGGCAGATGCGCTTCGTATCGATGAATCAAAGCAATAATCGTCAGCAGTAGCGGATTCTTCGCTAAGACGTTAATTCGTTCTTGCCCTGTCAAAGCCTTTTTCAAGCTTTCCTGGCGTCGTTGCGCTTCCTCTAAATCTTTAAAGCGGCTTTCATACCAATACTTGACAAATAGCTCAATCTTTGATTCATCAAATAGCTGAAGCGTATAGTGCGGTAACTCTTGCGTGCGGAAAAAGACAGGCTTATATCCCGCAGGTCGAGAGGTAATGATTGCCCTATTCTGCTCAAACTGCCCAAGAAAACACTCTATCTTTCTGATAATTTCAACTCGCTTTGCTGAGTCTGCAATTTCATCCAACCCATCGAGTAAAATTAACGCCCGTCCATCCTCTAACCAATACTCAAAAAATCCCCTTGGTAGCTGGTTCACCGATAAATTATTCCGGGCAAAGTGTTGCACGTATTCTAAAATGCTGATATCGGAATATCTCGATAAATCCCGAATCCGAATCAGAATCGGCAACCAATCTGTGCCTGCCGCTAGACCCAATAGTTGGGGCTGTTTCTGAGCCAGCATGACGGTAAAATAACTCATCAACGTTGTCTTGCCAGAACCCGGTGCCCCCAGTAACACTAATTTCTGAGCCGTACTTTCACTTAATAATTGCTGTGCTAGAAACTTTCTCCCCGCACCTTCTCCCAGACGCGAAAGCTGGCGTTGCTCCCAGAGTAATTCTGTTTGACGTTGGCTGAGGTTACCTTCTGGCTTCAAACCTAACTCAAAGGGTGCAAACTCCTGATGCTGCACCTCTTCCACTACATCTGGCATCACGACAATATCTGCTAGTTTCGCTGATTTTTCAACCTCTCGCCCTTCAACTTTAATCCCAGCAAATTTGATATCATCAAACCAATCGTTTAGGCGTTTGAAATAATGCTCTTTCGCAATCTGAAATTTTAAATAAGTGTCAGTCTTCTCAAAGTAAGTCTCTACAAATTTTTTTAGCCAAAATTCGATACTATTTTCAGGAAACTTTAGCTTAAGTTCTAATCCAGCCTTTTTAAAGGTTGCAATTAAAAATCCGAGGTTGGGTCTTCCTTGATTTTGCAGTGGCTTTTGTAATTCTTCCTGAACACCTGTCTTCTTGAAAAAGCAATCCAAAATATCTCTAACTTGCTTGTCATCGCAACGATAAAATAACCGCTGGCTAAAAGTCTTTGTTTGATCTAACTCCTCGGCGGCAGTGATGCCAGCTTTCAAAGCTTTCTCTAAATCCGTCGGGTTGAATGCGCTGTTGATTTTAGTCGCCAGTGCTTTGGCAACCACTGGAAGAATAGACTGTCCTGCCTTAATAGCGATCGATGCCGCTGAGAATTCACCAAGCATACTTTATTCCCCGATTCACTTTGCCCGCTATTATGGCTTTTGCGTCAGGACTGTGGCGACACTCTATTCTTTCCTGAGATTGAGGAAAATTTTGATTCGACACAGAGGATGTAGGCTTTCTGGTTTTCGTAACGCCTGTAATTGCGGTTCGATTTGGCTAATCGCCGCAGCAGCTATGTTGGTTCGACAACGATTTGTGTATTCATTTAATAATCAGTTGCCACTTGGATAGAAAGATGCACCTGCATTTGAGACTCAATAGAATGACCTTTGCCGTTAAGAATGGGCTTAACTGGAGTAAAGTTACCGGAAACCGGAGTCGCGTAGCTAGGTAGAGCAGTAGCCACTAAAGCAACATGACGGTCTGCTACTGCTAATCCATGAGTGGGGTCATATCCTCGCCACCCTCCACCCGGTAAGTAAACCTCCGCCCAAGCATGAAGATGCCGATTATTTTGCTTGGGGTCGCCCTCTTGATAGCCACTCACAAATCGCGCTGCCAAACCGACAGCACGGCAAACCTCCATGAATAAAACAGCTAAATCGCGACAGGAGCCACGCTTTTGTCTTAAGGTGACGCCAGCCGGCCAAGGGTTCCCGGTATCGCGGATAGTATATTCGCAAGTTTCGTAGAGATGTTGATTGAGAGCAGTGAGGAAGGTGATAGTGTCACCTTGAACGTCTTGATAGAGGTCTTGAGCTAATTGTGCGATCGCAGAATCTGGTACTAGACCGTAAGATTGCTGATAGGGTTGCAATTGGCACAGCAGAGAACTGGGATAGTCTATGGGAAGCTTCGTTGCCCAAGGTTCTAGGAGGTAGTCAAAAGGATTGGTTTGGTAAGTTTCTACCTCCGTCGTGACTTGCAGATTCAAATGCTCTGTTGCCTCTTGAAACCAAAGTTGTGCGATCGTATTACCATCCAAGTCAGTGATTTGGGAAATCTTGAAAGGGTTCGGTTCCACCGCTAACGAGAACGAATGGAGTTTTTGCCAACTATCACTGCGAGGTAACAACCTCAGGGTATGAAGTTGTAAAAGAACTGGCTGAGTGTAAATGTAGGTTGTTGTGTGGGAAATATGGTAGCGCACGCTGAAAAAGAATTTCAGATGGGTTATTGAGTGGTCAGTTAGAGGCAATAAAGTGTACTGTCTCGAATCCTAAGCAACAGGTTCCATAGCAAAAAATGTTGCTGAAATTTTATCCCCTACTCCATTAATTTCTTCTTGTAGGTTATTCAAACACTGATGCAAACCTATCTCCATCACGTCATCAATGGTTAGATAACCGAGTTGCGAACATAAGCGTCCCAAAGCCCGCTCAGCAGAATTACACCAGGTTCCCGTTGGTGTACCTGTAATTTGATGCAGGCACTGTTCTACTTGCCACAAACAAAAGTGAATTGAACGGGGAAACTGACGATTCAAAAGGAGAAATTCTGCTACTCCAGTTGGGGTAATTCGATGCTGACATTTACGGTACATCTCATAAGCACTAGCGGATTTGAGTACCGCCATCCATTGAATCCGATCCAATGGAGTTCCCACCCACTGAGCCGATGGCAATAAAACAAAGTACTTCACATCCAACAACCGCGTAGTTTTATCCGCCCGTTCCAGCAGTCTGCCCATTTGCCCAAAATGCCAGCCTTCGTTATGAGTCATTGTGGCATCCATTACACCAGAAAAGCGATGGCTTGCTCGTTTCACTTGAGCAAAAAAATCAGGTAGTGCGGAGAGTTGCTTTCCTAGTACAGCCTCCTGCACCATTAAATAAAAGGAATTAACTTCTTC
This sequence comes from uncultured bacterium, assembly GCA_966675205.1. Taxonomy (GTDB): domain Bacteria; phylum Cyanobacteriota; class Cyanobacteriia; order Cyanobacteriales; family Coleofasciculaceae; genus JBFLZA01. The sequence continues at coordinate 6,018 of CBKWLJ010000255.1, forward strand.
CCACATCTCTGAGGAGATAATTTCCCGAATTGAGCGGGCATTCTCACGAGCCATGCGTAAGCAGGAAAGAATTGAATTGGGATAATTGTTATCAAAGGTGAGGAACTCAATTACATTTTCAGCAGTGACTTCACCATAGTGGCTTTGGAAAACGTCTAAATCCCCTGTAGTCAATACCAAAGGTTTCCACTGCTGGTTTGTTCCCTCTGGCAAATCCAGCATTAAATTGAGATTGACATCCACAAAACGAGCCACATTCTCAGCTCGCTCAACATAGCGATTGAGCCAATAGATAGCATCAGCAACCCGACTTAGCATAAGCAATTTTAGATTTTGGATTTTGGATTTTAGATTTTAGATGAGTGACTAAAAGAATTCGGAATTCGGAATTCGGAATTCGGAATTAATGAATTCAGGATACAAGCCCCTAAATGCGAGCTAGGGAAAACTAAGAAAAGCTCTCACACTAATATTCAAGTTTCTAAATGCGAGTTAGGGAGTACTAATTCCGAATTGGAGTTCTCGTGAGATGACTCTCCACGCCCCTAACCCCCGGAGTGGTTGAGTACCCAAGTATCTTTGCTACCACCCCCTTGCGACGAATTGACCACCAGTGAACCTTTTCTGAGAGCCACCCTAGTTAATCCTCCTGGCTGGACATAAATCTCATCACCGCGATGAAGAATGTAAGGTCGCAAGTCCACATGGCGTCCCTCTATGTTGTTCTCTACTAACGTTGGTACTCGTGACAAACATAAGGTAGGTTGGGCAATGTAATTCCGGGGATTAGCCAGAATCCGCTGCGCGAACTCTTCCTGTTCCGCTTTACTGGATTTAGGGCCAACCAACATTCCATAGCCGCCCGATTCGTTAGCTGCTTTGACGACCAACTGCTCTAAATGACTGAGAACATACTCTCGGTCTTGATCTTGCCAACACATATAGGTTGGTACATTAGGTAGCAACGGTTCCTCATCTAAGTAGTAGTGAATCATTTGAGGAACATAAGCGTACACCACTTTATCATCCGCTACTCCTGTGCCTGGGGCATTAGCCAACGCGACCCGACCTTGGCGGTAAACTTCCATCAGTCCTGGTACACCTAATAGAGAATCTGGACGGAATACCAGAGGGTCGATAAAATCATCATCCACTCGGCGATAGATGACATCCACCCGGCGCAATCCTTTGGTGGTTCGCATTTGTAAATAGCCATCGACCACCACTAAGTCTCGACCTTCAACCAGTTCCACCCCCATCTGTTGAGCAAGGAAAGAATGTTCAAAATAAGCGGAGTTGTAAATACCAGGGGTCAGTACCACAACCGTTGGGTTCGCTAAATGGGGAGGTGCCAAATTTAACAAGGTATCCAGCAAATGGCTGGGGTAGTCATCCACTGGCTGAATTGCCATCGTCTGGAATACTTGGGGAAAGGTGCTTTTCATCACACGGCGGTTTTCCAAGACGTAGGAAATTCCCGAAGGCACCCGTAAGTTATCCTCTAACACATACCACTGACCGTCCTTGTCGCGCACCAAATCAGTACCTGTGATGTGGCACCACACTCCTGCGGGTGGCTTCAACCCTACGCAAGGTTGGAGAAATCCTTGAGCAGAATGAATCACTTCTTCAGGAATTTTGCCATCTTGAAGAATCCGCTGTTCATTGTAGATATCAGCCAAAAATAGATTGAGGGCAGCAATTCGCTGCTTCAAACCTCTTTCTAGCCACTCCCACTCTTGGGACGAAATAATCCGGGGAATGATATCAAAAGGGAAAACCTTTTCTACACCTTGATTATCGCTGTAGACATTGAAAGTCACCCCTAGTTTAAACAGGGCAATCTGAGCTGTTTGTTGGTGTTGGTGCAATTCTGATGGTTCTAGTCCCTGCATCCATTTAATTAATGGTGCTGCTTCTGGCCGAGGTTGCCCTAAATCGAGGAAAAGTTCATCATAGAATTCCTCTGGATTGTAGGTTTCTAGTTGCATAGTTTTTCCTCCTACACCCTATATTTTCCACAATTGGTCTAAATTCGATCCAAAACCGTAGCGAAGAATACATTTTGTTCTAGGCTGCGGAAAATGGGGGAATATTTATTTTAAATGTCAATATTCCTCCCGAAATATTTTTTGACTTTTAAGTAACAGTTAGTCTGAAAGCCAGAATAGTCTTTCTTTGTGAATATCATTAGTCATTAGTCATTGGTTATTGATTATCTTCGTAAAGGTATTACTAATACTTTGTCAACCCGGTTCCCATCCATATCCATGACTTCAAAGCGTAGATGCCGCCACTCAAAATGATCGGCTGCCGTGGGGATGCGTCCTAACTGTGTGACGACAAAACCACCGACAGTGTGATAGCTACTCCGTTGCTCTTTGGGCAACTCCCTAATATCAAACAATTTCAAAAACTCTTCTACCGGTAACATCCCATCCAGTAACCATGAACCATCTTCTCGCTGAACGATTGGCGGTTCTTCGAGCTGCTCGACGGTGGGAATATCGCCAACTATTTCTTCCAAAATATCATTGAGTGTTACTAAGCCCTGAATCACGCCATATTCATCGACAACTAAAGCAATATGAGTACCAGATTGCTTGAATATCTCCAAAATTTTTAACCCAGGTGTACTTTCTGGAACGTATAAGGGGCGTCGTAATGGGGTTGTCAGATCAAAAGGCTGATTCGCGAAACAGCGAGATAACAAATCATTGACATGAACGATACCAAGGACGTTATCCAGTTCGTCTTGGCAAACTGGAAATTGAGCATGAGGATTATTGGTAATAGTTTGCCGATTCGTTTCAACCGAGTCTTCTAAGTCCAGCCAAACAATCTCAGGGCGCGGCGTCATCATGGCACTTACTCGTCGATCGCCTAAGCGAAAGACTCGATTGAGCATATCCTGTTCGGCCTCCTCAAAGGTTCCCGCCTCAGTACCTTGCTCGATTAAAATTTTGATTTCTTCTTCGGTAACGGTTGGTTCACTCGTTGGCCCAATCCCTAACAATCGCAACACCAAATCCGTCGAGTAGCTCAACAGATAAACGACAGGGGCAGCTATTTTGGCTAAAAATCCCATAGGAGAGGCTACTCCGGCGGCAATACTTTCGGGGCTGTTTAATGCCAAGCGCTTAGGGACTAGTTCCCCCACTACCAGGGAGAGGTAAGTGATGATCAAAACAACGATAAAAAGAGCGATCGCATCAGCGTTAGCTGCCAACAACGGAATTAATCTCAATTGAACCGCCAGTTTTTCTGCCAAAGTTGCTCCCCCAAAGGCACCTGCCAATGTGCCGATGAGCGTAATACCAATTTGAACGGTAGACAAAAACTGATTCGGGGAATCTGCTAACTTTAGAGCCTTACGGGCTTTAGTATTTCCCTGATTAGCCAGTTGTTGCAGACGAACCTTCCGTGCCGAGACGACAGCCATCTCCGACATCGAAAAAATACCGTTCAAGATAATAAGTAGGAGAATGAGCAGGATTTCAAAACTAAGAGAGAACATAGATTCAATAGCCACCCGCTTTTGCAGAAGTGCCCTTATCGTTTTAATATGTACACCCTTATGATGTTGCAAAGATCTCTCTTAGAGCAAAAGTTCTACTCTTGGCGAGACTTTTACAATGATTGAGGTAGGCCGCTACTCAAAGCCTGCTCTCTCGTAACCTTCTCAAGCATCCTGTGGACTCATGGCTTTTTCTTCGATCATTCGGGCACTGGAGCGATCGCCCCTTACCGGGGAGCTGCTTTCTAAGCTGAATCGCTCTTCCTCTTTACATCTCAATGGTGTTCCCCGCCTACCGAAGGGATTGGTCGCCTCGGCTCTAGCCAAGGCTTCTTCTAAAAACCTGCTCGTCGTTTGCAGCACCCTAGAAGAAGCGAGTCGCTGGGCCGCACAATTAGAAGCGATGGGTTGGGCAACAGTTCACTTTTACCCGACTTCTGAAGCCTCGCCCTATGAGCCATTTGACCCAGAATCTGAGATGACTTGGGGACAAATGCAGGTATTGGCCGATTTGGTCATTGGTCATCAGCCATTGGTCACTAGTGAAGAACAAAGTACCAATGGTAAGGATGAACAAACGACAAATAGTACACAAAAAACAGCAAATAACAAGCAACAAACTGCTATTGTAGCTACACAGGCGGCACTTCAACCCCACCTACCACCTGTAGATGTATTTACGCCCTACTGCGTTACCCTCAAGCGAGGGATGACTGGGGACGTAAGCGCAATTGACAAAAAGTTAGCCCGGCTGGGTTACGAACGAGTTCCCTTGGTGGAAACAGAAGGGCAGTGGAGTCGGCGGGGTGACATTGTCGATGTATTCCCTGTCTCTGCCGAGTTACCTGTACGCTTGGAATGGTTTGGTGATGAACTCGATCAGTTGCGAGAGTTCGACCCAGCCACTCAACGCTCCCTGGATAAGATTGAGCAGTTGGTGTTAACGCCTACAGATTATGGCCCGATAGTGGTCGATGCGCTGAGTGCTTCTGGATTAGAACAGGTAAAATCCTATCTTTCACCAGAGGAACAAGACGCATTAGAAACGGGTACACGTCCAGAAGGGATGCGCCGCTTTCTGGGAATTGCCTTCGACCAACCCGCCTCTTTGTTGGATTACCTACCAGAGAATACATTAATTGCGATCGATGAGCTGGAGCAATGTCGGGCACACGATCGCCGCGCCTATGAACACTCGGAAGAACAGCTTGCCGCAATTACGCCATCCCTTCCCAAAATCCACCGCACCTTTGATGAATCCCTGGCAACAGCAGAGCGATTTAATCAGTTGCATCTTTCGGAACTGGTGGTTGAAGAGTTGAAGGTTGGAAAGTTGAAAGTTGAAGGTTCAACTCAAACAAACCTTCAACCTTCTAACCTGCAACCTGCAACTGCTCAACCAAACCTTCAACCTTCTAACCTGCAACCTGCAACCCCCCAACCATCCAACTCTATTAATCTTGCCAGTCGCCCGGTACCAGCAACACCCCACCAGTTTGCCAAACTGGCTGAGGTAATTCGAGGTGAACGCGATCGCAATTTCTCGATTTGGCTCATCTCCGCTCAACCCAGTCGATCTGTATCCCTACTTCAAGAACACGACTGTCCAGCCCAGTTCGTTCCTAATCCTCGTGACTATCCTGCAATTGACAAGCTGCAAATTCAGCACACACCGATCGCGGTGAAGTATTCAGGATTAGCAGAACTTGAAGGCTTTATTTTACCGACCTACCGCATTGCCGTCATCACCGACCGCGAATTTTTCGGGCAGCATACCCTGGCAAGTCCCAGTTACGTGCGTAAGCGACGGCGTGCGGCATCGAAGCAGGTTGACCCCAATAAGCTTCAGCAAGGGGATTATGTGGTTCATAAAAACCACGGAATTGGTAAGTTCCTCAAGCTGGAGTCATTGAGCATCAATCACGAAACTCGCGAGTATTTGGTGATTCAGTACTCGGATGGTTTACTCAGGGTGGCGGCTGATCAGTTGGGTGTACTCTCTCGCTTTCGTGCCACTGGGGAACGTCCGCCCGAACTGAACAAGATGTCGGGCAAGGCTTGGGAAAAGACCAAAAATCGTGTCCGCAAGGGCATTAAGAAGCTGGCGGTTGATTTACTGCAACTGTATGCCCAGCGATCGCAAAATCAGGGATTTGCCTTCCCCCTCGATTCACCCTGGCAGCAGGAGTTAGAAGATTCCTTCCCCTACCAACCGACTCCTGACCAACTCAAGGCAGTACAGGATGTAAAACGGGATATGATGAGCGATCGCCCGATGGATCGACTCGTTTGTGGGGATGTGGGCTTTGGTAAAACGGAAGTCGCCATTCGCTCTATCTTCAAAGCGGTTACAGCAGGAAAGCAAGTCGCTTTTCTCGCCCCCACCACCATCTTGACTCAGCAGCATTACCACACCCTCAAAGAGCGCTTTGCCCCTTATCCAATTAACGTGGGTTTGCTCAACCGCTTCCGCAGTGCAGAGGAACGTAAAGATATTCAACGACGCCTTGCCACAGGGGAACTGGATATTGTTGTCGGAACGCATCAACTCCTTGGTAAAGGGGTAACGTTCCGAGATTTAGGGCTATTAGTGGTAGATGAAGAACAGCGCTTTGGTGTGAACCAGAAGGAGAAGATTAAAGCACTCAAAACTCAGGTAGACGTTCTTACCCTCACCGCTACACCCATTCCTCGTACCCTGTATATGTCCTTATCCGGCGTGAGAGAAATGAGTTTGATTACCACTCCACCCCCCTCACGCCGTCCGATTAAAACCCATTTAGCCCCCTACGACCCAGAAGCGGTAAGGACAGCGATTCGGAATGAACTGGATCGAGGAGGGCAGGTATTTTATGTTGTACCCAGAATTGAGGGCATTGAAGAGGTTGCGACCCAGTTACGGGAGATGATACCGGGAGCAAGACTAGCGATCGCTCATGGTCAAATGGATGAAGGGGAACTCGAAGCAACCATGCTGGCGTTTGGGAATGGTGAGGCAGATGTCCTCGTCTGTACAACCATTATTGAATCTGGCTTAGATATCCCCAGAGTGAACACGATTTTGATTGAAGATGCTCAAAAGTTTGGTCTAGCGCAGCTTTATCAATTGCGGGGACGAGTCGGCCGTGCGGGGATTCAGGCTCATGCTTGGCTGTTTTACCCGAAGCAGAAAGCCCTTTCAGAGGCCGCACGGCAGCGCTTGCGAGCAATTCAGGAGTTCACTCAGTTGGGTTCAGGTTATCAACTGGCAACGCGGGATATGGAAATCCGGGGAGTTGGGAATCTCTTGGGTGTGGAACAGTCGGGACAGATGGAGGCAATTGGGTTTGACCTCTATATGGAAATGCTGCAAGAAGCAATTCGGGAGATTCAGGGGCAAGAAATTCCCAAGGTGGACGATACCCAAATCGACCTCAATCTCACTGCCTTTATCCCTGCGGACTACATCCCAGATTTAGACCAAAAGATGAGTGCTTATCGGGCGGTAGCATCTGCTAGTTCGACTGAAGAGTTAGTGCAGATAGCAGCAGATTGGAGCGATCGCTACGGGCCTATTCCCAAGGCAGCTAATCAGTTGCTGCGGGTGGTGGAACTTAAACAAGTGGCGAAGTCGTTAGGCTTTAGTCGGATTAAACCGGAGGATAAACAGCACGTTGTTTTGGAAACCCCGATGG
>CBKWLJ010000256.1:0-13141 GCA_966675205.1 uncultured bacterium
TTTTGCAGCGAAGCCTTCCCCCCTAATACTAATGGCGCTGGCCTGAATCCTTACGTTCTTTCACTGAAGATTACATCATTAAAAGGATTACCATCAGGGTTTCTTCTAAGCCCTCCGGTTTGGAACTTTCGCAGGCAATCACTTAACTTCATCCCTGAGGGAATTGGTTTGCGGAAAATGCCCCACGGCTCATAACATCCTCTTGGCATTGATGAAACATGAGGAAATTCTTGCTCAGCATTTTTGGGGCGATCGCCACCGCGAAGCGTTCTAACAAGGCGAATTAATTCCCCACGAAACTCCAAACCCCCCTCAACTAATGCAGTAAACACTAACTGAGAGAGAAAGGCGTTACTAGCAATAAAGACATGACCGCCGGGGCGCAATACAGGCACGATCAATTTAGCCCATTCGACAAAAAAACACTTTAAAACTGCTCTTTCTTTCTGGGTGAGTGCTGTAAATCGTGGTAGAGGTGAGCGTTGATGCCCATCAAATGAGGGAGGAATTCTCCAAATCCCTCCTTTCCCATTTTCTCGTTTAGAAATTTGCTCGAAATCATATTCTTTTACACCATAAGGCGGGTCTGTTACGATCGCATGAATGCTACTTTCTGGTACTCGCGTCAGCCACTCAAAACAATCTGCTTGAACGATGACAGAACTGCCTATCTGCTCAGATGGGTAGTCAAATGCTAATTGAGTTATCACTTCAAGTCGTTCCATTTCACATAACTTACTCAATCCTCATCCTCATCTAGCTGCCGTGAATGAATAGATTAGGGTAAAGAGAGCGATCGCATATCCGCCCATCCTATCAAAAGACGATTTGCCAAAATACGCGATCGCATCTCCTACACTTCAAAACGGCAAGTCATCATCCATCTGGCTACTCGCTGCTTCTGGTAATTCCACAATAGCCGCAATTAGCTTCCAGCAAGGGTCATCGCCTTCCCAATCACGAGGTCGCCAAGGCATACTCAAACTAACAGTTACCAAACAGGGACTTTGGGGATGATGTCCCAACTCCAAACGCCGGATAAACACTGGGTCAGTAATCGTTGCTGTCAATCGTTGTCCGTTTGCTGTAACAAGTGAACCTTCCCATTTTTCACCCCCCTCAAATCGCTGTCCTGTACTCCTGACTGAAAATGCTACCGCTTTAACCAGTTGCAGAGTGCGTCGTTGAGCTCAGGACTTACGCATGGATACCATATATAGTAGGGGCGATTCATGAATCGCCCCTACAAATGGCGGTTTAACAGTAAATTTGCGTAAGTCCTGAGCTATCGGTAGTGAGTGCAAATAACTTACTGTTACATAACGAAGCTCATTGTGGAGAATATATTCTTCGTCATGACAATACTTGTTGACAAATCCAGGCGGTACTTTTCCCACTCGTCGCCATTGTCCCGGCAATACCGAGAGATTTTCGCATTCAAAACCAAAATCTGGCCCGGTTTTAGCAAGCGGAATATCCAAAACATCCAGTAAAGCGGGTTCTGTTCCCCCAATCAAGCGCATCTCTTTAGGAATGCGACCATCAGGCAACTCAGAGACGGGACGAATCCATTGACCTTTGAGCGAGTTGATTCCGGCGATGCACCTGTCGCCATGCTTCCAGGAGTTGGCGAGGCAAATAATCTGAGTCATGCTGGGTCATGAGTTAGAGGTGATGTATTGTTATAGTTCCCAGTTTTTCACTTAGATATTCTGCAACCAAACGGCGATGACAATGATGGGGAGTTGCCTCACTACACAGCAAGCATCCACCATCTAATAGGTCGGGTGAAACTTTCTGCTCGATTTTGCGATCGCTAATCAATTGTAAAAATTGTTTTTCATAGGTTGACCAATCCCCGCCTTTTTTCTTATAAGCATCCAGTAGGTCTTTTGTAGGGGCTAAATCAAGAAGATGTACGTATCCAATATTGCCAATTTGCTGTAAAAAGTATGCTAAGTCAGGTTGCTTGCTAAATCCGGCTAGCTGAGACGTATTATGGAGTCTTGTGTCGATAATTCGCCTAACTCCAGTTGTTTTTAGCAGTTCAAAAAATTCTTTTGCATTCTTTTTAGTAAAACCAATTGTAAACAGATTAATTTTGTCCTTCATGATTACTCGCTAGTTTTTTCTACATAGGCGATTTGTTCACCTTGCTTTTGGTAAGCCTCTTTCAGGCACTCATCTCGTGTTCGCTGAGCCGTAATTGGCTTCTCCACTGGTGGCTCCTCGAACAGGGAAAGCTGTATTGGTTTTGGTTGAGATACTTCGGATTGATTTAAGCCATGTAAGGTAAGCAATCTATCTTCTAGATGTTTATGAAGTTCTAATTCACCATTTTTTAAAACATGATTAATCTCTAAATCAAAGTCTCGTAGGTGCTGGCAAACTAAAATGGTTCGGTGACAATCAATTGGGTCTTGTTCAGCACACATAAGGGAGATTTTGTACTGCTCTCCCCCTTTTAGTAACCGCTGAATTCCCTGTGAAAAGAGTTCAGTTGCCGCAATTCTTTCATATAAAGCTTTACCATTAACGTAACAGCTTGAATCAGCAGGTCTAGCCCCTAACTCTTTGCCAAGGAACACATACTTAATCCCAGCATTTAACAGTGCGGTTTTTAAGGCGGATTGACTGAAATGGGGTAAGTAGCGGCTGTAAGGATGCGATCGCACATCGGCAACAGCAGTAATTCCATGCTGCTGGAGCAATGAAATAAAGGCTTCAATACTGTGGTTAGAGTGACCTATGGTAAATAGTTCCATTACAGAGGCATCTTGGGCTGTCTGCTCTTATGTTAATGCTGCCAGAACTAGCGCAGCTTTGCAGAAATAACCCATCAGTAAAAATTCTTCCCCAGCTTCCCCAGCTCCCCTACCCCCCCCACTCCCCAAAATTCTTCTCCCGGAAGTAGAGCAATTTTTTCAGGGATCGATTAGAATAATTTCTTTGCTGAGGATGCATCTATCTCTCGACTAAAAGCGTGCATCTGCGTTTCAACAACACGAGTGGATTCTAACTCGACAATCAGGGCACATCTGCCACTAGGACAGATTGGTGCATTTACCACTGCCAAAGATCGGGTGCATCTACTTAACAGTCTTTCCTCAACCAGCAACTTCTGGGTGAGTTTGAGGTGAAGTAGTGATGAAAAGATGATGAAGTTTTCGACTTGCTACTTCTGTACTCAAGCTCCTTTTACTAAATTTTCTCTCAAAGCACTTGGCGAGCTTGCTATTGCGATTCTTGATAGAGTGCAATACAAGAAATCCGCACTCGCTCAATTTTTGTCATGACCTTAAGATGGGTACTCAGCGCTCCTATTTCCATACGACTCATTGCCAAGCAGAACGAGCGCCCATCGTGAGGTTTATTGATGACAAACGAAGAACTACTTGCAACGATACAACAAGCCATTCAAGATGAAGTAACGACTCTTGACCTCAGTAAGAGTCAACTAACGGCACTGCCTCCTGAAATCGGGAGTCTCACCAAACTCAAAGACTTAGACATCAGTGGCAACCAACTCACGATGCTGCCTGCTGAAATTGGGAATTTAACCAATCTGAGCAATCTCTCCCTCGACAGCAATCAACTGATGGTGCTACCTGCTGAAATCGGGAATTTAACCAATCTGAGCAATCTCTCCCTCGACAGCAATCAACTAATGGCGCTGCCTGCTGAAATTGGGAATTTGACTAATCTGAGCAATCTCTCCCTCGATAGCAACCAATTGACGGTACTACCTCCAGAAATTGGGAATTTGACCAATCTGAGCAATCTCTCCCTTGATAGCAACCAACTGACGGTACTACCTCCAGAAATTGGGAATTTAACCAATCTGAGCAATCTCTCCCTGAACAACAATCAATTGATGATGTTGCCGACTGAAATCGGGAACCTGACTAATCTGACATGGCTCTACCTCGGCAATAATCAACTAGAAACCCTACCCTCTCAAATAGGGAACCTGACTAATTTGACAAGACTATCCCTCGACAGCAATCAACTGACAGCGTTACCGCGTGAAATCGGCAATTTGACTAATCTGACAAAGTTAGCTCTCTACAGCAATCGATTGACGGCGCTACCTCCTGAAGTCAGCAAGCTGATTAATCTGACACAGTTGGACATCGACAACAATCCCCTAACTTCACTACCACCTGAGATTGTTAAGCAAGGAACGCATGAAATTTTAACCTATCTTCAGGAGCAAGCGTAGGATAACCAATCGCAGTGGAATTCAAAAACTTCCCTGTTCCTAAATTGCTGACACAATCAGCCCAAAGACATGGTAGGCTAACACTTTGCTAATGTCATCGCCCTGTACAAAAATTAAGAGCAACGGAGTTGATGCCATGCACTACCCTAAGGGAAAGCTGTGCAAAAGCCGACCTTGCTGCCTGCTATGATTACATCTTCAACCCAGTTAGCAAATTTCCCCCCAAATACTTGGGTCAATATAACTTGGGAAGAATTCATTGCACTCGCTTACGACTCAGTCTATGAAATCGGTAAAGCTTACTTTGACCGAGGCAAAGCACGGATAGAAATGACATCCCTCGGTATCAATCACGCTGAAGACTCTTCGATTATAGATACTCTTGTCAGTATCTTTTGCGCTCGTCAAGGAATTGCGATGAGGGGATTGCATCGTTGTAGTTTTAGAAAAGATGAATTGCAGGAATGTCAGCCAGATTTAGCTTTCTACCTTAATTCTCTGGAAAACTCTCCTCCTCGCAGCAACTCTTCCGTAGATTTGAACAAGTGTGCGCCTCCTACACTAGTGGTAGAACTGACGCCATTTTTTCCTAGTACAGAGTTAGGGGAAAAACGAATGCTTTACGAGAGTATGGGAATGCAGGAATACTGGGTTATTGATGTCAATCATGTGGCAGTAACTGCCTTTGCAATTGCTGAGGGTGGCAGCAAACGCATTGACAGTTCACAAGTATTACCGGGACTAGCGATATCTTTAATTCAAACCGCTCTAGAACGCAGTCGTTTGGAAGAAAAGGCTGCAACCACTCGTTGGCTTTGGAGCGAATTGGGTCAAGATTTAGCCAGTGGAGTTAGATCAGTATAGCTCTAGCCATACCTTTCTTACTTCATAACCCTAAGTTGATCAACGGTTAGAGAGAGTTCTTCATCGGCTATTTGCTGGTTGTAGTCGATGCTAATCTGGGTGGGGTACCCTAGTGTAGGGTGATAAGTTACGGAAATACGGTGTGCTTTTTTAGCGATCGCATCCTGAATGATATCAAAAAGCTTCGGAATTGAATTGTATTCCTCGAAGTACTCCGGATTAGCGGGTTGTCCATTACTGGCAGCAACGAGGGAAGTGACTTTGCCCCTACGGATTGTAATTGTTACAGGTTCGGTGGCTTTGGGTAGACAAAAACAACTCCGGCGTAATGTAAAGCGGTAGTTGGAGATTTTTTGTCTTGCCCACAATTGTTTGCTTCGCTGCAATTGTTGAGAGACATTTGAGTTTTGAGGAGTTGGAGTTTCTCCCCTACCTAAAACGGCTAAATCAGCTTGTGCTGTGGACAGTGTTTTCGTGCCACTACATAATCCGGTTTGCAATTGATTGTCTTGAGTAGAGGCATAAACTAAGTAATTTTGCCCTTTTTCAAAGTTATATCCGCAACTAGCACTGGAATCTGGTGTTGTGATCACCAATTGTTTAATGGGTCTTCCTTTCCAAACTTTTGAAACTTCAAAGATAACTTTAACGCCATTTAAAGAAGAGCTTGAAACCCCACGTCCCCCACCTCTTGGTTCAACAACATTAATAACTTTTCCGGCAAAAACAGCATTAGCATTTTTAAAGCTTTGTTCAGGCGTAGTTGGCATACAACTACAGGCATTTGCAGCATTAGTATTTAAAAGGAATAAGCTTGTAGCGATCAAAAATACCTTTTTCATGGCTGACACTCCCAATAATTTTGTCCCATTCCAGTCTTTTATAGGTTGTTCAAGTTGATAAAGACTTAATAGTCGCGATTAATCGTGACCTAATCCCTATTAGGACTAAGCTGTTTGCAAATTCAACTCCCTCACTCCTTGACTTATAGCCCTAACGGAAAGTTCCATAACTTAGAGCATAGATTGAGTATCGCAGCGCTTATTCAGACGAATATAAATTGAAGCCCTCTGCCTTGTCTTCACAAAAATGTAAGTATTCAACCAGACATGCTATGAGTGATAGCAAACGGACTCCTCACCCCAAAATGCAGAAAAAAAATCGTTTAATGCGTCTGACTCTATTATTAAGTCTCGTTGCTTTGGTCATATCGTTAGTCTTTAATGTCCTTCTATTTGTTCAAGCAAGATATTACTATCTACTCCTAAATTCAACGAATTTAGATCCATTGGGACTACACGCCTTTAGTACCGACTCTGATGTTCCTGCCGTTTCCCCAGTAACCGTGGTATTCTTTGGTGATTCACGAGCAGCTCAATGGCCCGCTCCAAAACAGTTCAAAGACTTTTATTTTGTGAATCGAGGCATCATCAATCAGACTTCAGTCCAAGTATTAGGACGCTTTGACAAGCACGTTCTACCATTACAACCCGATATTATCATTTTGCAAGTTGGGATTAACGACTTGAAAACAATTGCTTTATTTCCTGAACGCAAAGCCGCCATTATCGCCAACTGCAAAAGCAATATTCAACAACTCGTTACCCGTTCAGTTAATAGTGGTGCCACTGTGATTTTGACCACCATTTTTCCGATTGGTCCGGTACCGCTTACCCGTCAACCGTTTTGGTCACCAGAGATTGCTCAAGCAGTATCGGAAGTCAATGCTTACCTCAACTCACTCAAAGCAAGCAATGTTTTGATTCTGGATACTTACTCGCTTCTAGCAGACAATGGCAAAGTGCGAAGTAACTACGTTCGTGATACTCTGCATATTGACAGGAAGGGGTATGAGGCAATCAATCAAGAACTCACGAAAGTTTTATCCAACTGGTTAAAAGAAAAAAGCATCCATAGGAAATCATAGCGGTTCTCATGTGGATACTGTAGGGTGGGCAAACATAAGCAACGACCACATCAGCTTTTCCATTCGATAGCTCTTGCCCGCCCTACTCACTATATACTTTATTAGCGTTACTAAACCTCAACTGGATGCTGACCATAAAACGGCAAAGCTTCTGACCAATGCGGATACTTTCCCTGTTGCCAATCCCAATAGGCAAGTTCTAGCACACTGGAAACCGAATCACCCAATCCAACACCAGCAGGAATCTCAATCAACTGATAAGAACTTGACCAACCCTCTAATGTTTGTTTCCATTTTTCCGGCGATAAAACGGTGTCTGGAAACAACGGTACCAATGTTGAAATCGAAGGTGATAACTGATAAATCGCGGTAAATAATTGTCCTCGTTGTGCAGGCATTTGCAGTGCAATTATATCGCCTTGTACTTCCCTCTTACTCAGAGAGATTGGGGGAGGAGAAATTTGGCAAAAGTGCGACCAAGCCATAGCGGCTAATGTCGAAACAGCAAATAGAGGAATATCTAACTGCTGTGCTAAAGTCCGTGCAGTAACAACACCAATACGAGTTCCTGTAAAACTCCCTGGTCCCTTTGCCACTGCAATAAATGCCAAATCTGTCCAAGTCTGGGGCTGGAGAAATTCAGCGATATACTGCTGTAGATGGGTAGACATATCGCGCCCCAAATCCCAAATTTGGCTACGAGTATTCCCCGAGAAATTGCTGAGTGCCACCCCTAATTGAGGGCTACTAGTATGCAGGGCAAAGCCGTACTGTTTCGACTCAAAACTATTTTGCATTAATCACACCGTCATAGTTTAACTGTTTTATCCCCATTAAGCGGACTGCCAAATCTTGATAGTTTTATCACTACTTCCACTCGCTAGGCTATAACCATCTGGACTGAAGGCAACAAAATTAACTCCCTTGGAGTGTCCCGAAAGAGTAGTGATGAGAACTCCTGTCTGGGAGTTCCATAGTTTAATCGTTTTATCATCACTGCCACTCGCCAGTACCTGTCCATCTGGACTAAAGGCAACTGAATTCACCCCTGCAAACCAACCCGAATGGCCAACCAGGGTATGCAATAATTCTCCTGTTTCAAGCCGCCAAATCTTGATGGTTTTATCACTACTTCCGCTAGCAAGCAACTGTCCATTTGGACTAAAGTTAACAGTACGAACTTTATGTGAATGACCAGATAATGTGCGGATTTCTTCACCAGTATCCAGGTTCCACAACTTAATGTTGTTGTCCCAATCCCCACTAGCAAGTAACTGCCCATCTGGGCTAACGCTAATGGCTCTAATCAGGCTTCCCCCAGACAAAGCCCGAATTTCTTCCCCAGTGTAGGGATTCCATAACTTAATCATTGTGTCATTGCCGCCAGTGGCGAGTATCTTGCCATCAGGGCTAAAAATAATGCTACGAATCACGGATGAATGCCCAGCCCAACTGCGAATTTCTTCTCCTGTCTTTAGGTTCCACAGTTTGATTGTGTCGTCACCCACACTCGCTAGAATTTCTCCATCGGGACTGATAGCGATTGAGTTAACAAAGTTAGAATCTCCGGGAAGGGTGCGAATTTCTTCACCAGTACTTGGCTCCCATATCCTAATTGAAGAATCCTCACTGCCACTGACGAGATATTGCCCTTTAGGAGTGAAGACGATGCAAGTAACTCCCGAAAACCAATTGCCACGTCCATCTTGTCTACCCAGAGTCAGGACACATTTCCAATTCTGAGTTTGAGGCGTTATTACTTCTTTGACAGTCGGTGGAACTTGTGGCTCAGATTGGAGATTAGGCTGTACGGATGGGATAAATGTTGGGGTAGTTTCAGATATTTCATCCAAACTCGGTGGTACTGAGGCGGATGCAGTGGAAGGTTCAGAGGCTTGCTCTAAACGCTTCAAATCTTCAAGAACATCTGCTGCATGCTGATAACGTCGCTTTGTAGCATTTTCCAGCATCTTATCGAGGATTTGCCCTAACTCTTGACTCACTGGAGTATTTAAGAAATCTCGCCAAACCCAAGCTGCTTCGCTAACCGAATACAATTCAAAAGGGTCGGTTTGAGTGAGCAAATGAATGCAAGTGACACCCAAGCTGTACAAGTCACTCGCAAAAATCCCTTTGCCCAACGCTTGTTCTGGGGCGACATATCCCGCTGTGCCAATTGCTGTTCCTGTTGGGGGCAAAACCTTATCGGTGAACAACTTAGCCACGCCAAAATCGACGAGAACCAACTCTCCTGCTTTTGCTTCTACCTCCTCGTCGTTACCCTCTTCTCTTATTAAGGGCGTTGGGGTAATGCGCCGAATAATATTCTGAGGTTTAATATTTTGGTGAATCAGTTGGCTTTCATGTACAAACTGTAAGACTGGTAGTATTTCTCTCAAGATTTGCCGAATCTGGTCTTCATGGAAAGCGCCTTTGGATTCGAGTTCTTGGGCTAAATTGGGCCCTTCGATAAACTCTTGCACTAAATACTGATAATGATTTTGAGTGAAATGTGCCAATAAGTCAGGAATCTGGGGATGTTCACCCAATTCTTCTAACCGTACTACTTTTTGCTTAAATAAATGCGCTGCTTCCTCTGCGTCATCGGTACCTTGGGCTTGGGGAAAAAACTGCTTAATGATGCAGTGGGGTTTGGATGGCTTAGATTCATCCACAGCCAACAGGGTTCTGCCATAGCTACTTTGACCGATTAACTCAAGCGCACGGTAGCGAAGCTCTTGCGGTGCTGCTTCGCTAACGCCTAGTAGTAACCTTGTACCGCACCTCAGGCAAAACTTAGCATCACTGGGATTATGAGGCTTCTGGCAATCCGGATTTAGGCAGTAGCTCATAGCAAAGAAAAAATAGTCAATAATCGTCTATAGTAAGCCTTTCCCAAAATTCTCCTCAGTCATCAGGAAATCAATGTTTTTGCAGCGATGAGGGATATCCTCATCTGCTCCTCCCTTTATCCGTACCGATTCTGCTTTTGACGGACTACAGTTGTTCTACCTTCTGAATGACGTGAGAGAGCAATTTTTTTAGGAAAATTTAAATATATAAATATTGACATTTGAGGTATTACGTGTATTACCGTTCTAGAGAGAAATATTGCCGAGCAAATATTTGGTCATACATTGACCCTTTGAAGGTCAAGCAGAGAATTGAGCGAATTACGCGTAAACTTGAAGAAGTTCAACACCAGCATGACCCACCCCCAAACCCTGAAGAGGGTAAAGACTCCTTGGTACAAGGGGAAAGGAGGCAGGGAAAAGGCGACGTCGAAATAGCTAAAGACTAACTCGTCATTTAAGTAATTGCATCATTTCAATCCAATGATTCTCGCTCTAAGTTAGGTGAAAAATCATAACTATTTCTCACCTGTAAAGTATCTTTCAACTCTTCTGGAAACAATATAGTATCGCCTATTACTAACTCAGTCACACATTCTCCCAAGTCTTGAATCAAAGTCGCCGCACTTTTTAATCACAATGGGTTGCCTTGATAGCGGTAGCAGAAGGCAGGAGGTTCCGTTCTTTCCGAGGATGCGTGAGCTATCATAATTAGCTAGAGTGGTGGTCGCTGGCTGTATAAGCTGGTTAAAAATGGAGCAAGAATTTTACAACCGGGGCTTAGATAAGGTACTTCAGGGCGATCTACAAGGCGCTATTGAGGAGTTCGATCGCGCGTTGCAGATTAATCCTCAATTTGCCTCAGCCTACTACAAACGAGGGGTCGCTCGCTTCGACTTGAAAGACGCACAAGGCGCAATTGCAGACTACTCTCAGGCGTTGCAACTCAATCCAGAGAGTCTGGAAAGTTATTTTGGCCGAGGTTTAGCTCGGTTGGCGCTGGGAGATGCCAAAGGCGCTGTGGAAGATACGATTCAATCGTTACAGATTAATCCCAACCATGCACCGAGTTATAAACTGCAAGGTGCTGCCTATCGTCGCTTAGAAGATACTCAAGCTGCGATCGCTAGTTTAAAGAAAGCCGCACAACTTTATCTCGATCAGAAGGATGCGGTTAGTTGCCGTCAGTGTTTGGACAGTATCAACCAAATTCAAAATTCACAACTCCAACGTTTCAGCGCTGCCCAAACCCAGGCGTTTTGCAACAAAGCGGTGAATAAGGTTAACCGAGGAGATTATCGAGGAGCGTTGGAAGATTTTAACTGGCTGCTTCAAGTCGATCCCAAAAACGCTAGAGCCTATTGCTATCGAGGAATTGTTCACAGCAAGCTAGGCAACTATCGGGGAGCGATGCAAGATTTAGGGCAAGCAATGCAACTCAATCCCCAAGATGCTCAAGTGCGTTGCCATCGAGGACTTGTTCGGACTGAAGTCGGAGATTATCAAGGAGCAATTGAGGATTTTAGCCAGTTACTTCAAGACAACCCAGAAAACATTGAAGCTTACACCTACCGAGGCCATGCTTACGGTAAACAGAAGAATTATCGACAAGCGATCGAGGATTATTCTAGAGCACTAAGCCTTCAACCTAGTAATGCTCAATTGTACTGTCATCGGGCTGTGGCTCGTGTCGGTTTTGAAGATCGACAAGGCGCGATTGATGATTATCAAAAAGCGGCAAACCTTTATTTTGATAAACAAGATTGGGATAATTATCGACAAGTATTAGATAAGCTAAAAACGATTCAATCTTCACAATCTCGTTCTACAGGTCAACGACGTTCTACTCAATCCAATTTTGGCGATCGCTTCAATCAAAATACAAGACCTGGACCAAACTCTCAACCGAGTCCTGAACTGCAAAGCCACCTACTAGGACTTGTCGGCGGCAATTGGGACATCGCCAAACGATTGCTGGAAATCGCCAAGCAAAGAGAACCTGGTATGCCAGAAGAATGGTACTGGAAGCAGGTGATTAAGGATTTAGAACGCGATCGCTAATCATTAGTCATTAGTCATTGGTTATGGGAAGGTAGGGGGGCACTGCACAGTAACGCTAGAATCAGCTTTTTATAGCAAAAGGCAAAAGGCTCCAGGGCAGAAGGCTCCAAGGGATGCATATTGACGGGTCTTGGTTTCAGAATGAAAGTGAGAGTCAAGAGTCGCCTTGGCGACTGCTATAACTGCTGTAGACAGTGCCCGCCCGAAGAGATAAATCATATAAAGACTAATTTGTCAAGTCCTCGAACTAGATAATGGCCCCAACAAAAGTTAGAGGACACCATCAGGTGTCCTCTGTTCATATCACCGCCTTGGTTGAGATGCGAAAAGGCTTCTTTTTACCCACCTACATCACCAGGTCAATACCGTGGAATCATCTTCTGAGATGGTATTCACCAGTTATACGGTAGTGCCTGAAGCCTCTATTACTGGTCTCGTCCCCTGTGCTTGGGTATTGACGACTTCGGAAAACCCTAAACCTGCCCGAAGGTGGGAATGGGGCCACCACGGGGGCGAGAGAACGTCGGTAAATCGACGCGTGTAATGTTACGGCTTCTGACGGCGAGGCGATAGCTGACGCTTTGTAACTCAGCGTGGAGTTGACGATTTTCTCGTTGCAACATTTCTACCTTTTCTCGCACAGGAACCATGCGTTCGGCAAACTTCTGACGGTAAATCTTCGGTAACTCCTGTACTACCTGCTCCAGCATTCGCGATCGCTCAGTTAATTCTTGCACCGACTGCCGCAGTTGATAAATTTCTTCATCGCGGCTGGTAATTTGATGTTGATAAAAAGTTACCTGCTGTTCAACGTCTTGCAGTTGTTCGCGCAAGGTTCGCATCTGCGCTTGGTGACGCTCTGACACTTCCGCCGGGGGTGAGAAGCTGGCGTTCCCCTTAACTAAGCGAAATAATTCTTGAGACAGCTGTTGCACTAGCTGGTCTCTCATTTGCAACTCTTCTCGCAGACGAGAAACTTCAGCTTGTAGCGTTGGTAGGGTTGGGGTTTCAGTCTGGATCACGATAGCTTATAGCTCCGATACTATGGTATTCCCAATGGCAGAAGACGAGGGGCAGTGTGGATCGCTCATCCAATTGCTCTAGAAGGGTTACATTACTATAATCCTCCCTCCTGTCAACGTTGCTGGCAACTGTTTGCTGCACCTGGCTTAAATTAATCAGGTTAATGCTTGACAGGGTAAACCCAAAATGTTG
>CBKWLJ010000257.1:0-13121 GCA_966675205.1 uncultured bacterium
CCCGTAAACAAAAACGCTATCTTGGGACGTTTCTTACTCGTAACCTGACCATTCACCAATCCAATCGTCCGCTTCCCATTAACAAATCCTGAAAGCGTCTGTTGCAACTGTTCAGTCGATTCCGCGACAACAGCAAGCCGATGGTCAAAATGCGATCGCCCCGTATTAGCAGTAAAGCAAACATCCGCCAGGGAGACTTCAGGATGAGACGCTAAGAAATCAGCATAACGTTGGGCTAATTCGCCCAAAGCCTTCTCACTTTTTGCCGACAGGGTAAGCAGGTGTAGAGGGCGTTCTAGGGATTTTGGATTGAGTATTTTTGATTTTGGATTGTATTCGGCATCGCTGCCTCTAAACTCGTCCGATGTTTCACTTCCCGCCGCTAACGGCGATCGCAAATTGGCAGGGGTTTCTCCCACGATGGCGTGGCAATTGGTGCCCCCGAAACCAAACGCACTGATTCCAGCTAAGCGATTCTCTTTACCAGCAGGCCAAGATTGGCATTCGGTAGGAATGGACAAGGGCGTCCCTGCTAAGGAAATATAAGGATTTAGTTGCTTCAGGTGCAGGTGGGGTGGGATTTCTTGATGTTGCAGCGCAAGGACTACCTTAATCACGCTAGCCATTCCGGCAGCGGCTTCCAAATGACCTATATTGGTTTTAACCGAACCAATCCAACAAGGCTGATCTGGCTCACGACCCTGCATCAGAACGCTTTTTAGGGATTTGACTTCGATCGGGTCTCCCAATGAAGTACCAGTGCCGTGAGCTTCAATATAACTAATCTGCGCCGGTGCAACTTCAGCATTTGCCAACGCTTGACGGATAACGGCCTGTTGGGAAGGCCCATTGGGTGCTGTCAGTCCATTGCTCAAACCATCTTGGTTCACTGCCGTACCTTTGACAACGGCTAAAATATTGTCCTTATCCCTAACAGCATCCGAAAGGCGCTTGAGGACAACAACACCGCATCCTTCTCCCCGGACGTAACCATCGGCACTCGCGTCAAAAGTCTTACAACGACCGTCAGAGGCCATCATCCGAGCATGAGAGTAAGTGATGGTCGGTTCTGGAGACAACATCAAACTGACTCCACCCACCAAGCACAGATTCGATTCTCCCTCAAGCAAACTTCGGCAGGCAAAATGCAAGGCTACCAGTGATGAGGAGCAAGCCGTTTCGATCACCACACTGGGCCCGCGCAGGTTGAGGAGGTACGATAGGCGATTCGCGGCAATGCAGAGGGTGTTACCCGTGCCATCGTAGGCATTGACAAGGTCTAAATCTTTGGTGAGCAACCTGCAATAATCGTAGTTACCGATCGCTACAAAAACTCCTGTTTGACTGCCAGCCAGCTTTTCCGGTGCGAGTCCAGCATCTTCTAAGGCTTCCCAGGCGACCTCTAAGACTAGTCTTTGCTGGGGGTCCATTCGTTCTACCTCGCGGGGAGAAATCCCAAAGAAGCTGGGATCGAACTGATCGACCTGATTGAGAAAGCCACCCCAGCGAGTATTCATTTGTCCAGGTGTACCTGGCTCTGGGTTATAAAATTCGTCAATATCCCAACGCTCTTTTGGCACCTCAGAGATGGCATCCACGCCGTTACGCAATAGCTGCCAGAACGATTCGGGGTCTTTTGCTCCAGGAAAACGGCAACCAATGCCGATAATTGCTATGGGTTCCACTTCAAAGCCTCTAAATATTATTAAGTAGTTGTGCTGTTATACGCGCCGAGCATTACGGAAATTCAACTGATGTGCATTTAAGTTGCAAAGTCCAGATAGCTGAAAGGGGTACAGGTGAAGAGATGAAAATTAAAGGCAATTACCGAATCAATTCAATTCCCAGTAATTCGTCGGAGTGAGTTGTTATGGATGTGAGAGCGACACTCAAAAAGCTTTTTGGATAACAGTTAGCTACTGCTTTTAAATGACCGAAACAGGAGTGAGAAGAGGGGAAAGGTTTTCATATTTTCTATATCCCTTTTCCCTTTTTCCTACCCAGAAGGGTTGACAGACCGAGAGAACTGCTCAAAAGCATTAATGTTACTGGTAATAGCCTTACTCATCGAACCCCCTGAAGCCATGAGGCGCATTTCACGGTTGACTGACCATAGATAATCGATAGGCTCAAACAGCCGACGAAGTTCGGACAGGAGGCGTTGGTGATACTTGAGAGTTACATGAAAACCTTCGTGTTCTTGACACAAACACTTCTCAAGCCAATGCAGCGCTTCTTGCTCAGACATATCAAATACAGGAGACAGGAGCAGCCTGTAAAAGGAAAGAATGAACGTATCATCACTGCGAAATATGGCAGGGATTCCACCAGAAAGACCGCTGAGACCAACACTTTGCGCCTTGTAAATTGTCAAATTTGCTAAGAAAGTTTCGTATGCTGTTGGTTTCGGGAAATCCTTGTACAAATCTTGAGCAATGAGCTGGGATGTTGTGGTATGGAAGGCTTCATCTAACAGATGATAATGGGAAACTGCGAGTGGCGTTGGAATAAACTCACCTTTCTTTTCCAATTCCCTGTAATACTGGGAGTAGCGGTACTCGTAATTCTTGATCAGCATATTCGCCATAAAGCGCGTGACGTAAAACAGACACGCTAGGAAGGGCGAAGTTCCACAGTTTAAGGTGAAAAATTGAAGCAAAGGTCGAGGTGCTAATTGCCCTAATAAACCTGTGGTTTGAGCGGGAATTGGTTCGCCTCTCTCGTCTAATTCCCTTAAATATTGGGAGTAGTAGTGTGCTTGATTTTTGAGCAACACCTTATTGGTGACAAAGCGCAAGGCGGAGTCTTGAAAGGCGGATAAGGGAGAACTTTGCCAATTGAAGGAGAAAATTTGCGATCGCATTTTCTGCTGCGCTGCACTCTCGTTTCTTGCTGCACTCTTGCTCGATGAGTATCTTGGTGCAACTTCTCGGCGCGAATCAGAGTTTTTGTAAGATTTCCCCTGAATCGAGGTATGAAACGATGAGCCGAGCAAAGCCCTTTTTGTTTTATAACCCATCATGTGGAACGCATGAATGTGGTGACGTTCCTGAGCTGTTTCCAAATCTAGCTCTTTGCAGAGGGTATCATAACCTCCAATTAAGGAGAAAACGCCAGCCGTAACCTGATTATAAAGTACAGCATTCGCTTCGGTCGCTGCCGTTTGGTTATACTGTGTAGCCCAATAAAGGTGATTGAGCGCTCTTTTTTGGGAGGGAGAAGCTTCTTCGTAAAGGGGAGTGCCGTAAAGGAGAGAAAGCTCTGGTTCGCTCCAATAGTAATCACTGTTGCTCTGGTAGTCGAAGTGCTTGTCGAATTCCTCAATTTTTTCGGTGTAGTCGGACTCCGTATTGCGTCGATAATTGATTCCTGTCAATTTGATATGCTTCTTTGTTTTTCCCTCAGATTGAGAGGAAAACTCATTGTCTAGCTCCAGTGTTCTGATGGTATTATCTGTCATAATTTTTTTGCGAGTGTAGAAGTGTAGCTGTAGGCCAGAATGTCAACAATTAGCGAATAACTCGACGAAATTTTTAGGGACGACAGCTTACCTCATTTATCAAGCTTCAACTTTGAATTTGAATTCCTCAGCTAAATGTTGAGCTAAAGCCTCAATCGTGGGATAATCGTACAGGAGAGTTGGATCAAGTTTTCTATCTAGCCAATCCTCCAAATCACCGGTGAGACCAACAGCTACTGAGGAATCTAAACCGTAGCGATCGAAGGGAATTGTGGCGTTGACTTCATCCGGTTCAAGTGCCAGCAATTGAGCGAGATAGGAAGACATCCAAGCTTGAATTTCTGCGGCTGTCGGCAGTTCTTTGCCAGTATTTTCTTCGATATTTCCTGAAAAGTTAGACATTGGCGTTTAAAAAAGTAATAATTGTGGGGTTGAGTCTGGATTTGAGTTGTTACTCTTTGATGGTTTTTGACAGTCCTGAATGCTAAGGAGTTTTTGCTCTAAGTTGAAGCCATTCATACAATGCAGACAGTCTCGAAAAACTTTAGGTGGAAATAAAAGCTTTTGACTTAGGATTCATCCCAAATTGCATTCATCCGTAGCACATTCATTTTCTGGAGTGTATCCGCATCTGGAGCCTGTCTCGATTACTTTGGTGAAACACAACTTGTACAGGAACTAAGAAAGAGAGATTTTATAACATCAAGTTGCGAGGAGTAACAAAGTGTTGTAATAGTACCTTGAGCAAGTCTACACCCTTGAAAGTAAAACTTGGCAAAATTAAATTTGGCTAGAAGTCTGCTAGGATGACCTTTTTTGATGCCCTGGCAACCTAATTTGAACAACCAAGGACTTGCCTTTTTCTGCGGACGTGGATTAGCGCGATTTTAAGTCCTAGTGACTGAAAAGATTACATAGAAGTTAGCGTTTTACCCGTCCAATTAACCTAAATCTGAACTCTTTTAGACTGGCAATTTCTTCTGCATATCGTCTAATCGTTCATCCTATTTCCAACGCTACTCCTTTTAAAAGAAGCTTATAAGATTCCAGATGCGGGGACAATGAACAATCTTTGGATAGGACTAACAATTTTTTCGTTTTGGTTGGTACTTCTGTTATCCAAAATCCGCTTTTATAGCCTCCCTTTCAATGCCCGTGATTATTCTTCCCCAGCTTCCGGAAACTCTCTCAGTTTGGTTAAGAAACGGGATTGAACTCGGATTTGATATTAGTTGCGATGTGAACTTCTCCATGCCTGGGGAGTTGTCCCGTGAAATTGACGAAACTGGCGGAAGAAGTGAACGGAATTGTGGTACCCCACCTTCATCGCAATCTGCTCCACTACCTGATCAGTTTCTAGGAGCAAAGAACGTGCTGCTGCCATCCGGCGCTCGATAATCCAGCGTTGCACCGTTTGTCCAGTTTGGCGTCGTGTCAAGTGAGTCAAGTAAGCCGGAGAGTAACCCACTGCTTGAGCCACGTCACCGAGAGTAATGGATTGGTGATAATTAGCCTCAATGAAGCGGAAAACCTGATTCAACTTGGCATCAGATGGAAAGATTAACGGAGCCGCCGCCGCTCGAGTTACAGCCTCATACGCAGTTGCGTTCGTACATAATACTTGCTCTCCTTTGTCCCCCTTGTTTTCTCGATCTACTCGGTTTGACCGCAATTGCGTATCACTACTGAGTGCTTTTTGAACAGGCTGCAACTGTGCAGTGTAGCATTGCCGAAGAAAGGCTTGTTTTTCTAATTGGCTTGTCACTGCTGTGAGTAGTTCCTCGACAGTACAGGCCTTAGTGAGATAGTCATTTGCACCCAACTTGATAGCTTTGTACAAGTCAGTCCGAGTGGCTTTGGAGCTGACGAAAATGAAGGGGATAATTGCCGTAGTAGGATTTTGGCGTAGCGCTGTTAAAACATTGTAACCATTGAGTTCCGGCATCATATTGCCGCAAATAATCAAATCGGGTAACTGTTCCCATGCCTGTTGCAGACCCATTCGACCGTTTTCAGTACCGATCGCGTAGAAATTCTGGGCTCTCAGTGCTTTGAGAAAAAGGTTTCGCGTACATGATTCATGTTCAATCACTAAAATTTTGCTCATTGTCTCTCCCCTGATTTACACCCTTGTTTACCCAAAAATGAGGAAAGTAAGTTGCTATGCATCAGATATTGGCTTATCTACTCTCCTGGCTTCTCCAGGCTTCGTTTTACATTTACTCACATTGGGATGCTTTCGTAACAGCGTGGCAGTTATAGCTGTTTAGTAATTGATAGTTCTTGTAGCATAGATTCAACGTCAGCCTGTAGATGTAAAAACTTTACTTTGCCATGAGGGTTCTCACTCCAATCCTCTACAACATTCAATGTTCCCGCGAGAAACCCAGCTCGGCAGGCATGACGCTGAATCTTACCGCTCGAAGTCTTAGGAATACTTCCTGTCTTCACCAGTACCGTGGCATAAATCTGTAGAGCGTGCTGGGCGGCGACAGCCTTTTGGATATTTCCGACTACTTCATTGGCATTCAGCTTCCGCAGATAACTCCGCTCGATTTCTTGAACAATCACCAGTCGCTCTTGACCTTTTACATCTACCGCAAATGCCGCTCCACAACCTACCCGCAACGCTGGATGGCTCTTTTCTACAGTCAACTCAATATCTTGGGGATAATGGTTTTGCCCCCGGATGATGATCACATCTTTAATTCGTCCGGTGATGAACAACTCGCCATCTTGCAAAAATCCTAAGTCCCCCGTGCGTAGAAATGGCCCCAAATCGCGTTCTGTTGTGCTAGGGCTTTCTGGTATTGCTACCGCTGTATCCCTCGTATCTTTCAGATAAGCATTAAAAATCTGTTCTGTTTGCTCAGGCTGATTCCAATAGCCCTGGGCGACACTCGGCCCTGACACCCAAATCTCTCCCACTTGATTCTCTGGGCATGGAATTAAGGATTCAGGATTAACGATCGCAATTTTCTGGTCTAACCAGGTTCTACCAACACCAACAATTTTTCGAGTCCCTTCCCGCTCTTTAGTAACAGCTACTACGCGGTTTTGTTCGAGTGCAGCCCCATCCACTAAGCGAATAATGGGGGGCGCTGTTTTCAACCCTCCGGAAACAATTAGGGTCGTTTCAGCCATCCCGTAACAGGGGTGAAATGCATCCTGTCGGAAGCCACACGATGCAAACGTCGCTGCAAACTGTTCCAATGTCTCGGCACAAACGGGTTCAGCCCCGGTGAAAGCTACTTCCCAACTACTCAGATCAAGACTTGCTTTTTGTTCAGGCGTAATTTTGCGAATACAAAGGTCATAAGCAAAATTCGGCCCTCCGCTAGTCGTCGCTTTACACTGAGAAATTGCTTGCAGCCAGCGAATCGGTTTTTGCATAAATGCGACGGCTGACATCAAATTCATTGGGGCACCGACATATAGAGGTTGCAGCACTCCCCCAATTAATCCCATATCGTGGTAGGGTGGCAGCCAGGATACCCCCTGACTATTGGGTGTATCTGCAAAAGACTGATGGATTAAAGCGGAATTGTGCAAAAGATTGCCGTGGCTCACCATCACACCCTTGGGTGTACCTGTAGAGCCGGATGTGTACTGAAGAAACGCTAAAGTGTCGCTCGTCAGTTTCGGTTTCTGCCATGCTGCTGCTAAGTCGCGGGAAGTGTCATCTGTGGTTAGCCAGTGCAACTCCGTCAATTCTGGACTTTCGTTAAAGCGACTTTCGATGTGACTTAGCATAGATGTCGTCGTGAGTGCGACTGCCGCCTTGGCATCCGCCAAGATTGCCTGCAACCTAGACATATTTTGATTGCGTCGAGGTGGATAAGCGGGGACAGCGGCAACCCCGGCATACAAACACCCAAAGAAGGCAGCAATGAATTCCAGTCCAGGTGGGTAGAGGAGCAAGGCACGAGAACCTGTGGCATTGATGAGCTGAAGCTGACTTGCGATCGCTCTTGCCTGTTGATCTAATTCTTGATACGTTAATTTATCTGCTGGTATTTCCCCATCCTGCAAAAAAGTATAAGCGGTTTGGTCAGACTGATGTTGCGCTCTGTAGCTTAGCAGGTCTACCAAAGTCGAAACTTTATGTTTGATGTCGCTTGAGTAATCCAAAGCAATAGTCATTTTATTCTCCCTAAGCAATATCTTCAATTCCTTATGAAGCTTGCGTTCATCACGCTGTATCAAGCGCATCTTCACAGAGAATTGGTATGAGCTTTACTGTATGAAGCAATCGGCTATAACCCATCCCATTGGCGGAAAAATAGACTAACTGGGTCTAAGTGTCTTGTATTCAACGAATTTAATTTGTCATTCTTCTAGATAGCTGTGATGTCTTCATCATTGCTCATGCTATTGTGCCCTCATACACTAGTACAGCGTGGTAGACATCATTACCTAGTTGAAAAAGGTGAAAAAGTTTCCTGTACAAACAATATTCCTTTTACCTTCTGTCTTGGAGCCTCCTATATAAAAGCTTTCTTGACTAGTCTTCTTGTTGCCAAGTATTCCAAGCTTGTAGGGTTTTAGCCAGTGAAGATCGGGAAGTTAAGGATTAAGTTAAGCTGTTCGATAAGCTAGAACAGGTTTTGCAGCACCCAAACACTTTTCACTAGAAAATTTTACTCAATTTGGGTTAACCTAATTCATTCGGTTAGTGCTAAGCTAATATGCATCTAAGCGGGCACGATTGCGATTAATTAAGTGATAGGGAAAGCAGCAACTAAGGCAATTTGGCGGATTGCCTTTGCCCGGTAGCCCATCACAGGTGCCACTCTTGTATTAAGAACCCTCATGCTAACAGCGATCGCATTGGGTAGCGAGTGTGTCTTATTGGGTCTTGGGCTAAACGATACTACTCTAGATTGTCTAAACTCCGAGGGGATTGGATCGTGAGGAATTGGGGCAGAGTCACACTCTGCTTATATCTTTAAGCTGTTACGGTTAGACTTAGCGTTTTACAACAACAAGGCTCAATAGAGCGAAACGTTTGATTTTTCTAAGCCTTTCCCCCTTTTCCTTTGCCCTTTCCCCTGCCTTGACGATATGCAATGGGTCGGTAAGGTCAGCTTACCACTAAGAGAGTGCGATCGCATTTTTGTCATTTCCAATACGTAAACCTCTGATCTGCAAACACTGAAAACTATCAGGGAGGTTCAGTTAATCAGCGATGAAGCATGATGTAATCTCTGACAATAAATCATTTGTGAAGCCTTCAGGACGATGGATTCTGATTGCTGCCGTTGTTACAGGCTTAGCTTTTAGCGGAACTATTGCCCAATATGTCCTTCACTTTCAACGCAGCACACCCGCCTCACCCAATCTTGTCAGCGCGACTCCCCAAATTAGGGCCGTTGCTGCTTTAGGACGTTTAAAACCAGAAGGAGAAATCGTTTATTTATCTGCGCCTACTGTTCTCAATGGATTGGGATCGAGTCGAGTTGCCAAACTTCTCGTGCAGGAGGGCGATGCAGTGAACATCGGGCAAGAGGTTGCTATTTTAGATAACCATAAAAATCTCCAAGCAGCGCTCAACCTAGCTCAAGAGCAAGTCAAAGTCGCCCAAACTAATCTTGCTCAAGTCAAGGCTGGCGCAAAAACGGGAGAACTTGAAGCTCAAAAAGCAACGATCGCAAGATTAGAAGCCGAGTTGCAAGGACAGCTTGCTGCTCAAGCTCAAACGATTGCACGCCTAGAAGCAGAGTTAAATAACGCTCAAATCGAGTATCAACGCTATCATCAGTTGTTCCAAGCCGGTGCAGTTCCCGCATCTCAATTAGATAGTAAGCAGCTCACCCTGAAAACCGCTCAAGAGCATCTCAATGAAGCTCAAGTGAATCGTAACCGGATTGAAGCAACATTTCAGCAACAAATCAAGGCAGCCCAAGCAACCCTCAAGCAAATTGCGGAAATTCGTCCTACAGATGTGGAAGCTGCTCAAGCTGAAGTCAATCAAGCGATCGCTAACGTTGCCAAAGCTCAAGCCGATTTAGATCTCGCTTCTGTCCGCTCTCCTATCAATGGACAAATTTTAAAAATTTATTCCCGACCTGGAGAGGCGATTAGCAATAAAGGAATTGCAGCTTTAGGACAGACTGCTCAAATGAATGTAGTTGCAGAAGTTTATGAATCAGACGTAAGTAAATTAAGGATGGGTCAAAAAGCAACGATTACTAGCAATGCTTTTTCAGGCAAACTCAACGGCACCGTCACTCAAATCGGGCTACAGGTGAATACGCAAGAAGTTTTAAGTACTGAGCCAGCCGCCAATGTGGATGCTAGGGTTGTGGAGGTAAAAATTCGCCTCAATACAACAGATAGCCAGAGAGTTGCTGCGTTAACTAACTTACAGGTTAAGGTAGCGATCGATATTTAATTGCTGCCTGAAAAATTCTTTTATTTTCACATCCATTACCTTAAAAATATGAGGGCATGATGTTTGATATTCCTTTGGCATGGCTACAACTAAGTCGAGAAAAAACTCGCCTGCTTATTGTCTTAGCAGGTATTGCTTTTGCCGTAATTCTCATGTTTCTCCAATTAGGATTTCAATCTGCTCTTTATGATAGTGCTACGCGACTCCATCAAAATTTACAAGGAGATTTATTTGTCATCAGTACTCGCTCTCGGTCTCTACCTTATATGAAGTCTTTTTCTTGGCGTCGTTTATATCAAGCTTTAAGCCTTGACGAAGTGGAATTAATTAGCCCGATTTATGTTGGCTTTAAAGAATGGAGGAATCCTTACGATGGAAGCTTTAGAGCAATATATGTTTATGGCTTCGAGCCAGCAACTTCTGTTTTTAAATTTCCTGAAGTCGAGCAAAATTTAGATCAACTTAAACTTCAGGAAAATATTTTATTCGATCGCGCTTCTCGCCTAGAGTACGGCACTATCGCCAAAGACTTTGAGCAGGGAAATCCTATTATTACTGAATTAAGTGGGAAAAGAGTCAGCGTTGTTGGTTTGTTTACCTTAGGCCCTTCCTTTGGAGCTGATGGAAATATCATTATGAGTGATTTAAATTTTCTTAGGGTATTTCCTGAGCGTAAATTAGGAGAAATTGATATTGGGCTAATTAAACTTAAACCTGATGCTAATGCTCAAATTATTCTTAGGAAATTACAGTCGAGCTTGCCTAGAGACATTAAAGTTTTAGACTATCAAGGATTTATAGATTTTGAAGAAAGCTACTGGAAGACTAGTACAGCAATTGGATTTATTTTCACTTTAGGAGTAGGGATGGGATTCATTGTTGGTACAGTTATTGTGTATCAGATTCTCTATACAGATGTTTCTGAGCATTTATCAGAATACGCAACATTAAAAGCAATGGGATATAAAAATTTATATTTAGAGCTTGTCGTGTTTCAAGAGGCCATTATTTTAGCAACTTTAGGTTATATTCCTGGGTTTGCTCTTTGCTTAGGATTATATGATTTAGCAAAAAACTCTACAGCTCTACCCATTGATATGACACTCAACCGAGCTTTATTCGTTCTGATATTAACAATATTAATGTGTGCCATTTCAGGTTTAATTGCTGTGCGTCGCTTACGGAAAGCCGATCCAGCAGATATTTTTTAAAATTTGCTATTTACAAAGTTTATTAATTTTGGCGCATGATCTTCGCTAATGTTACAAAAATCACTTGTTTCAATTAGAAGTCTTAATCACTACTTTGGTCAGGGTGGATTACGCAGACAAGTGCTGTGTAATATTAACCTAGAAATTAAACCGGGAGAAATTGTAATTCTGTCTGGGCCATCAGGCTCTGGTAAAACAACTTTATTAACGCTGATTGGGGGGTTGCGGACTGTAGAGCAAGGAAGTCTCAGAGTTTTTGATCAAGAGTTACGGGGGGCTAGTGATGCAAAATTAATGAAAATTCGTCGCCATATTGGTTATATTTTTCAAGCTCACAATTTACTTGGCTCCTTAACAGCTCGGCAAAATGTGCAAATGTCAATTAAACTCCACGAAAATGTCTCTCGTCTGGAAGCACGCCTCAAATCAGAAGCTGCTTTAGAAGCTGTTGGGTTGGGGAATCGAATCAATTACTATCCTGATAACCTGTCTGGAGGGCAAAAACAGCGAGTCGCGATCGCGCGGGCTTTAGTTTGTCACCCCAAGCTGGTTCTAGCGGATGAACCGACTGCGGCTTTAGACAGTAAATCGGGTCGAGACGTAGTGAAACTGATGCAGAAACTTGTTAAAGAACAGGAGTGTGCCGTTCTCATGGTGACTCACGATAATCGCATTCTTGATATTGCTGACCGTATTGTTCACATGGAAGATGGCCAACTCGTTACTATTTCTTAGGAATCGTCCAACAACAAACCTCTCTTTTATTGAGGCAAAGCATCAGCAGCATCCCAACCCTTGTTTAGATATTAATGTTGCCGTGCCTTACTAGAAATGGCGAAGTTATTTTGGAAAAAGCTCTTAATTTCATCCTTAAATCCCTAATCTTAGATTGATAAAATTTTCAGAATTAGACAAATTGAGACTAGTGCAAGAAGACTCTAAGTAAGGAGGCTCCAAGGGACATTGCTTTGACAGTAAGCTTTTTAACCTTTTTTAACGGGTGAGTTATTTCTGCCACGCTGCACTAGTGTAAGCAGGTTATTATACAGGAGGCCCCAAGGGATATTGCTTGTATAGCAAAAGGCAGAGGACTCTAAGAGAAAAAATTAACGGGTTAAACTTCCAGAATGCGGAAGGATTCCTAATCGCCTTGACGACTGCTATAAAATAAGCTTTTTAATCTTTTTGAACAAGTGGATTATTTCTACCACGCTGTACTAAAATAAGTTTGTTTCAAGGAAGATATCAAAGCCATAGTATCCAAAATAAAAAAAATAGGGTTTTTAGAAGCTCTTTTTTACTTGGCTGAATTTCACTGTTCAATAGGAGAAAAAGTTTTGAAATTTAAGCTCAAAGCTCTTTTGATACTTTAAATGCAAAAGATATATTTTTCTGTGAACAATATAAATGGTGAACAATATGTAGTCATCAAGGGAGCTGTGCCGAAATCACTAAAGCTTCAGTTCAAAGTTCTTTGTGTACAACAAGAACTGGAAATGAGTACAGTTTTAGAAGATTTAATTGAGCGATGGATACAAGCCGATGCACCGATTCATGAACCTCCCACTGACTTATATAGTGAAGACTCTGAGGATGTTAAGGGATACATTCCAAAACCTCTAAAACTTGAATTCAAAACGCTCTGCACACTGAAGCAAGTTAAGATACGTTCTGTTCTGTATCAACTCCTCCATGAATGGGTACAGTCACAAGGAGAAGGGAGATTTTTTAATTAAAATAGGTAGAGTTTTAGTCAATAGAATCATTTTTAAAAAATAACGCCCTAAGATGTTATTGGTAATGAGTTGGTGTTAATTTAAAATTCAATCATCCTCTTTCGTATACTCATTGCTTCAATTTTCTACTGGTGTTAATTCTCAGGGAGTTGTCAAGCTTAATCAGCTTTGATAACTCCTTTCTTTTCTTATTATTCTAGGAATAAAGAAATGTAATGCTTCTGATTTTATTTTTATTTATTAAATTAGCCTTTTCCCTTTTACCTAAAGTGGAAGAACTAGAAACACTTTTAGGTTTCAAGCCCCTTCATTAATGTTGG
>CBKWLJ010000258.1:0-13052 GCA_966675205.1 uncultured bacterium
CCACAAGTCGTCAATTGTGTCAATAAGACTCACAAATCTTATGAAATGATCAAAAACAGTGGTGTCTTTGCCCTCAGCTTTTTGGAAAGTGGGCAAAAAGATATCGCTCAAACCTTTTTCCAGGCAACCCAGCGTGAAGGCAATACCTTCAATGGCATTGAATTTTACGCGGGAGAAGAGACTGGCTGTCCGATTATCTCTAATTCCTTGGGTTATGTGGAATGCAGGGTCGTCGGTTCTGTGGAAGCAGGTGATCACGTTGTTTTTGTGGGCGAAGTCATTGGTGCTGGTGTTCACCGGGATGCTGCTGCATTCACATTGGCAGAAACAGGTTGGAATTACGGCGGATAAACGGATACTGGGTAGCTGTCTTTCCTTACAAGTTGCCCAGGTTTGAGCGCCGAGTTCAATCCTCACTTTCCCAAACTAAAAGTTCACGCATAAGCGAGGTGTGATAAATAGACTATGCCTCTCATTAAGGTGCAATCTTCTGCTGATGCTCCAGAACCAACAGCCGTTGAAGGGCTATTGAAAATGCTTTCTAGTAAGCTGGCTACCCATTTGGGTAAGCCGGAATCCTATGTGATGACGGCATTTGAGCCTAATGTGGCAATGACGTTTGGAGGAACAGTTGAACCGACTTGCTACATAGAAGTTAAAAGCATTGGCTCTATGAATCCCGCCCAAACCAAGGCAATGAGCCAAGACTTTTGTCAAGTGATTAATGAAAAATTGGGTGTTCCGATTAACCGGATTTACATTGAGTTCGCTGATGCCAAGGGTTCCATGTGGGGCTGGAATGGCTCAACCTTCTAAATCTTGAGGGGATAAGGACAAAAAGCCCGAACTTTCAGCTCAAGCAGTAACGGATTCGCGCTAGGCATTTCCTGTAAAATGGCTATACCCCTGCTCAGGGGTAGCCAGAATCGGTATTGACCCAAAAATAACATCAGAGTGCGATCGCAAAATCTTGATTAGCGCTTTGTATTTCTTCACAGAAACTTTATCCTAGCTCTCATAAAATCGCAATATGTGGTTACCCAAAAGACTTTCACAAGTCAAAGGTATGTGATATGGGAGCGGTACTACTGGTAGATGATGATCGCGTGCAACAGCTCGCCATATCAAAAATGCTGACCGTGATTGGCTTCAATGTAATTATTGCGGCTGATGGCGTCGAAGCCTTCAAAAAGATTAAGTGTTATCGTCCTTCTCTAATCATTTTGGACATCGTTTTACCCAAAATGAACGGCTACGAAGTTTGCCGTCGGCTCAAAAAGAATCAGAAAACCCAGAACATACCTGTAGTGATGTTCAGCGCTAAAAGTGAGCAATTTGATGTCTACTGGGGTAGTAAGCAGGGGGCTGATGCTTATGTATCCAAGCAAAGCCACCCTCAAGAGCTAATCAATACTGTAATTCAGTTTTTAACCTAGAAGAACTGTTATCAACAATAATTCGTAATTATGAATTCGTAATTCGTAATTAATACCAAGTTGCGTTCATGCGTAGTACTTTCTCTCCCCCTTGTCTTCCTTGTCCTCCATGTCCCCCTTGTCCCGCTATCTACTATCTTTGAGGAGCAACTTCGTATAAAACGGGTTAGAGTCCCTGACAACGCACGTTGCTTTAGGAGCAGTTGGGGTGTAAATCTCCATCTGGAGAGCGCAGCGAGCCGCAACGTCCGTCAATTACGAATTACGACTACGAATTAGGAATTTTTAACCCCTCCCACAGTTGGGGAGGGGAAGTTCTCCTGAGCAATGGATGGGAGTCTTAGTCAAAGTCGTGACTACTGGTTAGCGCCAAATTCAAAGGTCTCTTCAGTCTCTTCGTTAGAGCCTTGATGCACCGTTTTTACCCATTTGAGCCGCTTGGGGCGCACGGAAATTCGAGCATTCATACTGGCAATAACGAGCATCCAGTGAAGCAGGTAAACTGTACCTCGTAACGTTTCCCAGAGGGTGACCACAAAGGTTGAAACACTTAGAGGTTGGTCTTTTTGAGTGCGGCGCAACCCAATAAACATTCCAATTAAAGGAAGAGTGAGAGCCAACCCAGTTAGAGGAGTGAGGATGGGTGGACGGTGGCGGGCAATCGCCATTAGACAGTCGGGTATACCAGCAACAGGCAAGAGGTACTGGATGATCATGAATGAGAACAAATCCAGCGTTTTCTGAGTACCCATGCGGTTACTAGCAATTAAACGCCAGTAGTCCAGATAACGCTGGTATCCGCCTTCTCCCCAACGATTGCGCTGATGCCATAACGCTATGGCACTGGTAACACCTTCTTCTTCCACAGGAGGGAAGTTGAGAAAGTCGATATCCCACTGATCAAGATGTAAGCGAATGGTTAAATCCAAATCATCAGTGATGGTTTGCTCATTCCAGCCACCGCAACGCTCTAAGGCGATGCGACGCACAAATTGGCCGTTACCCCGTAATTCACCAATTCCTCCAATCGCGATGCGCTGCTGTTGGATGTAGGTGTCAAAGGCCATTTCTGCCTTTTGCCCTTTTGTCCAGAAATTGACAGAGGCATTTGCGATCGCTTTTCGTACCTGCACGGCCCCGATATTCGGACGCTTAAATATAGGCAGCACATGGCGTAGTAAATCTTTTGGCACCTTTGCATCCGCATCAAAGACACCGACAATCTCACCTCTAGTTAAAGGTAGGACTTGATTGAGTGCTCCCGATTTACCGCCACCTGCATCAGCCCCCCGATGAAGCACTTTCAACTGGGAGTATTGTGTCACTAACTGGTCTAACAACATGGGGGTCCGGTCGGTGCTGTGGTCGTCAATCACCCAAACTTCATATCGCTCCTGGGGATAATCGAGGTTACACAGCATTTTGACCAGATTGGTGATAACCGCTTCCTCGTTTTTCGCTGCCACTAGCAGGGAAACGAAGGGAAAATTCCCTTGAGCATTTCCCAATAGCGGTTCTGGCGTTTTTAACGGTTTAGCCAGTAATATCCGTACTGCTTGAATTCCCAGGAGTGCCGCCAAGCCGATAATCACCCAAGAACCCCAAGATACAAAGTGAAGTGCGATCGTACTGCCCCAGATGGCAGTTAATACCAAAGCTGCTTTTTGCCGACGGCCCTCTAGCCCTTGGAAGAAAAAGTCATTCTCAAATTCTTCTTCATCGTATTCCGACAACAGGGAGCTAATGGGGTCAAGCTCGCTACCAGACTCGTTTTCTGACCAGTATTTATCAGGCATAGTTTACTCGATTCAACCACCCTATAGTTATCAATACTTATTAAGACACCAGATTATGAGATAACGGCAATTTCTGCCAGTTTTCCACATTTACAGCGATGAGAAGTAATACCTCTATTCACACCAGGGTTTAGTTCAACAGGAGGCTTTCTACGTTCCTCGCTCAGCGTCTTAGTTTGTTTTTGACTCCTAAGGGAATCTGTACAAGATAGCAATGAGCGGTATACCAGAGTGCGTCTAGGGGGTAGATTTTGCCAACGTAAGGGATTATCCAAAGACGTGGCAATCATTGCTGGCAAACACTGAAAAATGGTTTTTCAGAGGAATTGCCCCAGCCTTAACGAATGCCAGTGCAGCTTCATTGTAGCGGAGATTGTTAAAATTCTTATACTTTGATGGATGTACCTTAATTATTTGAGACGTTTCTTAGTGAATGGGTCACTTGCTGGTTGAGGTCTTTCACTTGATCGCGCCTTTTCGTTTAGAGCTGCTTGCCAGAGTTAAACTTCAACGGGCGCTTGTCTCTACTGTAGCTTAATCGGTAAAGTCATGCGGGGAAGGCTTCTCTGGCAAGGCTTCAGACTCCATTCAATAGTTTGACAAATTTAGTTTAAACAGGTGTGAAAATTACCTATGGTGACTTCGTTAATCGCTACAGCAAGCTGGGGATTGGGTTCTGTCTTGTGGGCGGAACTGGTGCGAGACTCCTATCACGTCTTGTCCCATTATTGGCCTCCTCTGTATCGCTTACACGTATGGCATCATCGCGTGTTTCGACCCAATTTAACGGCTGTCAGTGATACCATCTATCGGCAAGCGCAATGGAAGAATGATGTGCCAGAGTGTTCAGCCATGCTGGTGTTGGGCTTGATGCTGTGGGGGGTAGCTTACTGGGTTACACCCGAATACCATTGGGCAGCTTTAATCGGTTGCCTTTATACTCTTTCTTTTTTATTGGGTGCGATCGCTCGGGGTTGTGGAATAAGTTGGGCAGATGAAGTAACCGATTTAACCCATCGTCCGGGGCCATTTCTCACTCCACCTTCGCGCTGGTTTGTGAATCGCCCTTACCACTGGCGGCACCACTTTGATAACCAAAAAGCTTACTATTGCGGTACGTTGACGTTGGTAGACAAGCTCATGGGAACTGCACTCTCGCTCAAAGGCAAAACCATTGCCGTGACTGGGGCATCAGGAACATTAGGGCGATCGCTTCTGGCGACTTTACACGAACGTGGGGCAAACGTCATTGCTCTCACATCTAGGGAACAACCCGTTACCATCACGGTAAAGGGAGAACGCCTGCCCGTGAAAACTATATCCTGGCAAGTGGGGAAAGAATCCGACTTAGCGGCAAGCCTAGAAAAAGTAGATATCCTTATCCTCAATCACGGAATTAATGTGCATGGGGAAAGAACAGCCGATGCGATCGCATTATCCTATGAAGTCAACACCTTTTCCAGTTGGCGGTTAATGGAACTGTTTTTCAAAACCGTCCGCACGAATGAAAATATGGCGACAAAAGAAGTATGGGTGAATACCTCAGAAGCGGAAGTTAGCCCTGCCTTTAGTCCCCTGTACGAACTCACCAAACGAGCATTAGGAGACTTGATTACCCTGAGGCGACAGGATGCTCCTTGCGTAGTTCGGAAACTTATTTTGGGTCCGTTTAAAAGTAACCTGAATCCCATTGGAATCATGTCAGGGGAATGGGTAGCCCAGCAAATTGTCAATTTAGCAGTTAGGGATGTGCGAAATATTATCGTCACGATTAATCCCTTGACTTTTGTCGCGTTTCCGCTCAAAGAATTTTTTGTCGGTCTTTATTTCAAACTCTTTAGTCGCCGTACTGATGTAGAGACAGCTAATTCAAGTGTAGTTTCGGGGAATTTGTAACCTCAAATTTGTCATCAGTCATGAGTTACTAGTGCAAGAAGGTAAAAGAGATAAGGCTGCAAGGCAAAAGGAATATTGTTTGTACACTAAGCTTTTTCACCTTTTTGAACGGGTGGGTTATTTTCGCCGTACTGCACTAGTCTTTAATTAAATTTAGGCTCTATCAAATTTTCAACTAATGACTGATGACTAATGACTTAATGACAGCCTTCAGGGGAATCTGTATTAATTTAAAAAGCGATAGCTGAGAAAATTTCCCCGCAAAGAACTTATTAAGAACAGTAACCTAAGTTTGTCGCGTTCACGAAACCGCTCACCGGTCTTTCAATCGGTACCCAGCCGTTAACACCCTCGTTAGCAATATAAACTAACTGATTTTCTTGTAGTGTTCCAATCGCTTCCCCATCTGGTTTTGTTCTAATAACTGTATTAGGCGAAACAATCTGACGGCAATTGCTACCTGGTACGGTGGAAATCGCCTCACCTCCTAGTAGATTGGGTGTTGTCTGAGACACTGGTGTGGAAGGAGTTGGAACTGCTGCACCGGGGCAATAGTTCAAATATCTGGCAAACACATACCCATCCATCGGGCCCGAAATTCTAACCCATCCATTCGCGGGTTCACCAGCAATGGTAACGTTTTGGCTATCCTGTAACGTTCCAATTACCTGTCCACCTGGCTGCCGCCGCACGTTTAGGGCTGTGTTAACATCCACCTCACGGCAGTTCGTCGCTTGAGCAACTTGATATCCGTCCGACGTTTGTAATGAGGGAGATTGATTAGCACTGGCTGTTTTAGGCAAGATTGTTAGTGCAACTGAATACAAAGCTGTCAGTCCGAAAAGTTGCAAAGTATTTTTCTTAAAGTTCATAGGAACCAGTTTCCTCTATATAGCTTCTATCTAACTCCCTATTTTGTTGAATATGAAAACTTTATCCTCTATCTCTAGTAGAAGATATAACTAAAAATTATAATTGTCTTCACTACGGCAATTCCCGGATGAAATCCTCAAACGTAGGGATTGAGAGACAATGAAGTATTCAGATACTTCTAACTCGGAAAATACGCCTTTAGTCTTAAAAAGATATTCCGTTTTTCGGATGAAAGATTTGCAGTTACTTCAACTTTTTTAGCTCAACTGAGGCTTGTACATCGAATGCCTAGCTAACTATACTGCTAGTGCCGTTAACTTTCCAGAAGAGTCAAACTAATGGTTTCTGAAGCCCTTAAGCCCAATGTTCAAGACTTGCAACAAGATGTTATCGAGCTACTGAAGAATATCAGTTCCCTCATGGGTCGCGCTAATACCGCCCTCGGTTCCGATAGCGCAGGAAAGAAGTATGGGGAATTTCAGCAGGAAATCAGTGATGCTGCCATCAATGTAAAAGACTTGGCGCTTCTTTGGACTTGCTGACTTGCTGGATTACTCTTGGAAACCAATGGTAGAGAGCGATCGCCAATTATCAGCCGCCTTAACTCGAGCAATGGGGCAATCTGGAACCGCCACGACTTTCCAGAACAGACGGTGATTGAAATCAGACCGGAACAACGCATCAATAAAATTGATACTCCTATTCTTGGCTCAGTCAGCAGTCTCCTCGACTTCAGTACACAACGCATCACTGAACTCAAAATACGCGGCTATGAAGATGCCAGACGTTGCTTAGAACCCATTATCCAAACCTTCAA
The DNA here is from genome assembly GCA_966675205.1 of uncultured bacterium. Classification (GTDB taxonomy): domain Bacteria; phylum Cyanobacteriota; class Cyanobacteriia; order Cyanobacteriales; family Coleofasciculaceae; genus JBFLZA01. The sequence continues at coordinate 6,819 of CBKWLJ010000258.1, forward strand.
AACCGTTCAAGCTCAGCGTCAGTCTCTTGATTTGCTGGTTAACTCAACTTCACAATTGCTGAATGACCCACCTCTGTAAAACAGAGCGATTTGGCGATCGCACTCGTCACCTCAAAGCACTTTAAAACATCAGAGCGAGTGGCAAGCATGGTATGAGATCATTAGATCCGGTCTACCAAAATTAATGAAGTTTTAAGAAAATGGGACAAGAGCAGAGACCAACAGTTGTGGTAACAGGTGCCTCTTCGGGGGTAGGTTTGTACGGAGCCAAAGCCCTTGCTAAACGGGGATGGCATGTCGTGATGGCTTGCCGGAATTTGGATAAAGCCCAAAAAGCAGCCGAAACGGTGGAAATGCAGCCAGGGAGTTACACCCTTATGCATATTGACTTAGGCTCCTTGGACAGTGTTCGAGAATTTGTGAGAGTTTTCAGAGCACGGGGCTTCTCTCTGGATGCGTTGGTGTGTAATGCCGCCATTTATATGCCCTTAATCAAAGAGCCATTACGCAGCCCAGAAGGCTACGAGTTGACTGTTACCACCAATCACCTCGGTCACTTCCTTTTGTGCAACCTGATGCTGGAAGATTTGAAGAATTCTTCTTATCGCGATCGCAGACTCGTCATTTTGGGAACTGTAACCCACAACCCCGATGAGCTAGGCGGGAAGATTCCACCCCAACCGGACTTAGGTAATCTGGATGGCTTTGCCGCAGGATTTAAAGAGCCAATTTCAATGATTGATGGCAAGAAATTTGAACCCGTCAAGGCGTACAAGGACAGCAAAGTCTGTAATATCTTGACCATGCGAGAGCTGCATCGGCGCTATCATGAGTCCACTGGCATCACCTTCAGTTCTCTCTATCCCGGCTGTGTTGCAGAAACGCCGCTATTTAGAAACCATTACCCCTTGTTTCAGAAACTTTTCCCGCTCTTCCAGAAATACATCACAGGAGGGTATGTGTCTCAAGATTTAGCGGGTGAACGGGTTGCGGCAGTGGTTGCCGATCCGGAATACCGCCAATCCGGTGCTTATTGGAGTTGGGGAAATCGCCAGAAGAAAAATGGCAAGTCGTTTGTACAACAAGTTTCTCCCCAGGCCCGCGATGATGAAAGAGGCGATCGCATGTGGGATTTGAGCGTCAAGTTGGTTGGACTGGCGTGATACCGACACCAGAATAGTTGTTTCCGACAGTTTTTCATTAGGTTGCGCTGAGACTCCCCGGACAAAAAGTCACGGGGATTTTTCATCGCCTCTAGACAGATTGGAACTCGCTTTTTTTGTGCGAAGGCAGTAGACTTCTTGCTCCAAGTCGGGAACTTCTTAATCGGGAACGGGGAACAGTGGACAAGAATTGACATAAACAGTATCGGAAAAATACTTTTGCAGGAGGTCTAGTAATTCTTGCTATGAAAGATTCCGAACGAACAAAAAACTGGTACAGCGAAGTCGCAGTCACCTATAGCACTGGGTATTTAGCACTAGCGACATCGGAGCAAAGAAAAAATTGGTATAGCGAAGTCGCAGATGCCTACAATAGGGCAAGACCACGCTATCCCAAAGAGCTAATTGATCGCGCTGTCGAGGTAGCCCAACTTCATAAAGACGCCATGATTCTTGAGGTGGGGTGTGGGCCTGGAATTGCAACTATCCCGTTTGCCAGAGCTAGCTTTTCCATAGTCTGCCTTGAACCTAGTCAGAAAGCTTGCCAACTAGCGCGGCAAAACTGTGCAAGCTATCCATCGGTTGAGATTACGAATACCACCTTTGAAGAGTGGGAGTTAGAGGCGGAGAAATTCGATGCTGTTCTTGCCGCGACTTCTTTTCATTGGGTTGCACCTGAGATTGGGTATTCAAAAGCTGCTGCGGCATTAAAAGACAAGGGTTCTCTGATTTTGCTGTGGAACATGACCCCTCAACCTCCCTATGAAGTTTACCAAGCGTTGCACGAAGTCTATCAAACCTATGCTCCGTCTCTAGCACGCTATGAACAGAGGGAAACTCAGGAAGAACAGCTCAGAAGGTTTGGACAGAGTATCCTTGATTCAGGACGGTTCAAGAACTTAGTATCCGAGCAGTTGGTCTGTGAAGTTACCTATAGTATTGATGATTATTTGCTGCTTCTGAGTACTTTGTCGCCTTACATAGCGCTAGACGCCCAGAACAGGAATTCTTTGTTTGAAGGTTTGAGGGGAGTGCTAGAGAGGAACTGCATAGGGAGGATTCAAACTTCTTATCTCTCCGCTTTTCAAATCGCCCAAAAAATATAGCATCGCTCTCCTCAGTGTGGCTATGATGAATCCAACGCTGCTCAGAGAGCTTGATCCAAAGGTTCCGGACTATTCCAGCCCATCGCCTGTATAGGGGTTCGCTGTTTGACTTAATTTCACAGCGACTCAATGACCCATCCCAACGACATGAGTTTGTGTTTTATAATCGCTCCACTACACTCCACTACAATTGAGTCTCTAGGTCTAGGCGCAGTTGTAACTGAACTGGATTCAACCCAGTAGAACTCAGTGCCAATGCTTAAATAAAAGTATCATCTGGTAGAAGAGAAAATCTAAAATTACACCAATGAGCAGTTTTCTTCAACCGAGAGCCTCAGCCTAATCCGTTGCTCATCACCGGACTTGACTGCCTGTGATACTCTAGCCAGCTCTCATTAACGGAACTTGAGAAAGATTCTAGTATGTCTATCGAAAAACTTCAGCCTGCTGACAAGGGAGCCGTTGGCATTTACATGCCCTACTATCAGGGGACAAAGCGTACTGTATTACCCTTGGCAATCAGCCTTTATCAACAGGGGTCTTTAGAAGGTCAGCGCCGTATAGAAGGCGGCGAGAGTATTCCCTTCGTTGCTTCCTGGTTTGTGTCTAAGCTTCCTTCTGAACTAACCCGTTGTCGATTACAGTTTGATGGAAACGCCGACCTCAGTTATGAGGTGACTATGGCAAACTCAGAGTTTATTAATTACTTAATTGAAGTAATTATGAACTTTAAGCGAACACGCATGACTGATTTTTCTCAGGCGTTTTATCGCAAGCTGCTACGGATTGATGAATAAGCACGACTTGAAAATTGATTGAGGAGAGTAGGAAGGGGTGGCTAAATTCGCTAAGTATTTACTGATTGGATCGACACAATCTTACTGTGGTAAGTCAGCTACGATCTTGGGAGTAGCCCATCATTTACAAAAAAAAGGGCTAGACATCGCCTATGGGAAACCCTTAGGAACTTGTCTGAGAGACGGTGAACCAGAGGCAATGGAAGAAGATGTTCGGTTTATCTCAGAAGTACTGAATATACCCGCAAAGTGGATACGCCCCCCTTTGCTCTCTCTAGACGCCCAAACCCTTGAAAAACGCCTGCAAGGCGAGGACGTAACCAATTACCGTCAATTACTCAAGGAATATGTTCAAGAACCACTGGGTGATGTAATGCTATTGGAAGGTCCCGGAACCTTCAGCGAGGGGAGCCTGTTTAGTTTATCCTTGCCAGAAGTGGCTCAAGAAATTGATGCTTCGGTCTTGTTGGTCGCTCGTTTTCACTCAGTTTTGCTCATTGAGGATCTGTTGTCAGCGCAAAAAACGCTAGGTAAGCACTTACTAGGAGTGTTAATTAATGATATTCCTGCTGACCAACTCGCGATCGCTCAATCTACCATCCGACCTTTTCTAGAACGAAGAGGAATTCCTGTTTTGGGGATGCTACCCAGAAGCGAACTGTTACGCAGTGTCAGTGTTCGGGAACTCGTTCATCAGTTGCAGGCCGAAGTGCTTTGCCGTCCCGATCGCTTAGATTTGATGGTAGAAAGCTTGACAATTGGGGCAATGAATGTTAATGCTGCTCTGAAGTATTTTCGCAAACGTCGAAACATGGCTGTGGTGACAGGAGGCGATCGCCCCGATATCCAGATGGCGGCCCTAGAAACCTCAACTCATTGCCTCATCCTTACTGGTCACATACCCCCTCAAGACTTTATCATCAGCCGTGCTGAGGAGTTAGAAATACCTATTTTGTCAGTTGATCTCGACACACTGACAACAGTGGAAATTATTGATCATGCTTTTGGTCAGGTACGTCTCCATGAACCTGTTAAAGTGCAATGTATTCAGGAGTTAATGAGCGAGCATTTTGACATTGATCGCCTGCTGAGCCAGCTCGGTTTAGAGTCAACTGTATCAGCCTCTTAGTTTCTGGCTGTACGATGGATGAATATCAGGGGCGGGGTGTGAATCGTCTCACAACGCCCTTTTGAGCCTCTTTTACCTGAAAATAGGATGTAGGGGGTAGGGTGTGGGGAAGAGGAATTTTTATACTTTACTATGGGCAATCGCCTGTGGGTAGCTTCTCATCCGAACACTTGTTTTACTGAGACAATTCCTCTACGGAGTCTAATTCAGACCGATGTCAGACCTACATCTGTAGCTTCACCTCAAGTCTACTCATTCGGATAGGTTCTCATCCTCTTCAAGTTTTAACCCGAGAAAACTGAGTTATCACTGTGATGCATCAACTATACACAAAGTTGACCTACCAGAAGTTAATCAATAATCCCTTCAACCGATACATTGAAAAAGTTGCATATTCGAGTAAATAGGAGTTATGGCGATCGCCCACGCGATTTTAGTGTCTCTGATTGAAAATCCCGCTAGCGGATATGACCTAGGAAAACAATTTGATTCTTCAGTGGGTTTTTTTTGGAAAGCCACTCACCAGCAGATTTATCGGGAACTGACTAAACTCGAAGAACAAGGCTGGATTAGTGCTGAGGTGATTGCTCAAGAAAATCGCCCCGATAAAAAGCTCTACAGCGTTACCGAACTAGGAAAACAGCAGCTCATTGAGTGGATGGCTCAAGTGTCTGAACCCACTCCCATCAAAGATGATCTATTAGTCAAAATCTTCGCTGGCTATCTGGCTCCTGTAGAGACTCTTTTAGAAGAGCTAGAACACCACCGCCAACTTCATGCTCAAAAGCTCAAAACTTATCAGGACATAGAACACCAATACTTTCAAAATCCTCAAACCCTGTCTTTACAAGCTAAGTTTCGTTACCTGACATTGCGTAAAGGCATCGGTTACGAACGCGATTGGATAGCGTGGTGTGATGAAGCGATCGCACTGTTGAAACAAGACCAAGAACACTAAGAGGCGACAACTTGGCAATGAAACCGATTGTTGTTTTCGGCAGCATCAATATAGATTTAGTTACCCAAACACCTCGGCTACCAGTAGCTGGGGAAACTCTTAAAGGGTCTGCATTTTTTACTGCTGCTGGTGGAAAAGGAGCAAATCAAGCTGTAGCCGCAGCGAAATTAGGCATTCCCACTCAATTGGTGGGACGTTTGGGGGGTGATGAATTTGGGGATCAACTCTTAGCTGGTTTACAGGCAGCAGGGGTTCAGACAGATGGCGTGTTGTTGGACAAAGAAACGAGTTCCGGCATCGCTGTCATTACTGTTGATGATGCTGGTGAAAACAACATAATTATCATTGCTGGCGCTAATGGACGGCTCAACGAAACCGATGTGAAACGCCTCAGCCATCAGTTACCAGGGGCTGCGGCCTTGCTGATGCAGTTGGAGATACCCATGCCAGTTGTCCTATTAGCAGCACAAGCAGCACAGCAGGTCGGTGTACCTCTTATTCTTGACCCAGCCCCCGCTCAAAATATCCCCAGTGAGCTTTACCCACTAGTGGACATCATTACCCCTAATCAGTTGGAAGCGGCTCAACTCGTAGGTTTTCCAGTAGAAGGGCAAGAAGCAGCAGCCAAGGCAGCAGTTGAATTACAGCAACGAGGCGTCAATACGGTCATGATTAAATTAGGTGCTCAAGGGGTTTTTTGCGCGAGTGCAACAGAAACCTTCTTTGTCCCAGCTTTTCGAGTCCAAGCAGTTGATACAGTAGCAGCCGGTGATGCTTTCAATGGCGCTTTAGCTGTAGCTTTGGCTGAAGGTCGCCCCCTTCGGGAGGCCATAGTATGGGGAGCCGCAGCCGGTGCCATTTCGGCAACAAAAGCAGGGGCACAACCTTCTCTGCCTGACCGGAAGACTTTCCTAGCATTCCTTCAAGAAAGGGGCGTGGAATTTAAGTTTTGAGACAGATGCCATGCGCGACTCGCGTACAACGAAAGGAATAAAAATTTTTATCCCTTCAGCCTTTTGCCCTCTACCTTCTGACTTGAAAATAAAACTTCAGCAAAAACCCAACAGCAGTAAGTGGCTGA
>CBKWLJ010000259.1:0-13041 GCA_966675205.1 uncultured bacterium
TCTGCTAGCCTCCTTATTGTATCCCTGTCTCTCTGGCCACTTTCTCCTGATGCTTGACAATGACCCAGAGCGCATGAATACTACCAGGCAGAATACCAAGCACTGTCAGCAAAATGTTAATCACCAGAGTGGGCCCTACTCCAACGGTTAGAAAAACCCCTAAAGGAGGTAAGAAAATAGCAAGGAGAATTTTGACAATATCCATAAATTTTTCCTTTGATTTTACTAAACTACTTTTGACTCTATTATTACCAAAATACTTATTTTTTGTCTCTTCCTTAAGGATTATTACCCCTAAGTTGAATACTTGAATAATAGAATCGTGAATTTCAGGATAGGAGTTACGCAACTACACCATCAATAGAGATTAGGTGGCGTTACGCTATGATTAAACCGCCTAAAGATAGAGGCTTGGCGTAAGTCCTGAAAACGAAATTCAATTCATTTCGTTAGATGATTGAATCGAAAAGATCAAATCATTCAACAATCCTTACCTTAGCAAATTTTGCAAAAGGCTGCTTTTCCTAGGAATCTAATGATTGTTGTATTTTCTTGACTTTAATTGTTCGGATTACCCACCCTAAGTTTGGTAATATTCAGTCAAAATTAAATCGTTGACCTAGCTTTGGCATTACTCCTTACTGTTAACAAACGTAAATATATTAACGACAGAACATCTATCTCTGTAGAGAGGTCTAAGGCGAACTGATCACCGAGTATTGAGATAGTCCAAAGCTATTAGAAGCTTATTGATTGTAATTTTGTTTGAGGAAGAAATTATGCTTGGAGCCTTTCTTACTTTATTAGCTACTGCTTTAAGTTTATTAGTGGTTGACATTGCTGTGCCGGGAGTTGATTTGGCAAATTTCCCAGCCGCTATCATTGCTGCTTTAGCAATTGGTTTAGTTAACTCCTCTGTGAAGCCAATCCTGTCGGCCCTGTCCATGCCGCTTAATTTTTTGAGCTTGGGAGCATTTTCGTTAGTTGTTAACGGCATCTGTTTTTGGCTAGCTGCCGCATTAGTGCCTGGATTTAGAGTGAGTGGGTTGTTAGCGTTTATCTTGGGTCCGATTATCTTGTCTTTCGTTAACACCTTCTTGAGCAAGTATTTTGCTGAGAAATATCCTACTCTCAACTTGGCGGGTACACCTTCAGACGCGGGTCAGTTGGAAGGTTCTCGAAATGCTCAACACCACATGGAAGCTGCTCAACGCAATCCTGACAAAGTTGAAGCGTAATTCCAGCTACCGAATAGTTGTAATTCATCGAATAGGGAGGGTAAGTCGCTAGACTTGCCTTTTTTTTTCTGATTTTCCACGGCTTTGGGCAGGGGAAAGGCGAAGGAGGGAAGGGGGAAGGATTTGGAACAGGCCTATGTCGGCACTGAACAGATGTTGTTAGGGCTGCTTAGCGAAGGTACAGGCATTACCGCTCAGGTTCTTGCTGCTGCGGGGATAAACCTAGAAACGGTTCAGCTTGAGGTAGAACAGATTATTGGTTATGGCCAGGGAACAGCTACGGATATTCCCTTTACACCAAAAGCAGAAAAAGCTTTAAAATTAGCATTAGAAGCAGTACGACAGCTCAATCACGATGACATTGGTACAGAGCATTTCTTGTTAGGTATCCTTCGCACACAAGATTGATTAGGAGCTAGAGTACTGAAAATTCTTGGGGTTGATCTTCCTGGTCTATAACGGCAACTACACCGCTCTTTGAGTTAAATGCACCGAGATTTTCAACAAGGATTTTAGAGATAGAAGATTAGCCTACTTTTTTGGATAGAGCATCAGTCCAGTAATCATAAATTTCATGGTACTAAGCAGAAATGCAGGAGAAATGAAAATTCGTGAATTTTCCGCAGATTTACAAAAGGTTGATTGGTCAATTTTTATTACTGGACTGGTACTCTAATAATAGGCAATCAGAATTAAAGAAAACAGGGAAAATTTCTATTTTCTCTTAATTTTGATTTTTTATTTCTTTAGAATTAGCTTGCCTATAAGCTAAGAGAATTTCCCAGGAGGGCTATGCGTAGGTTTTTCGTTCTGTTCCTTCAACTGCTAAATTTTTGTAAATTCTTTTGGTTGAATCTTTGATGCGTTGATCAAATTTATTGTTAGGTTCTAGATTTAGCTCTCTCTTGAGAAAACAATGGATAGTAGTTTTGAGATAAGTACTTTGGTTTCCTTCCTCAGGTCTTTCTATTTTAATTGCTTGCCAACCTTCTTGGGTATAATGATTCAATTGATGATTTAAATGCTCCTCCATTCTGTCAATACCCCCAGCTAAAGTTTGGACGGTGGTAAATCCATTTTGCGTGACAACTAATCTCACATTGTCCCAAACGACTGTTCCGGTATCCTCAGAATTCATACAACTTTTTGAACCAATAAGCTTGATAGCTAAATATTCAAAATGTGCCATGGATATCACAAAAATCAAATAGGTTTAAGAATATATTAATAAATTAATCTAATGGTTTGGCTCAGCCATTACACTGAAAAGTTCGCGCTATTTAGCTTATATGAGTTACGTTATTTAGCGTAGAGATAGCAGTGAGATCGAATTTAGATGAATTATCTTTCATTAGTCTAAAATAGGGGAACTGGGAAGCAAGGAAGAAACACTTTTCGTTTCGTAAAGGCTGGGAGAAGCATCTGGATAACAATGTCTCGAGCTTTTAACTCAGCGAGTTGTCCCAATGCTTCTCCCCTACAAGTGCTTGTGTGTTTCTTTTGTCTATAACGGGCGCTTGCAAGCACCAGTGGGGCGCTCTCAACTGGCTGATAGCGATCGCACCAGCTATCCCTTCAGATCGCCCATACTCATGCTTAGCGCTTCTGGAACCAGTTGATAAATAGCTTTTCTAGCTCGATCCACACAAACATCAGGGCACTGAAACCAATGCAAATCCAAAGTTCTAGAGGACTCAGCAAATGGGTGCCAAAGAAGTTACGTAGGGGTTCTACATAGATCAGCATCAGTTGTAAAACACTAGTCAAGCTGACAGCAGCCAAGATGTAGGGATTCGAGAAAGGGTTGAGTTGTATGGTTAAGCGAGTGTTAGAGCGAATCGCTAGTGCATGGCCCATCTGTGCTAAACACAACGTCGTGAACACCATCGTCTTCCATCGTTCCGGATTCCCCTCTACCGTTTGGGCATGATTGTAAGCCCAAGTCATCAGTGCAATGGATAGAATTGCCAAAATAATCCCAATCCGAACCATGTACAGCCCTAACCCTCGTGCAAAAATACTCTCACGGGGGTCATAGGGAGGGCGCTTCATCACATTCGGTTCAGCCGGTTCCATCGCTAGTGCCAGTGCTGGCAAACCGTCTGTAACTAAGTTCATCCAAAGAATCTGTAGTGGCGAGAGGGGAACGCCTCCTAAACCGATTAATGGGGCAGCAGCAATGGTCAATACTTCACCGATGTTGCTTCCTAGAATGTATTTAATAAAGCGGCGAATGTTGGTATAAACAACTCGACCTTCCTCTACTGCCTGCACAATTGTGGCAAAATTGTCATCTAGCAAAATCATGTCGCTAGCTTCTTTGCTCACGTCGGTACCCGTGATACCCATTGCCACCCCGATGTCTGCCTGTTTTAGGGCAGGAGCATCGTTCACCCCATCACCTGTCATTGCCACAAATTCATGACGAGTTTGCAGTGCTTGAACAATTCGGAGTTTGTGTTCTGGAGAGACACGAGCATAGATGCTAACGCTTTCAACTTCTTGCTCTAGTTCGGTTTGGCTGAGTTTTTCCAATTGCTGTCCCGTGAGGACTAAATCGCCTTCTTTAGCAATTCCCAAGTCCTGAGCGATCGCTTGTGCGGTTAACTGGTGATCACCAGTAATCATCACTGGGCGAATGCCCGCATCCCGACACCGAGCCACCGCACCTCGTACCTCTGGGCGGGGGGCATCTAGCATTCCCACTAACCCCAACCACACTAATTGTTTCTCTGTCGCTTCATCGGAGCCTTCTGGTGGGACAGTATCTAAGGATTTGTAGGAAAATCCCAATACACGCAATCCTTTTCCTGCCATCTGGTTGTTCTGCTCTAAAACCTGATTGCGTTGCTCAGGGGTAATGGCTTGAACTTGGTCACCGAGCTGAATATGGGTGCAGCGCTCCAAAATCAGTTCTGGAGAGCCTTTGGTAAACATTAGGAAGGTTGAAGGTTGCGGGTTAGAAGCATGAGTTGCAGGTTGAATGTTGTGTGAAGAACCTTCAATGTTCAACTGTCCAACTTTCAACTCTGTTGGCGATTGGCAAATGACGCTCATGCGCTTGCGTTCGGAGGAAAAGGGAAACTCTGCCACTCGCGGCAACTGCTGATTCAACGATTCCCTGAATAATCCTGCCTTACCTGCTAGGGAGAGTAGAGCTCCCTCGGTTGGGTCTCCTAGTATCGTCCACTGATTCTGCTCTTGCTGCAATATTGCATCATTACACACAACACAAGCAGTGAGGAGGGTGTGTACGTCTGAATGATTTTCTACATCCTCAATTCTGGCTTCTGAGTGGTGGCTTCTGAACTCTCCGGTTGGAGCATACCCATCACCGATGACAGCTAAGCTATTACTGCCAGTATGAACCAACTGTACCACCATTTTATTTTGGGTGAGAGTTCCCGTTTTATCGGAGCAGATGGTGGTGACAGAACCCAAGGTTTCGACTGCTGGCAGCTTACGAATCAGAGCGTTGCGGCGAACCATGCGTTGGGTACCAATAGCCAAGGTAACGGTAACAACGGCAGGTAAGCCTTCGGGTACCACCGCCACCGCCATACTCAAGGAAACTTCTAAAAGTTCTTCAAATCTGCCCCAACCCAGACGCAGAACACCACCGAGAACGACGAGAGCGACTAAGATCAGAGAGCCTGAGACAAGAACATTGCCCAGTTGGGACATCCGTTGTTGTAGAGGCGTTGGCTCACTTTCGACGGATTGGAGCATTTCGGCAATTCGCCCCAGTTCCGTTTTCATGCCAGTATGGGTAACAAGGACTTTGGCTCGTCCTTGAACCACTTCAGTTCCTTGAAACACCAGGTTGATGCGATCGCCTAACGGGGCATCTTCATTTAACTGCATCCTCGGCTGCTTGTTCACCGCCTCAGCTTCACCTGTGAGGGCCGCTTCCCGAACCTGTAAATTTTGGGCTTCAATTAACCGCCCATCGGCCGCTATCTGTACACCGGCTTCTAAGAGCATCACATCTCCCGGCACCAGTTCCTTGCCTGCGACTTCGATAACGTTACCGTCGCGCACGACTCGCACTCTAGGAGAGGAAAGACGCTTGAGGGCCGCCAGAGCTTTTTCTGCACGGCTTTCTTGCAGGTACCCCAGTATACCGTTTAAGATTACGATCGCAAAAATCGCGATCGCATCCTTAGGAAAAACGCCCTTGCGTAAATCCAAAAATCCGGACACCAGTGCCACAGCAATCAGCATCACTAACATAATGTTGGTGAACTGATCCCACAAAATTTCTAACGTAGTGCGACCTGCTGTTTCTTGCAGCTCATTAGGACCAAATTGCTGCTGACGTTGGGTAACCTGCTCTGGGGTCAATCCTTGGTCCGGGTTAGTTTGCAGCAAATCCAAGGCTTGCTCAACCTCTAAGGTATGCCAAGCATGAGCAGTATCTGACACTGAGTGAGAAGACATCGATGAAGTCGAGGGAAATGCCATTTTATAAACACTCTTGTTCGTTGAAAGAAAATCCAATTATCGAGGAACCAAAACTGGCAAAACTTTAGGAATCACCCGGAATTGGGCCGGCGTCCATGTGGTGATTTCTCCATCCGTATTGATGGCACGCGGTTTCCGGGTATAGACCTCTATTTCGGTAGCGTGGAGAACGCGAATACCTTGCTCAGGGGTATGTCGTCCGTTCCACAATGTCGGTAATAAGCCAAGGATTTGCCACCAGTGTTGAGTTTCCAGACTATACAAATCTAGCCTTTGATCATCAATGGTGGCATCGTGAGCCACGGTCATGCCTCCTCCATAATGCCGTCCATTCCCTATCGCTATCTGAATCGTTCTCACCCGTATTGATTCACCCTTAAGCCGAATTTCCGCCCGAAAGGGTCGAGCCTGCCAGAGCACATTTATCGCAGTTACAGCATAGGCAAGAACACCCCAGCGACGTTTGGCTTCTTTGGTGAGTCGCTCCGTAATTTGCACACTTAATCCTAAACTGGCAACATTAAAAAAGTATTTCCCATTGACCCAACCTAAATCAATACGATGTACTGTACCTTTAGCAATAATTTTGCAGGCATCGGGCAAAGAGGGAGGAATTTTTAACGTCCTTGCTAAATCATTGGCAGTTCCTAACGGCAAAATTCCCAAAGGCAGTTGAGTATCAACTAATCCCTCAATAGCCGCATTCAGAGTGCCATCACCGCCGCCAATAATTACTAAATCGACCTGATCCTGGTGGCGACGGATGACATCGGGGAGTTGCTTGGGGTTTTGGGTGAACCCCTCGACTAACTCCAAACCTAGCTTTTGCAATTGATCAATAGCTTGATACAAGTGCTTTTGACCGTGACGAGAATGACGGTTGATTAATAATAAGGCTCGCTTTGGAGGCGAGATTTCCTGGTTCATAGGTAGGAATTAAATTCGGAGCCTGCTGGAGTGCATTAACCCTAAAACTAAAGAATAAGGTAATCAAAACCGTCAGCCCATAGCTATGTTGTTGTGGTAAAAAGTTACAAAAAGAGGAAGAGGGCAGGAGGCAGGAGGTAGGAGGGAAGAAGGAAAAGGACTTTAGTGGTGGGTTAAAAGCCGACGAAAGCCAGAAAAAAAGTTGGTGAAAAGAGGCGATTATCGTCTCTTAACCAAACATCCATTACCAATCCCATGTTTTTTAAATATGGGAACCTCCTACTCCTGCCTTCTATCTTCTTTCTTAATTCATCTTCTTTCTTTGAAGCAACAATCTAGAGTAATATTCTTACAATCAAAATCTGATAGGTAGGTATCAGTAAGAGAGGAAAAGATTAAGAATGTTGTACAAGCAGAGAATGCCTGATTGATTTATGCCTAAAGAAGGAAGCAAATGGTGACATACAAAGCAGCAACCAGCAGTTGCATTCCCATCACGGGTAATCCGTAACGCAAGAAGGTTTTAAATGCGATCGCACGTCCATGTAGCTCAGAAACCCCTGCGGCTACGATATTGGAAGACGCTCCCACGAGAGTGCCATTGCCTCCTAAAGTGGCACCAAACATCATGGCGTAAAACAGGGGCAGAACTTCCGGGGGAAATTGTCCGGCAAAATCGTGAGATAGGACTTCCGGGCCTGCTAACCCAATATTGACGATGTATTGTTTGAGTAATGGCACCATCGCCACTACTAAAGGAATATTGGGGACAACGCTAGATAATAGACCCACCAAAAAAAGCAAAACTAGAGACCCTAAAGCAATATTTTGTCCCAATATTACTGCTAATATTCCTGACAAACTCTTAACAACCCCTGTTTTTTCCAAGCCTCCAATCAAAACAAATGTAGACATAAAAAAGATTAACGTACTCCAGTCCACATCCCGTAAAATGTTGTTAACTGTATCAATTTTGCTGTGGTGAGCTAAGAGTAATGCTAAAGCTGCTCCTAACAAAGCAACGGCTGCTGGAGGAATGGGAACGGGAAGAGATTCACCCACTACAAAAAAGATCAACACAAAAGCGACAATGAAGGCTCCTACCATCAAAACTCGGGGATGATTGATTTTGGGGTGGGGTAACTGATCCAAATTCTCAAATTTCCTGTGCCAAACCTTGGGGAATAAAAACGGCACCATAACTAAAATGGTACCCACTGCAATGGCTCCACCCAAGCTTAAACGTAGCAGGTAATCTGTAAAGCTGATATTGATTGCATCTCCCACAATAAAAGTGGCTGGATCACCAACGAGAGTTAGTAAACCAGCACTATTCGCTACAAATACCATCAGAATTAATAACGGCACAAAATCAACTCCGATTTCTTGTGCGATCGGGGGAATTAAAGGAGCAAGGAGCATTACCGTTGTCGCATTGGGTAAAATGGCGCAAATCGGTGTCGTAATCGCCACAATACCGAGTAACAGACGCTTCCCTTCTCCTTTGGCAATAAGCACCATTTGAGTTGCTAAATACTCAAATATTTTTGTGGGTTCAAAAGCACGCACTAGTACCATTACCCCAAAAAATAATGCTAATGTTTGATAGCTTTTACCGATATATTCAATGGCTTCAGTTAGCGACATGATATGAGCAAAAACTAGGAGTAATGCCCCTAAAAATGCAGCGATTGTGAGATGTAACCACTCTGTCATAATGAAAAGGATTACACCAACGAAGGTAGAAGCAGCAACAATTGCAGGAAATGTTTCCATCGCTCTCCTCAAAATGAATTAATTTTTTCAGCTAGGTAATCAGGTAGTAGTGTGTTTGATTAAAGAAATTCCAGATTTCTTGATTACTCATGGCTTCGCTGCCAAGCCAAATACTGTAATAACTGAGCTAAACCTAGAGCAAACATATCAATCAACTCAACATCCTTGGATAATTTACATTACTCATTATTCATTCTGATTTGGAGTCCAGAAATTGAATAATTAGTAGTTTTTCAATGTTGAATTTTTTGACTTCCCTCTAAATATCCAGCCTAAACAATACTGTTTCAAGTTCAAATAAGCTTGGATAAATCCTTGCTTGTGAAGATTGTATTCAAATGGATATCTAACTCAGATAGTCTTTTGGCTATTTTGTCAACGACAAGCCAATAGCTTTAAATTTTACCGTTCCACACTTCTATCCCATCGCGATAGATGCCATGGCTGTAACTGAATTTGGGAGTGTAGCTCAAGTAAATTGAATTGAAGTAACATTGACAATGCCTCAATTTTAGAAAGCAGGTACGAAAAAACGGAGCAGTACCAGCCGGAGTTACTGAGGAAATCAAGGCATCGTTATAAATGCTGATTCTTCAGTCTCCTCTCAATGCCGACGGAGTTAGCTGACGGGCTAGGGCTGAGAGATACCCCTCTTGCTTGATTTGTTGATTTCACAACAAAACTAGCAAAGATAAGCCCCAAAAGTGGTTCCTCCGCTCCAGCTTTATTGGAAAATTTAGGGTTTCCGACATAAAGCTTTGGATTAGGCTGACTTACTCTAATTGGATTATTAATAGCATACCTCTTCAAAACTGTCTAGTTTAGTCTCCTTTGTCCGAAGAGATGCTATGGATGCGAGGGATAAGATTTCTGTCAAGTCGCGAGAGTTTCAATTCGGAATTAATTCAAGATTCAAGCTCCTTAATTTATTTATGGTGCTTTAATTCTGAATTCCTTGCTTCACAATTCCAATTCGTTGAGATTCAGTTTTTGCGTTCTATTTACCAAAAAAAAGAATAATGAGGAATTTATTGATAAGCTATATAAAGCTATCAATCAATTGAATAAAATTTGGGGAGAGTGTAAAAAATGTTGAATTCAACTCATTTAGCGTTCATTTTTTAACGGTTCGCGCCCCTTTCGTTGGTCGCTTGCTGAAGTGAATTTATAGAAGAATCAGACGATACTCGCTCAGCAACAAAGACCAGCACAGCAACAGCAGAAAATTTCTGGTAGTCAGTCGGAACAAATGCTACAACAAAACAGTGAAAAAATAACGGCTCAGGGAAGTAGAATGTTACTGAACAAGGTGGCACTAATTGTCGGTGGAGATAGTGGCTTGGGTCGTGCTGTGGCGATCGCGCTAGCGAAAGAAGCGGTCGATATCGCGATCGTATCCCTCAATGCTCATGAAGACGCCGAAACGACAAAGCAAAAGGTTGAAGAAACAGGGCGTTCCTGTCTCGTGATGGCTGGTGATGTTGAGGACGAAGCATTTTGCCAGCAAGCTGTGCAAAAAACCATTGAGCAGTTCGGCAGGATTGATATTTTGGTGAATAACGCGCTGCAACCGCCTACCCCTCAGGGAAGTGAAAACCTTAGTACAGAAGAACTAGAGCGCAATCTTCAAAGTAGCCTTTGTCCGATGTTTTACATGACGAATGCGGCACTCCCTTACCTCAAAGAAGGCAGTACCATCATCAATACCACTTCAGTCATGGCTGTTCAAGGACAGGTAGACTATACCTCTAGTCGAGGAGCGATCGTCACTTTTACCCGTTCCTTATCGCAATCCTTGGAAGATAAAGGGATTCGAGTGAATGGAGTCGCACCGGGCCCGGTTTGGACAATGCTTGTTCCTTCTAATGTACCGGCTGATCAAGTTAAAGCGATGGGTGAGCATATGCCTACAGGAGAGGTTCATCAAGCAGAAGAGATTGCCCAAAGCATTGTTTATCTTGCTTCAGAAGAGACTTCCTATATGGCGGGACAAGTGGTATTTACCCAAAGTTCGCTGTAGGAATTACACCAATTTTCTCTAGGTAGGGTGGGCACTGCCCACTCTGCTGTACTTTTGTAATTTGCTTTTTGTTACAGATATTTAAGTCAAAATTTGAACAGGAATCTATAAATTCCAAAAATATTTAAATTTTAAAAAATATTTCTTGAGTTCGTAAACAATAGCATTACAGCTGGATCTAATTTTAAAAATGTCTGATCTAGCGATGTAAATTCAGCCGTAATCAACAATGACTGAAAATTTTACAGGAAAAGTACTGTTTGCCAATGGGTTTCCCGCTCAAAACGTTCTTGTTCGCGTGTTTGATAAGGATGAACCGGGGAAAGGCGATGATGACCTAACTCTTGAGCCTGGTCGTTCTGATCGTGAAGGTCGATTTACTGTTCGCTTTGAACCCTCTCGTTACCTCGACTACAATACGATTAATATACAACTTCCCGACAATCTTCCTTGGGACTGGACTCGGACGACTCGCACACGACGCCTCCCTGATCTCACAGATATTTACCTGCCTTATTTGGAATTCCGCTATACCTTTAACGGTCGGCGCTGTGTTCATACTGCATTTATGATGCCGTTTCAAACTGAGTTCCGATTACCAGAAATCCCTCCTTTCCAATTCAAACCTTCTGTACATGGACTGAAGTTCGTTAACAACTTCCCTGGCTATCCCCTCCCCTTTTCCATTCCCAATTTGCCCAATCTTTCAGAAGTTGGAAAAAGTTACGGTCTTTGTGGAGGAATGTCATCTGCCGTATATGACTTTCTCCTAGCAGGAAAGTCGATTCCTTCTACGACTACTGTGCCCCAACAAGGCTCATCTCTACAGCAATACCTCTACCGACGACAAATCGATACATTTGGGGCGTTGGGAGAGTATATTGCCAAATTTGCTCAATGGATGGTGTTACCTGACGATACCATCCTTGGCACTCAAAAGCGAACTTATGATGAATTTGAGGAAATTCGTGCTCAGTTGGATGATAGCAATGCAGTCGTGTTGGGTCTTGTTTTTGTCAGAGGTCGCGATAGCGGAGAAATTTGGAAAAATCATCAGGTTTTAGCCTATGACTACTCGGAAATTTCAGCAACGACCATCGATATTAATATCTACGATCCCAACTATCCCCAAAGAGATGATGTTATTATTCGGGTTGAGAGAATCCCCGTCGGTACTACCTTGATTCCTGGTGTTCCTCCCCGCAAAAGGACTGTTTTAGGCTTCAACTGTACTCAAAAGATAGCTGACCGTGACAAGGATGTACGCGGTTTCTTTGCCATGCCTTATGTCCCTGTGGTTCCTCCTGTTGGAACTTGAAGCCAAACTATTTCTCTTAAAGCTTGTAGCCAATTTGGCGCAGAAAGTTCTTGCGAACTGTCACATCTTCGGGTGATTCTACACCCTTGGGTGAAAAACCATCGATCACTCCGATAATTCCACGACCTTGTTGAGTTTCGGCAACAATGACTTCTACAGGATTTGCTGTTGCACAGTGGATGGTGCAAACTTCTGGGCATTGTTTGATAGCATTTAAAAAATTGATAGGATATGCTTCTTTTAAGAAGATAATGAAGCTATGTCCGGCGGCGATCGCATAAGCATTCTGAGTGGCCGCTTCTTGTAGGCTGTTGTCATTCCCTGAAACCCGAATTAAGCAAGGGCCAGATGCTTCACAAAATGCTAGACCAAATTTCACCTGTGGTGAAGTTCCGACCATCAGCTCGTGTAAGTCTTCAACTGTCTTAATAAAATGGCTGTGACCGATAATCACATTACAGCCTTCAGGCATTTCTATCGTTACAGATTTGATTTCCATTGCTTGATTCTCCTTACCTAGGTTAGAAATTTACAAATTTAGAATTCAACCATTGCTCAAGCTAAATTTTTTTGAAAACTTCCAGAAGTTCTAACTGTTGAGTCCTTTCTTCCAGTTTCACCGCGAGTTGTTCACACACTACTTTACACAACTCAAAGATAGTCGAGTCAGCAATCTCATAAAAAACACTAACTCCTTGTGGTTGACGTGTTACGATTCCCGCCTGAGTCAAAATTTTTAGGTGTTTGGAGACGTTTGCCTGTCCTAATCCGGTGACTTCGATAATATCTGTAACACTTTTGGGGCCTGACTTCAGGCAGCACAAAATCTGTAGTCGGCTGACTTCGGACAATACTTTAAAATAGTCGGCAATATGAGAAAGAGCTGTAGGAGAAATCTGTGGCATTAGATTTGTATCTTAATTGAATTGACTGGCTCCTATTTACGATATTACTATATAGTATTTAAGTAAAAGCTTGATGAAGAGATTCTGAGCAAGCCCCTGCCTTCGCTATCGCTGCGCGTCACGCTGTATTAAAGGGCTCCCCGCCCTATGCAAGTGAGGGCGGGGATTCGCCGTACCCCTGCGGGGAAGCAAGCTACATGGTTCATCGTTCATCGTTCATTGCAATGAACTTCCGAGCAATCAACAATGAACAAAGTGTTTAGTTACCATTGCAGACTGGCAATATCATCTTCTCCCCAGAGATCACCGTCTTGAGGATCGGGTAGATTCTCAAGGTAAGAAATCGCTAATTTCAGTTGTTCTGTGAACTGCTCGATCGCCTTTTCTAACCCA
>CBKWLJ010000260.1:0-12941 GCA_966675205.1 uncultured bacterium
ACATAACACCCACTTATTCTAGCAGTCGCTTTAAGGACTGCACAGAATCAAATGGGTATCACTTCATGACAAAACTTGATGGTTTGAGAGCGTCAGATAAACTCTGTATTACCGTAACTATGATGTTAACCGCACAGGAACTTGCCGTTGTGTTAAATAGGTTTTAATTTCGGACACGGTCAGTTGTCCATAATGTAGCAGAGAGGCCAGCAGTGCAGCTTCAGCTTTGCCTTGGGTAAGCGCTTCATAAATGTGAGTGCAGTTACCCGCCCCTCCAGAAGCAATTACAGGGATTTGGACTTGTTCGGCAAGAATTCGTGTTAGTTCTAAATCATACCCTGCTTGGGTTCCATCGGCATCCATGCTGGTAACCAAAAGTTCGCCAGCGCCGCGTTGCTCGACTTCTTTTGCCCAACTTACAGCGTCAATGCCTGTATTTTCTCGTCCCCCTCGGACATAGACATCCCAACCGGGGTTGTTTGGATCTTGGCGGCGTCGGGCATCAATAGCGACCACAATACACTGGTTGCCAAAGCGATCGCTAGCTTGATTGATAAAGTCTGGATTGCGAACTGCTGCTGAATTAATACTGACTTTATCCGCACCTGCCCTTAACAATAATTTAATCATGTCTAAGGATTGAATCCCGCCCCCTACGGTCAGCGGAATAAAGACTTGTTCAGCAGTACGATAAACAACATCGACGATAATATCTCGGTCTTCATGAGTGGCAGTGATATCCAGAAATACCAATTCATCAGCGCCCGCATCATTATAAGCTTGGGCTAGTTCCACAGGATCGCCCGCATCTTTAAGATCAACGAAGTTGACGCCCTTCACCACCCGGCCAGCTTTCACATCCAAGCACGGTAAGATTCGTTTAGCAAGCATTCTGTGAGTGTCCTTAGTCTTGAGTCTTGAGTCATTCTGGGAATCAGAGGATGGTGCGATCGCATTTTGCTCTCTATCCCAATCTAAAATTCTTCTCCAACGAGCCGTCTTGGATTGCTGGGAGACAGTACTGTTTTAGAAGGAGGATGTATGCTTACCCCATTGAGAAAGCATGGCACATCCAATGTTTATAATACAATCCAGCGTTCCCATCACTCATGGAACCTAGGTTTTCAAACTTTCAGAAAGTTTCTCTAAAATTTAGATATTCCCAATTTTTTGAGAGGAGCAGAGTAACTTCGCTAGACAACAGTAGTTGATATTATTAAAGATAAATATCATTGAAAAACCGAGCAAATGTAGATAAATTGATTCCTCTTGCTAAAAATCCAGACTAACAGAAAAGTCATCCTAAAATTGAGCCAAAATTAATCATGGCGATTACATCCTTCAAACAACAATTTCAAGAGCCAGATCGGCAACCCCAATCCAATAAGAAATCTAAAGGAAAGGGTCGCCGTCAGAAGTTCCCTAAGCAGCAGTCAGAAGAGGCAGACCTTTTGCTAGCAACAGCAATGGCTGATGAAACGGAAAGCCAAGAAGAAGGAATTCGACCTCAACGGTTAGCTGATTATATTGGGCAAAAAGAATTGAAGAATGTTTTGGAAATTGCCATTCAAGCGGCCAAAGTCAGAAACGAGGCGTTGGATCACTTACTGTTATATGGGCCACCAGGATTAGGAAAGACTACCATGTCGCTAATTTTGGCGACGGAAATGGGGGTCAATTGCAAAATTACTGCCGCACCTGCATTAGAGCGTCCACGCGATATTGTGGGGATTTTGATCAATCTTAAGCCAGGGGATATTCTGTTTATTGATGAAATCCATCGGATGTCGCGGATGACGGAGGAATTGCTGTATCCGGCGATGGAAGACTATCGATTAGATATTACGATTGGTAAGGGTCAGTCGGCTCGAACTCGCAGTATTCCACTGCCCAAGTTTACCCTGGTGGGGGCTACGACGCGGGTGGGTTCCCTGACTTCACCGTTGCGCGATCGCTTTGGTCTGATCCAACGGTTACGCTTTTATGAAGTTGATGAACTCAGTTTAATTGTAGAAAGAACGGCTGAGCTGCTCAACGTACCGATGGAACCTGATGGGGCCGAAGAAATTGCTCGTCGTTCTCGTGGCACCCCTCGCATCGCGAACCGACTCCTGAAGCGAGTACGAGACTATGCTCAGGTTAAGAACATGGGGTCGATTAACAAAGATATTGCTTCAGAAGCTCTACAAGTCTTTAATGTAGACCCGATGGGCTTAGATTGGACGGATCGATTAGTGCTGACTACGATGATTGACAAGTTTAACGGTGGGCCAGTCGGTTTGGAGGCTGTCGCCTCGGCCACAGGAGAGGATGCTCAAACCATTGAGGAAGTCTACGAACCCTACTTGTTACAAATTGGCTTCTTGCACCGAACTAATCGTGGTCGTGTTGCTACAACTGCGGCTCGCAAGCATTTGGGATATGACAGTTAAGAACAAAGTAAGGCATTAATTGATATAACAATAAAACTGCTAAGAGTGAATAGCACTTTCGAGAAGCGCAATTGTGTTGGTAAAACGTCTATGATTCGCTGGATTCTGGCTGTAATCTGTGTGCTACTGGTATTTTGCCCGATTGAACCGTTGATGGCACAGGAGGTAAATACCTCTAACTTCACTGAATCCCAGATTCAGCAATTGAACGATCTCAGGCAGAAAGCGTTTTCCGCTACAGAACTCGGTGATTTTCCCACTGCTGAAGGCTACTGGACACAACTGATTGAGCTATTGCCGGATAATCCAGTCGGTTGGAGCAATCGGGGCAATTCTAGGGTGAGTCAGAATAAGTTACAAGAAGCGATCGCAGATTTTAATCAATCGATTGAGTTAGCTCCCGATGCCACTGACCCTTATTTAAATCGTGGCACGGCGTATGAAGGATTGGGAGAGTGGGATAAAGCGATCGCAGATTATAACCGCATCCTAGAACTCGACCCTCTAGATGCCATGGCATACAACAATTTAGGCAATGCCAAAGCTGGGCAAGGAAAATGGGAAGATGCGATCGCAAACTACAAGAAAGCAGTTGATTTAGCGCCTAATTTTGCCTTTGCTCGTGCTAACTACGCTCTTGCTCTCTATCAAATTGGTGAAAAAGAAGAATCGATACACGAAATGCGAAATATTATCCGCAAATACCCTCAATTTCCTGATATCCGGGCTGCACTCACAGCCGCATTGTGGGTAAAAGGAAAACGAGGTGAAGCCGAGAGCAATTGGGCTGCAGTCGTTGGATTAGATCCTCGGTATCGAAATTTAGAGTGGGTCAAAACGACACGTCGCTGGCCACCAATAATGGTTGCTTCCCTAGAAAAGTTTCTCACCTTGAAATAGACCGAATTTTGATTAACCACAGCACTTGCTTAATCCAGTTTTTTCAAGTAAAAATAGTCCATAGCTTATAAAAGCTGCTTTTTTAAAACTCATCAACAACCTGCAATCGCCCTCGTCGCACCGCATGTAACAGTCGATTAATTAAGATTTCTTCTTCTCGGCACAGAGAATTGCTGAGCAAGACTGTCATTAAAACATAGCGATCTTTTAGGTTTAATTGCCCTTTTTCAAGCACTTGAGCAAATAACTCAGCGATGACAGATTCTAAAAGATAAACGTCGCACAACTTAGCCATCCTCATCAAATCTAACGTCAATGTAGAGCGGCTTAAGTTTTTTGAATTTACTTTCAAGATTTTTGAAAACCTTGAATTAAAACTTAAGTCTATTTACAAAAATCATAAAACTGAATCAGCCCAGCTTCAGTAATTTACTGGCTCTTTCATCTACTCTTTACTTGTTTGAGTTCTGTAACGACTTATTATTGTAAATACTTATGAAGTGAAAAATCTTAAAAACTAGAGAAAGATGGAAGCGATTGAACAAAATTCTTAAAAGGTTCAAAAAATATTTCGGCTATTTTCACTTGAGAGTAATCTACATTGACATAATCTATAAAATAAACTTATGAATTATAAGATTTCAAGCAGTAATAGGCTTTCATAAAACTTTAATAATCGCTGCCTAACCTCGTACATCTACCAATGAAATCGAGTCGATGCTAAACTGGAGTATTGTGCTAGAGTAAACAGTCTCTTCTAATTTAAATATCTATCTTTTGACAGATAACACTACAGATTAACAAAGATACTTTTGCAGAGATAAAGTAAAAAGTGTCTGGGGAAAGCAGTTAGTGATAGACAACGGGCTTCTGCCCAAGATAATCAAATCCTGCTTGGCATTTTTCTCCAGAATTTGATTAAAGCGGCTGGGATTGCTAATTTCCAACCAAAAAGATGTTCGTTCAATATTGAGATTCAGGTCAGAGGCAATGGTCACTGAACAAAGAGAACTTACATACAGCGTCAACACAAATAACTCTTCTAGGCTTCCAGAGTTGTTTGCTAGAGTCATTCATACTCATCAGATTGCTTTCAGTGACTGGTATGAATTGATGACATCTCCTTTGGATCACTCTTTCACTCAAGAAGATGAAGATTTAATTCCTCGCCTGATTTATGCCGTTCGGCAAGGATGGGTCAAGGTAGTAGACGATACATATTTGTAAGATAGACAATACCCACAAAAACTAAAGTTGGGTACCGATGCTGACCCTAACTCGACTAGTGCAGTGCGGCAGAAATAACTCATCCGTTAAAAACGGTTAAAAAGCTTAATGTATAAGCAATATCCCTTGGAGCCTTGGAGCCTTCTTGCACTAATGTAGTGCAGCGAAAATAACCCCCCAGTCCAAAAAGGTTAAGAAGCTTACTGTACAAATTTTCTTCTCTTGGAGCCTCGGAGCTTTCTATCTTCTGCGCTCTTGTACTAGTTGCTGAATTTGTTCAAAGGTCAACTGTTCAACTTTATTGAACACTAAAGCCGCACCCGCTTCTATCAGTTTATTCTCATAAGCCTCACACTGTTCTAACTTGTCCTGAACATGAGGCGGCAGAACACCTACAGCAATCCAATGCCGTTCGGGTTGAATTGTTCTTGCATTTTGCAGTGTATATATATCCGCAACAGTGTCTCCTACATAAATCACGGGTATGTTCACGGCAAGCTGATGTTGGTGTTCTAGCTGCTTTACCGTTGTCAATAAACCCGTAGGATCAGGTTTCCCAGGAGCATCTTCCATCGCAACGAGTACTGGGTTATCAAGACCAAGGCGTTTTAATAGTGCATATTGCGCTTCATCTCTAGGTGCACCGCTAAAAAACCCCCAAGAAATACCTACTGCTGTTAGATTTTCTAAATAGCTAGGCGACATGAGTAAAACTTCGGTACAGATATACCCCGTCCAATGTTCTGAGTTAGGTCCTCTGTAGCGAGACTGAAAAAAATTGATCAGATTGTCACCATTGAGATGTACTTGAGTTCGTGCCTGACCTTGAGTTTCAAAGTATCGGTAAATGAGTTCTTGTGTCGCTTCCCAATCGTTATTCCAAATCCCTTCTGATTTAAGTTGGTCTATATCAATTTCCGAAGGTCGGTACAGACTACCTGTAAAATGCTCCACTGTATCGGCTATCGCTCGTCGATAAGATCCTGATACATCGCGCACGACACCATCAATGTCGAAAACAACAATAGCAATTCCGTTCGCTTTAGCTTGGGGTTTAGTCAAGTTCAATTCACCCATTCAAAATTCAAAAATATCTGTTTAATAGTTTTGTGAGGCTGTTATCTACTTCTTTTTGCTTTTCCCACCCCTAACCTCAGATTTTTGGCCTTAACCGGGTCTCAGCGACAAATAGTTATGTCAGATACCTTCCCTGTAGGTTAGAATTAAAAATTGTACAATTGTTGCAAAATGCCTGATGTGTCGCTGGAGGTGCGATTGTCAAAATTTATATTAAAAGTTCTCTGGTTGGAGGAGAACGTCGCCATAGCCGTCGATCAAGTTGTAGGCAAAGGCACTAGCCCTCTAACCTCGTACTTTTTCTGGCCGCGGAATGATGCCTGGGAACAGCTCAAAGATGAGTTGGAGAAGAAGCACTGGATTTCCGAGAGCGATCGCATTGAGTTGCTCAACAAAGCAACTGAAGTGATCAACTACTGGCAGGAAGAAGGCAGGCGTCGCCCTATGTCGGAAGCTCAGGCAAAGTTTCCCGAAGTGACGTTTACTGGAAGCGCTTAATTCAGTTCAAAGGTTTAAGGCAAAAGGCAAAAGATGAGGGATTAGTTTCTTAATCTTTTGCCTTTTTGTTTGTTTTTATGGAATTTTAAACCATACCACCAGAAGCTTGGTAGCGAGCGCGTGCCTTTTTCAAGGCTTGAGTCGCCTGGATTTTTTCCTGGCGATTTTCGCTATTCTGGACTTG
This sequence comes from uncultured bacterium, assembly GCA_966675205.1. GTDB lineage: Bacteria > Cyanobacteriota > Cyanobacteriia > Cyanobacteriales > Coleofasciculaceae > JBFLZA01. The sequence goes on from CBKWLJ010000260.1 coordinate 6,319, forward strand.
ATCGAAACGGTTTTGAGCTTGGGTAAAAGCTTCACTCGCCTGTTGTTTGTCAATCGATTCTCCGCGTTCAGCGCCATTCACGAGAATCGTCACTTCATCGTTTTCGACTTCTGCAAAGCCACCCATTAACACAATAGGTACCCAGTCTTTGCTAGGACGGACTCGCATGACGCCAATATCTAAAGCGGTTAGCAAGGGAGCATGACCACTTAATATACCCAGCTGACCGGTAGTGCTCGGCAGAATTACTTCCTGAGCCTCAGAATCCCAAACTGTTTTGTCGGGAGCAATGACACGAACCGTTAAAGCCATCTGTTAGTTGCTAGTTGTTAGATTATTAGTGATCACTAGGGTGGGCAAGAAAACCCACCCTACTGCAAAATTATTAAGCGGCTGACTTGAGTTTCTCGCCTTTGGCGATCGCTTCATCAATATTGCCAACCATGTAGAACGCCTGTTCTGGCAGATCGTCCAGCTCACCAGAGAGAATCTTCTTGAATCCCTTAATGGTGTCGTCCAAAGCTACATACTTACCCGGAGAACCGGTGAAGACTTCTGCGACAAAGAAAGGTTGAGACAAAAAGCGCTCAATTTTCCGAGCACGAGCCACCGTCAGACGGTCATCTTCAGACAATTCATCCAAGCCCAAAATCGCAATGATGTCTTGGAGTTCCTTGTAGCGCTGAAGCGTAGCCTGGACGGAGCGAGCGATGCCGTAATGCTCTTCACCAACGATACCGGGTTGCAGCATGGTCGAAGTCGAACCCAGTGGATCTACAGCCGGGTAAATTCCCTTAGCCGCCAAGCCCCGAGATAACACCGTTGTTCCGTCCAAGTGAGCGAAGGTGGTAGCCGGTGCAGGGTCAGTTAAGTCGTCAGCAGGCACATAAACCGCTTGAATTGAAGTAATGGAGCCTTCTGTGGTGGAGGTAATGCGCTCTTGCAAATCTCCCATGTCGGTACCCAACGTCGGCTGATATCCTACCGCCGAAGGCATCCGACCGAGTAGCGCGGATACTTCCGAACCCGCTTGCACAAACCGGAAGATGTTGTCGATGAACAGAAGCACGTCCTGCTTGTTCACATCCCGGAAGTACTCAGCCATCGTCAGAGCAGCAAGACCCACCCGCATTCTGGCTCCGGGGGGCTCGTTCATCTGACCATAGACTAAGGCGATCTTCGATTCGTTGAGGTTGTCTTGATTAATAACCCCTGACTCGATCATTTCGTTGTAGAGGTCATTGCCCTCACGGGTGCGCTCACCCACACCCCCGAACACGGATACTCCACCGTGCTGTGTAGCGATGTTGTTGATCAGCTCCATCATGATCACGGTCTTGCCGACGCCCGCACCGCCAAAAAGACCAATTTTGCCACCGCGTCGATAAGGAGTGAGCAGGTCAATCACCTTAATCCCAGTTTCAAAGACGGAAGGCTTGGTTTCCAGTTCAGTCAGTTTGGGAGCAGGGCGGTGAATGGGGAAGGTTTCCTCTGTACTAACAGGGCCCCTGTTATCTACAGGTTCACCCAGTACGTTGAAAATCCGACCCAAAGTAGGCTTGCCTACAGGTACGCTAATGGGGGCACCGGTGTCTACCACTTCCATGCCACGCACCAATCCGTCCGTAGAACTCATGGAAACGGCACGGACCTGGTTATCACCAAGAAGCTGCTGCACTTCGCAGGTAACGGACACATCTTGTCCAGCTCCGTTCTTGCCTTCGATTTTCAAGGCATTGTAAATCTGCGGCATTTTGCCGCTTGTAAACTCAACATCAACAACGGGACCGATGATTTGGGTAATACGGCCAATATTTTTCTGTTCTGTGGTGGTGACCATGCTGCGCCTATGATAGTGAAGCTACCTTTTCCGATTCTGAAAAACGGTCTTTACATTTAGAAACGTCTTTTTAAAGATTACCACTGAAAGGATGCTGAATCTGCGAAAGGTAGTGGGAATCGATCCCCAAGGCACAGGGTTTTAATAATAAATGGACAGAGGGGCATCCAAAAGCAGTCACTAACAGCGCAGTAAGGCTTTTCAGGGATGCTGCTGTAATAGTTATGCCTCACTCTGATCATCCTTTCCTCGTTTTTGCTGTTTCCGCTTCCATAAAGCAGCCGCTCCTCCAGCACCGAACACTAAAACTCCTAGTGTCGAAGCGGGCTCGGGAACAGATTCCACGGTATCAACGCTATCAACGGAAAAAGAACCATAAGCATAACCACCATTCCCATCTGAGACACGTACTGCCACTTGATAAGTGCCTTCTTCAGCAAAAGACCACTGACCTGTAGCCCCCACGAAGTCATCAAAAACGCCGTCTCCATCAAAATCCCATTCATAGGTAAGTTCATCACTCTTCTTACCTGGGTCGATCGCTGTAACAACAAAATCAAAAAGTTCGTTGGTTTTGTTAATCACATTTTGCGTGATCTGAGTAATTGTTGGCCCGATATTTAAAACTTGCAGCGTCCTGGTAATAACATTACTCAATGCGGTATCTTTATCTTGGGTTTGTCCTGTAAACGTGTAAGTCCCTGGTGTGGAAAAGATACCCAGGTTCGTTGCTACTGAACGAGTTCCTGACGTTTGCAAATCAGTGCCCACATTGATGCCGTTGATAAAAAATGTCTGTCCATCGGCTCCTGGATCAGTTGCAGTTAAAAACGCTGATACCGATTGACCTTCATAAATAATGCTTTGCGAAAGGTCGAAACTCGTCAAAGTTGGAGCCACATTTAAAACAGTTAGTCCGTTGGAAACAGGAGTACTCCAAGCCGCATCTTTATCTTGAGCGTAAGCTGTATAGGGAATGTAGGTATTATCGGCAAAGTAACCCAAGTTAGTAGTGATGGCACGGGTTCCTAATGTATTGTAATCAGTGCCGACATAATTACCGTTGAGGTAGAAGTTAATGGCATCAGCTCCCGGATCGATCGCACTGATATAAGCTGATGCCGATTGACCTTCGTAGATTACAGGAATGTCAAGAGCGGTAATGGTGGGAGGAAGGTTTAAGACTTGCAGAACACTGGTGACTGGGGCACTGTAATTACCGTTTTCGTCTCTTGCTTGAACGGTATAAACATGATCGCCGTTATCGGCAAAGTATCCGAAATTAATAGCAGCCTGACGCAGACCTGAACGAGTATAGTCAGTACCAAGATTACCTCCATTGAGAAGAAAAGTGATTGCTTCTTCACCAGGATCGGTCGCATAAGCAACAGTAGAAGCCGATTGACCCTCATAAATGGTGGGTGCTGAAAAATATGCAGCGGGTGGAGTATTACTGGCTACTGGATCTCTCGGTTTAACAGGGTCATCAGTCGTACCACTATCAGTATCAGCAATGAATTGCATTACCCCAGTAAATCCGCCAGGCCAATACAGTGAAAGTTTGCCAAAGAGGTCTCCAGCCGAAATATCGATGGGGTCAGAGTAAGCATGAGATGTAGGAGCTACCCCAGAGATGGGTTGAAAATACCATCCTTCAGCTGAGCCAGGTGTAACTACAGCAGGGGCGAAAATATTATCAAAAACAGTATTCCCAGGAATTGCATCAATTACTAAAGAGGTAATGCTTTGACCAGAATTAGTCAATGTCCAAGCGTAATCTGCTAAGGAATTCAGTGATTGTGGATAAGTATTACCCGATTGCGTTAAAGACCAGCCATTACCAAACGCTCCTCCCGATTCTGAGCCTGTAGCGCCCCAAAACACGCTCTGGGAAGTACCATCCAAGAAGCTAGCCGTTATCCGCATTCCACTCATCATGCTTCCATCGGTTGAAAATTGGGTGAGAGTAGTGGCTTGAGAAGGGAGAGCTGATGCTGCTAGAAGGATAAACATTGCTCCAGTGAAGCAACTTGATGGCTTTTGAAAAAAAGAGCTAGTCATAGACCCTGTCTCCGCTTTAGTTTTTTATTCCTTCAATAAATAAAAATTTCATTAAAATTATTCTTCAATAATTTTATATTTGACAGTACAATAATACTATAAGGTTTCTCAAAATGAATCATGAATGTTTTTCATGATTAAAGCCATCAAATTCCCAAGCTAATTCTTGGCATTGGTCTATTTCAATGAAATAAAAAGCTTTAAAATAAATAAATAAAACCCATCAACAAAGCAGACAAAAAACATAAAAATGAAGAGAATTTTACCTGCTTCATAAGCCGTCATTCATTTTATAAAAATTAATCTTATTCAATAGTATAAATTTTATTAAAAACATATAATCAATTTCAATAAATTGGCTTTTGAGATGTTCGATATTCATGCTTCTTTCCATATTTTCTAAATAAATAAACTTCTGGATGCCGATAACTCCACTGACAATCAATAGATGCCCATACTGATGCCAACAAGTGGTTATGGCTTAACATTAAGAAAAATCATCCCACGCTTTCATCTACGTGGGATTGTACTTTGTCTGATGTCTGATGAAAGTTAACAGATTTATGGTAAAAGGGTGAGTAGTTAAGTAGCGGCAGCGCTCAATTGTTTTCCACCTCATCTTGCCAAGTCAAGTAACTAATTAAGTACTGAGTAGTAACAATGATACGCTCCTTCTTTACTACATCCGCTCTAGCACTGAAATTCCTAGTAAGGATAATCCAAGCTTCAGCGTTTGAGCGGTGAGATTGCATAACATTAATCGTGATGAACGTTGAGGCTCCTCAGCCTGAAGTACAGTCCACTGCTCATAGAATTGATTGAACTTTCTGCTCAGTTCATATAAATAGTCACAAAGGCGATTAGGTAGTAAATCTTCTTCCACAGCCTTGAGAACTTCACTGAGTTGCAACAGATGTTTCCCTAAAACCAATTCCTCATCTTGTTCTAGCAGTATTTTGGTATCTGCTAAGTTTTTCAAATCAATATCACCTTTGCGGCTAATACTTTGAACTCGAGCATAGGCATAAAGCATATAAGGTGCTGTATTCCCTTGGAGGGATAGCATTTTGTCAAAGCTGAAAACATAGTTACTGTTGCGGTTTTGGCTCAAGTCAGCGTATTTAACGGCACTGATACCGACTACTTGAGCAACGTGGGCTTTGAATTCCTCGGTTTCCTCTCGCTTTTCTGCTGTGAGTCTGGCTTCTAAGTCAGCACGGGAATGTGCGACCGCTTCATCGAGTAAATCACGTAGTCGCACAGTTTCCCCAGAGCGAGTTTTTAGCTTCTTACCATCTTCTCCTAGCACTAAACCAAACGGGACATGAACTACTTCAACATCAGCAGTAAGCCAACCTGCCCGTCGCGCTACCTGAAACACTTGAGTAAAGTGATTGGCTTGCCCAGCATCTGTGACATAGATAATCCGCTCTGCTCTATCCTGCTGAATTCGATAACGTAGCGCCGCCAAGTCAGTTGTCGCGTAGTTATAACCACCATCCGACTTTTGCACGATCAATGGCAGAGGTTTCCCCTCCTTATTAGTGAACCCTTCTAAAAATACACACTTGGCTCCCTCATCTTCCTTGAGTAAACCTAGTTCGTCGAGGTCTTTCACTACATCTAGCAACAAAGGATTATAAAAAGATTCCCCTCGTTCAGTTAAATCAATATTGAGCCAGTCATAAATGGTTTGAAACTCTCGCCGGGATTGTTGGCAAAGCAGTTGCCAAGCACGACGGCTATCCTCAGCACCCGCTTGCAGTTTGACAACCTCCTGCCTAGATGTCTCGCGAAACTCTCCATCGGTATCAAACCGCTGTTTCGCTTGCCGATAAAAGCTAACCAAATCACCTAAATCTAGGGCATCGGCAGTAGTAAGAGCGGCTGGGTAAGCTTCCCGTAAGTAGGTAATCAACATTCCAAATTGAGTTCCCCAGTCGCCTACATGATTCAGCCGTAGGACATCGTGACCCCAAAATTCTAAAATGCGGGCAATGCAGTCCCCAATAATTGTGGATCGCAAATGACCCACATGCATTTCTTTGGCAATATTAGGGCTGGAAAAATCTACAATCACCCGTTGCGCTTGCTTAGCTGGTGCCACGCCCAAACGTGGATCTGCCTGAATGGCATTCAACTGTGCTTCCAAATATTCAGGTTTCAGAGTGAGATTAATAAAACCTGGGCCCGCAATTGTCGGTTGCTGACAGATTTCAGCAACGTTGAGATATTTAACGATAGTTTCTGCGATCGCTCGTGGCGGCTGTCCCAACGGCTTAGCTAGCGATAGGGAAACATTCGACTGATAATCACCAAATTTAGGATTACTGGTGGGTACTACCATGGGATCTACCCCTGCCATATCTAAACCGAAGGCGGCAGTTAAAGCCTGAGTAAATTTAGTTTTAAGCTGTTCAATTATGGAGTTCATAGCAGGAGGTAAAAGCTCTCAAAAACCGTTGTGGCTATATGTACTGTTGAGCAAGTCTCTACTTTTACCATGTTAATCTCGGAAAAGTTGAGAGCGGTGTTGTGTCTGTTATAGGTGTTGTGTCTGTTATATATGAGAGACAGCTTCCAACTATTCCGAGTGAGCCAAAAAAATTGGAGATAGGAGTTGACAGGTTGGGGTAGATGGGCTACATTGGTAAATGCGCTTGAGAGCGGCACCACGCCCCTCACTGCGCCCGAACCTAGACAAAACAATAGTTTGAAAGCT
>CBKWLJ010000261.1:0-12907 GCA_966675205.1 uncultured bacterium
AGCAGATGAATGGATGGTTTAGTCCTCGGTTGGGTATCCGGTTTGATTTATCTGGCGAGGAGTTACAGATTTATCGTCCGGATGGAAGCAAGTTCCATTCTTATATTGAGATTTGTCAGCTTTTAGAACAGGAAAAGCAAAGAGCACAACAAGCAGAGCAGCGAGTTAAAGAGATGGAGAAGTTACTGAAGCAGTACCGCGATCGCTTTGGGGAGTTGCCGGAGTCGGATGGGTAATGCAAGAAAGTGCAATCATAAGAGTCCAAGCAGTGGCGAACTCCTTCTTTATCCAATTTTTTAAAGTTCCATTAAATTTTCAAGAGTACTCATATTTTGCCACACCTTCTTTTTTTGTTCGACAAATTTTTTCCAGGAAGGTAATGTGCTAGGAAACTTTTGAATTGTACTATTAAATACTTCTTCCATAATGAAAGCACAGTCTATAAGTTGATCGTTGTTTTGTTGTTTGATAAATATTCTTTCAATAAGATATTCAATATCTTCAGATTTTAGAAGAGGAATTATCGGTCGTAGATACTCTATAGCGTTACTGCGTCCAGTTGCAAAAGAATATGAACTAGTAAATATATCAATACTTTCGCGTACTATAGTTTCAATGATTTTTGTATTTTTTTCAATAGGCAAAAAGCTTTTTAATGTCTCGACAAATTTATTTTTTTCATTCCACCCTAAATTCTTATAAGTTAATACCAAATCATATTTAATTTCTGGGAACAAATGAAATACATATAATTTTTCTGCTATATTTGCTTCTTCCCTAATAAAAAATTTTAATTTTTCTTTGATTAGATCTGATGCTTGAAACCATAAATTTTCTTCTAGATAAATTAATTTCAGTAAAAAAGAAAATCTATCCTCTTTAGTCTTTTCAATTATTTTTTCTATAATAGCTTTATCAAGCGACTCAAATTCTTCTCTATATTCCTTCAAGAAACAGTTAAATACCAAAAGGTATCTATTAATGATTTGACGATCATCAGGAGGCAGATATAAAATCTTTTTAAGCGTTAATTTAAATAAATTTAGCCTATATTTTTCGGATGCAGGTATGTGACGCCCCATTAAAGCTTTTTTAACTCCTTCTAAATCATCTGCAAAATATCTTCCTTCAACATCACGAGTTAATGCATCAGCCGCAGCTTTTCCGATAACTGGAGGTTGGCTAAGTAATACTTCAATAGCTGTTCTGATGTGAGTACGTGCCAGTTCAGGCGAGGGTTGAAATAGTAACCCTTCAGAATCTAAAGCCGGATGAGCGCAACGATGTCGATCTTGTTGAATTCTATTTAGATGATCATAATCGGTTGAAGTCAGCATTTTAACCTCATTGAATGCTTTATCTAGGATAGTTCTTTCCCAGGCTGCTACAGTTTTCTTCTCGGGACTATTCCGAATTTTTTCGATTTCTTCTAGACACTGCTTTGCAGCAGCATCATTAAAGACTTCATTAAGTTCACGAAATTTTTGATATAAGTCGTACACTACCGCTATCCAAATGGAAACAATTGCAGAGCGGTAAGCTCCTGCTGAATATGAAGCGACAGCTTCTCCTGCATAAGCCCTAATATATTCATCAGGGATATTTAACAGAAGAATTTCAAGATCTGCTAGTTGACTGTAAGATCTCATATCATGAATTCCTTAAGATGAATAGTAGATTGAGGTATTCTAGAATCTTGCTTTCAGAGAAGATGCACCAACGCCTTCTACGATTGTAGGGTTAGGATGGAAAGTATCGTGAAGCGTTAGGCGTTGTGATCGCAAACGTTTGTGGAACGGCTCCGTAAGAGCTAACTCGAAAGCTATCTCATACTGTGGAGCAGAAATCGAAGTGTAGGGAATTGCCTATAAGCTTGACTCGAAAGTGCGATCGCCTTAATTTCCTTCAAAACAAAACTAATTTACTCCCGAAGTTTTTGGCGAAACTGTTTGACTGCTAAAAGCGGATTGGGATGCTGTACATACTCAGCCAACAGCGCTAAATCCAAATTGGGAAGTAACTCGCTCTTAGAAATAAGTTCATAGTTATCTCCACGCAAGTGATACAAGGAAAATTGAGCCTTGTCCCAAAACCAAACCTCTATCACGCCTAGCCGCTTGTAAACAGCTAATTTATCCACCCCGCCACTCGTAAAAACGACTTCTACAGCCAAATCAGGAAACTCTTTTTCTGTGCCAAGGCAGTAACTTTCATCGGGTTCCGTACCACCTCGCCGTTCTTGTCTGCGTAAAGTTGTGGAACCCAGTGGAAAATATTCAGTATCGGTTTCTTCAAAATAAACTTCCAACAAAGTCGCGATACGTTTCTTTGCTCTTTCGTGACGGCGACTGGGTGACAAGATTTCTAAGACTCCATCGAGATAGGTGACGCGATAGTAGGAGTTGTCTTCCAGTTTGACTAATAGCGCTTCGTACTGCTGCCAGCTTACTTCGCTGGTGATAAACCGCTCCTCTCTTTCAAGATTGTCCCGCGTTTCCTGCTCTAAGTCTTGGATCAGTTCTACTAGCATTTGTCTGCTTGCCCTGAAAAGGACTTCAACTATTATGCTATCCAGAGAGTAGGCGAGGGGAAATTGGGTGAAGCGGCTTATCCCTGAGAAAATCGCCCACAGGCTTTATAAGGAAAAGTGCGATCGCAAATCCCAAGATTCTGACTTAGACAATACTCATGCCATCAGCTAAAGTGCAGGGCTATTCCTCAAACAAATCATCCACAGGCATTGTCCATCCCGGTACGGCTGGTTCAGCTTCAGCCATCTCACCCCGTCGGTATATTGTTGGATTCTCCGGATTGCTAGCACGATACACCCGCACCACATTCTCACTCAACAAATCCACATCCCAAACCACCAAAGTTCCAGCAGCAAAGTAGTCAGCGCGTTTAGCCGCCATCTCCTTCTCCGCTTTCAGTCCGTAATCTCCCTCACTCCTCACTTCCACCGCAAACAGAGGCGCACCCTCAAAAAACTTCATTCCCGTGCGTGGGCCTGTATAGAATGCGGCATCCGGACTAAACGATTGGCGATGGGGCAAGTTCACTCGGAAACCCTTATTATCACCAACTGCTCGACCCCTCTGAGTACGCTTACTGTACTCGCGCAATGATACAAAAACTTCATCACCTGCATACCCAGGCTCATCTCCAGTTGGTGGCATCAAGACGATTTCTCCATGCACAATCTCCGCTTTGCCATTTTCAGGCACATGGTACAAATCCTCAATTGTTGCCGTTGCAGGTGCTTCCATCTCAGGTTTCCCAAGCCAACTCTCGCTTTCATTTTAATCTCGAAGTTGTTTGCGAAACTCTTTGACTGCTACAAGTAAGTTTGGATGCTGTACATACTTAGTCTAAAGACTTTACACGGGAAAATGCGATCGCACGAGCTTAAGCGAGGAGTTAGGAAGCCAGTAAAAGCAGGCATTCATTAACCCAATCAAGATTAAAAACTAACTGGTAAATGCGGTTATTCACCTTTAATATGCCATCTTGCTGAATCACCAATCCCGATAACCGCAGATCGATTTGTTCTGGAGTGTCATTCGCAGCAATTTGCCCCTGCCGCAAAATTTGCTGATAGAGTCCCAATAGATAGATAGTACGTTTCTCGTTGAACAGAATGCGATCGCGTATCGTTTTCAGATGCTCCGGCTCATCCTGCGCTTCCCAATTTTCAATAATCCGCGATCGCACTAATCGCTCAACCCGCTCTTGCTCACTGTCGGCTGCCATCCCAACGTCGGTTGTACAGATAATTTGGCAAAGTTTTTGCGTCAGAAATGGCTGTCCCCCCGTCCAATCCAACACAGCTTGCAGTAGAGCTTGGGGATTATTGCTTCGGTTGGCAAGTCCCAAAGCCAAAGGTTGAATTTCTTGTAACTGAAAGCCTCTTAATTCAATAGCGCGACCAATATTAAAAGGTGTACACCGTTTGTCTTGAATTAAATCTGAAGGCGCTGCTACTCCAATCAAAGCAAAGGTTAATCGGTTGTAATCGGGATTATCTGCCCGACTGTTATAGCATTGGCGAATGAAGGCAAAAAAATCATCAATATTGAAATTTAGTCGGAGGATATTATCGATTTCATCAATAAAAATAACAATATTTTTAGATACTAATTTAAGTAGAACTTCTTCAATAAATTTACTAAATCGTCTAATATTAGACAGGTGGCTATAAGTCATCCACCATTCTTCTAAATCAAACTGCTCAAATAGCTCCAAACTGCTAACAATACTATCAATCACCCCAGCGTACCATTGCTCTGGGGTAATATCCTTAGTGCCAATTGCTGTAATATCAATCGTGGCACAAGCAACTCCCAACTGTTGCAACTGTTTCATGGCGCGTATTTTCAGTGAAGATTTGCCCGTCTGCCGCGAATTAAGAACATAACAAAATTCTCCTGCCTTCAAACCCTCATAAAACTCAGAATCAGCTTGCCGGGTAACGTAGGTAGGGGCATTTGGGGGTAAGCTTCCCCCCACTTGATAGTCATACATCGAGCAAAGTTTGGTGTTCATCCAACGATTCCTATTGACCAAATTAGAGTGATGGTGCCAGACGAACCCGGAAATATTCGCGGTACAAATTGCATCGAGGTGTTACATCATTTCCCTGCAAATGTACGAGTCCCATGCTGTGTAACTTAAATCCATGCATGGATTCTAGCTGAACCGGAGTATCTGCTATAACTACTTTGTTCAAAGCAGCAGCTAATTCAGGATGATGTGATAAATTCAAGAGATGTCGCCTTAAATGGTCGCTGTAGAGTCCAGCATCTGTGGGGGCTGTGTCTACCAGTTCAGAGAGAGTCATTTCTTGTCGGGCAATATAGTAGAGGGCAACACGCACGAGATAGGGATGCCCTCCCACCATCGTGATCAGTTGTTCAACTTCCTCAGTTCCCCAAGCAAGTCCATGTCGATGGGCTAAATCTTGCACTTGTTCTGGCTTAAATTCGGGTAACTCAATTGGTAGCCCTACATTAAAAGGGGACTGATTGATATCCATCGGCACGTAAACTTCTGTAGAGTGAACCACCACTAACCGGAGTTGCCGCCAAATCTCCCGATTCTTCGCGTCTTCATGCCATGCGCGTAATAAGCCAAAAAAATCAGCCGCGAGTTCGGGGTACTGTAGCACTCGATCTACTTCATCCAGGCCTAAAACCAAAGGTTCAGTAACATTTGCCAGTAAATAACGCTCAAAGTAGGACTTACAGCTAACCTTGCTGCCAAAAATTCCACTCCAATAATCCGTTAAGCGATCGGGTAACTGGAGTTCCATAGCAACGACGGCACAAAACCAGCGTAAGAACTGATCGAGTTCCGTGAAGACGTTACTATCCGCTAATTGGAAGCTTAAAGGGACAGTGCGGTAGCCCAGAAGACTTGAGCGATGGAGAATTCGCGCCATTAACGAAGTTTTCCCCATCTGGCGAGGGGCTTTGATGCGGATAAGGGCACCGGGTTTTGCGATCGCCTCGTAACAGCGATAATCAATACCAGGGCGTTCTACATAAAAAGCAGATGCTAATTCTACCTGTCCTCTAGGTAACTCTGGCTCGGCTACGGGTTGGGGTGGGTGATTGGGAGTTAGGGAATAGGGGGTTGGGAAGCGAGAATTGCCTCCGGCTCCTTCTGTATTAGTGACTCCAGCGCTAGATTGCCCGGATGTGAATGACTCCAATACCGCTTGCACAATTTTCGGAGTATCATTATGCGATCGCCATTCATACTGAGGTAGCCCGCGCAGATAACCCCGCAAGTCATGGTTGAGTAGGTTAAGCGGGCAATTCACGCGAATGGGTATAATTTCAGGCTTCCCATCTGAGCGTTGATCACGCAACGCCTTTGCCATCCTCACCTCTTCAGTTGCCATTTCACTTGCCGCTGCAAAAGTGGACAACAGCAAGAGAATGCGATCGCATTGATTCAATTGGGTTCCAATTTGTAGTAACCCATCTTTTGCCATACGGAGGCTGCTATCCGCTTTGAACACATCATAACCCGATGCTTTTAAAGCGGCTTCTAACTCAAGAGCAAAACTTTTATCGGGGTCAGTACTTCGATAATAACTCAGCAGAATTTTGGTGTTATTTGGACTCAGAAGATTCCCCTTAGAAAATAAATCAGGTCTATACCGTGCAAAAAGGGCAAATAAATCGGGACGGTGCGAAGAGCCAGAATCATCTTGACTCGATAGCTCAAATTCCTTGCATATGTTCTCGATGTGTTTCCTCACGGTATCTTTGGTAATGTGCAGCTCTAAAGCAATTTCTGCATCTTTTTTACCCGCTAAAACATTGAGTAACACCTCTTCTTGCCGAGAGGTGAGTCTTGCATAAGCTTTCGTAAATTCCGCTTGATCCATAATGAGTTACTGACTCCTGATGAAGAAGGGCACCTTAGTCAGGGATATTATCCCTTCCGATCTAATCTTCACTCGCCTCACTTTCTATTCCTAATCTATAAGCGGCTCCAGTAGTTCATTCGTGTATCCGATTCACAGATGTGAATCGATGCTAACCAGAAATCCGCACTTGTGAGTGTTGGCTACACAGCATCCCTCATCACCCCAACCACTGGCGATAGTTAAACCGTAGAGCACAACGCCTCGCCTGTTTGTCCCAACCTATCTTCTGAACGTCCATAGCAAACGACTCAGACAATCGGCAGGAAAGCCAATTCTGGCATTAATTGACTCTCTTTTCCTCTACTCAGTTCAATAGTCAACAGGAGTACAACGGATGTTATTTGTCAAAAAAGCCTTGTCTGCACAAGCATTAGTCTGCCTAGAGCAGTTAAAAGCACTAGATTTATCTCCCATTGGAGCCTACCTGATCAATCCCAAAAACGGTTATTGCTGGACTACACAGCAAACCTTCCAGGCAATAAACCGCTATAAAACGTTTTTGTTCATCAGTTACCTATATCCGCAAATCTTGCTGGTGCCAACGCAGGAAATCGACTGTGTTTGGCACTGCCACATTCTACATACCCGCAAGTATCGCCAAGATTGCATCATGCTGTTCGATCAGATTATCGACCATGAACCGGACACTGAGCGATCGGATGAAGTTCACTCGCCCCAAATCGAAGCAGCCTTTGCTCAGACACAAGCTCTTCTAGCATTGTTTGAGGGGTACTTTGACAATACCGCTTCACTAGTGCAAGAAGGCAGAAGAAAAAAGGCAGAAGGCAGAAGGGAAGAACGCTTGTACACTAAGCTTTTTAACCTTTTTGGACTGGTGGGTGATGTTTGCCGCGCTGTACTAGCCGCTCACGAGGAAACAGGCAACGGGCAAAAGGGATGGATATTGAGTGAGAATTTCAACTCTATTAGAGTCCCGGCAACCTTTAGAACTAGGGACTACTCAACCCTTCATCCTAGTGCCTGTGGTAGACCTTTGACCTAAAATTTTGCTCCAAAAACTCTGCTCTCCTTTGCGACTGTCTGCGTTAAAAAAACCAATTATTCCAACTCAATGCCTCAACTCCCCTATATTCTCTAAATACACTGAGTACGATAAGTTCTGATGATTACCTTATACACTACGCCACCTCTGTGGGGTTTACCCAGCATTAGCCCTGCCTGTATGAAGCTCGAAACCTGGCTTCGCATGGCAAAACTTCCCTACAAAATCGATACAGCAATCGATTTCTCCTTAGCCCCCAAGGGCAAGATTCCCTTCATTGAATACCAAGGAAAGTATATCGGTGATTCCACCTTAATCATCGAAATGTTGAAGGAAAAAGAAGGGATCGATCTGGATAAAAGCCTAACAACAACTGAGCGAGCCATCTCCTTAGCTTTTCGCCGGATGCTGAAAGAAAATACGTACTGGGGGCTGGTTTACATTCGCTACAACATAGAAGAAAACTGGCAACTTTATCGTCAAGTTTTAGCGAGTATGCTGGGAACTTCCGTTCCAGCAGAACAATGTGAACTCATCGTCGAAGAGTTAAGCAAAACGATTCACGCTCAGATGTACAGTCAGGGTATGGGGCGTCATAGCAGCGAGGAAGTTTACCAAATTACCACTGCTGATTTCCAAGCCCTCTCAGATTTTCTAGCTGACAAACCATTTTTTATGGGAGATCAGCCCACAACTTTAGATGCAACAGCCTATGCTTACGTAGGGACTTGTATTAAGCCTCCTTTTAAAAGTCCAATTGTTGACTATATTCTGCAACTGGAGAATCTCTGCCAGCATTACGAACGCATGACTCAGCAATTTTTTAGGGATAGGGAGTTAAGTTGAACGAGAATTAATCATTTTGCGATCGCTCCTGCCAGTAGCATCAGGTAAGTCTGAGTCACGCGGTAGCAAATGCGATCGCATAGAGTGCATTCCCTAACTGACGCCTCCTGATGATGAGCTAGCAATTGTGGGACAATTAGGGAAAAATTGGTTGCAACTGGCTTGTTGAGGGTTCAGAAGCAAGTCCCATAGTTGCTCTCCATTCCTCGATAGAGGTCATTTTAATACTCACGCCTGGTTGATTTCCATTAATGCTTTGGATTGCCACCATCGTGTTGTAAGTAAAGTTAACATCACCAATGGAGCGAACTCTTACACCATAGATACCAGCATCAAAGTATTGAAAATAGAGATTTCCTAAGTATTGAATTCTTCCCCTTTCCACACCATTGGTGTTGTAGTACTGAAAATAGAGATTGCCAATAGAGCGAATTTTACCTGTATCAATCCCATTAGTATAGTACTGAATATAGGTATTACCAATCCGCTTAAGCTTACCTTGCTCAGCGCCATTGGTGTAATGTTCAACAGTATTGCCGTGCTCAGTGCCTCCGCTCAATATTGTGATCAGGCTACCACTGGCATCAATCGCTATCACCGCATCATTTACTCGTACTACCCATCCCAAGTTTGTTCCTTCCTGAGACACGTAAATTGTCTCGATGTTTACTGGATCTGAAACAATATTGTTTTGGGAAATATATCTTTCGCTAATTTGAGGTTGTAAGATTAAAGGGTTTGCCGTAGAAGCCCGAATATTTTCTAAAAGACTAATCGTTATGATTGCCGCATAAGCAAGTAAATACAATTTATTAGCTAACTTAATATTAGATTTTTGCATACTGATTCTCCTCGCACCCTGAATTATTACTAGATTTTAAGTTTTTTCTGTTCCTCAAGCTATTATTTAAAATATGATTTGCTACAAAGCTGGCACTTCATTCTATAGGCTCATCCAATTGGGTGATTTGAGAGAATTTATCTCCATTTCAAACTTGAGCCTTAACATGAGGGAGGGGCAACAACAAAGTTTCCCCCTATTCCCGTTTGTCTCTATATCAACTAACAACCCTTCAAGATTACACAAGCAAAACACGGAAACTCTTGTTTAATAAATATCTCGTCCGTTCAGGGTATACAAGGTTATTCGGACGGCAGCTTACCTATTGCTCAGATTTCTGCTTTTGAAAAATAATTGTTTAAGCATTTTGACCTAAGCCTAAAAACCTACGTCTTTTAGTAGATTTAGCGGATGCCCTTCAGTTCAAAGTCTTGCCAAGATAGAGTCGCGTGAGACAAAGAAACCTTTGCTAACTCGTAAGACTGTGAGGACACCTCAACTCTAGTAGTTGAGGTGATTTATTTTGTGTGGTTTTGCTGAATTTCATCAAACAAGGGCTAGAATTTCGTTTCTGGGGAAATTGAAGACCCAAATACTGACTCTCAAGCTCAATTGCCGCAGATTCCGCCTTGGTGTAGATGCTTCATTCAGCAATTCTCCTTGATAGTAGTTTTTGCGCGACGCGGTAAGAACGAGCGCAAGAGCGAATCACGACAGGTGCAATCATGGCGGAGCTTCCCGAAAAACCTTGGACTCTTTCCTCACAGGAAATCCTGAACACTCTGGATGTCTCCGCCGAGCAAGGACTTTCTGAGTCAGAGGCAAAGCATCGACGCGAACAATATGGTGCTAACCGCTTGGAGCAGGCTAAAACTCGGAGCGTTTGGCAGATTTTTATTGAGCAGTTCAAAAACTTAATTATTGGAATTTTAGCGGTTGCAGCTATCCTTTCTTTCGCATTTCAGCAATGGATTGAGGGAATCGCCGTTATCATCGCCATTGTGGTGAATACTGCCATTGGTTTTTTTACCGAACTTAAAGCCGTTCGCTCGATGGAATCTCTGCAAAAACTCAGCAGTACCACTGCTAAAGTGCGGCGTGCAGGGAAAATTCAAGAAATTCCGTCCGATGAATTGGTACCCGGAGATATCGTGCTGCTCGAAAGTGGTGATGTTGTCCCTGCCGATTTACGCCCGATTCAATCTGCCAATTTACAAGTGAATGAGTCGTCGCTTACCGGGGAATCTGTTCCCGTCAGCAAAACTTTGGAACCGATAGAGGAAGAGGTTCCCCTCGCAGAGCGCAAGAATATGCTGTATAAAGGCACTCCTCTTACCCGTGGCACAGGGGAAGGGGTGGTTGTGGCAACTGGGATGAAGACTGAGTTAGGTCGCATTTCTGAATTAACCCAACAAGCTGGAGAGGAAGAAAAAACTCCCCTAGAGAAGCGACTTGACCAATTGGGGCGTAGATTGGTTTGGGTCACGATCGCCATTGTAGTAGTCGTTGCGATCGCTGGTATTGTAGCCGGTAGAGACGTGTTTTTGATGGTGGAAACTGCGATCGCTCTGGCGGTGGGAGCAGTTCCAGAAGGATTGCCGATTGTGGCCACCGTTGCCTTGGCACGAGGAATGTGGCGCATGGCAAAGCGCAATGCACTGATTAATAAACTTTCTGCCGTCGAAACTTTAGGAGCAACCAGCGTTATTTGTACCGATAAAACCGGGACGCTGACAGAAAACCAGATGACAGTGAGCCGAATGGTTCTGGACTCTGGCGAAATCCAAATTACTGGAGAGGGCCTCGAACCAGAGGGAGAGTTCAAGCGAGATAATCGTCATATTAATCCTTCGGACGATAAACTACTCCAAGCTACTTTAGAAGTCGGGGTACTTTGTAACAATGCTGCTCTACAACCCGAAGGCTCAAATGAAAGTCGAGTTGTAGGAGACCCCATGGAAGTGGCACTGTTAATTGCAGGTGCTAAATCTGGACTCCAGCGAGAGGCGTTGCTCGAACAAATGCCTGAAGTTCGAGAAGAAGCATTCGATCCCGATTTAAAAATGATGGCAACTATTCACCAAGTAAACGGTCAGTATCGAGTGGCTGTCAAAGGTGCTCCCGAATCAGTTCTCAACGCTTGTTCTCGTCAGCTAACGGCATCCCAAGAACGTCAAATGAGCCAAGATGACCGAAAACAGTGGCAAGAACGAGGCAATCAACTTGCTGCACAAGGGTTGCGGATTTTAGCGTTAGCGCAAAAAACAGTTGCTTCTCAAGATGCCAAACCCTATGAGGAGCTGACTTTTTTAGGCATTGTTGGCTTACTAGACCCCCCGCGTCAAGAGGTGCGTCCAGCTATTAAAGAATGCCAAGAAGCGGGAATTCGGGTGGTGATGGTGACAGGTGACCAACCCGTTACAGCCCGAAATATTGCTCTAGCTGTAGGCTTAATTGATGACGAAAAGGCAGATGTGGTTCAGGGTAAAGACCTAAAAAGCCCTGATGAATTATCTCCCGAAGATTGCCGCCGGATTGTACAAACCTCGGTTTTAGCACGAGTTAGCCCGGAGCAAAAACTGAATTTGGTTACCCTGCACCAACGCACCCAAGCGGTTGTGGCCATGACCGGCGATGGGGTGAATGATGCACCTGCCTTAAGAAAAGCGGATATCGGTGTAGCAATGGGGCAACGAGGGACGCAAGTCGCGAAGGAAGCGTCTGAAATGGTGCTTCAAGATGACTCATTTTCCAGCATTGTTGCAGCGGTTGAACAAGGACGAGCAATTTTTAACAATATCCGTAAGTTCACAATTTACTTACTGTCTGGCAATGTAGGCGAGATTATTGTCGTTGCTGTTGCCTCGTTACTAAATGCGCCCTTACCTTTACTGCCACTTCAGATTTTATATATCAATCTAGTGAATGATGCTTTTCCGGCACTCGCTTTGGGTGTCGGGGAAGGTGACCCCTCCCTGATGAAGCATCCTCCCCGTGGTGCCAAAGAAGAAATTTTGATGCGTCGTCATTGGTTAGCGATCGCGGGTTACGGTATTGTGATTGCAGCCGTGTTAGGAGGTGCCTTTGTTCTCGCTTTGACTTGGCTAGGAATGAATGTCAAACAAGCGACTACGGTTTGCTTTATGACTTTGGGCTTTACCCGACTCTGGCATGTCTTTAATATGCGTGACAGAAATTCCGGTCTTTTCCGCAATGAGATTACCCAAAATCCCTATGTCTGGGGAGCGCTGCTTCTTTGCACGGGATTGCTGCTGATTGCTGTTTATGTTCCTTTTCTCTCAATGGCGCTTCAAACGGCTAACCCTGGTGTTCCAGGCTGGGGTTTGATTATGGGAATGAGTTTAGTACCTTTGATTATTGGGCAAGCTGTTAAGTTGATTAGCCCTCAAATGGAAAAATCATGATAGGAAATTTTTGTTAGGTTCTGGATCAACTCAACTCAGATTAAATCGGCATACAATGAATTAAAAAATATTAATTTCTGAAGTAATTTCAAAACTGAGCTTCAATTAAGAAATGGTTTCTAACGAATGCTGATATTATTCCTTCATTTATAAAACCTCCCAAATAACGTGAACTAATACCTTGTTCAAACTTTATATTCAACTAGTACAGCGCGGCTCCAAATAACACATCCATTCATAAAGGTTAAAAACTTTACTGTACAAGCAATCTCCCTTCTGCCTTGGCGTCTCTTGCCTTGGAGCCTTCTTGCACTAGGTAAAGCGATTTGATATGGGTGAGATGGTCAATTGATTAA
>CBKWLJ010000262.1:0-12863 GCA_966675205.1 uncultured bacterium
CTAAAGACTATGATTGATTGACTAAAGACTATTCATTGGAACGGTCTTCAAATTGCTGGCGGCGTCGTTGCTGTTGGCGGCGGCGGGGTTGAGCTGGCGTGGGAGCGGGTTGTTCTTCTTGACCCGGAATAATTTCTCCTTTGAACGTCCAAACCTTCACGCCGAGAATTCCATAAATGGTACTAGCCGTGCGGTAAGCGTAGTCAATATCTGCGCGCAGGGTATGGAGGGGCACCCGTCCTTCACGAGTCCATTCGGTACGGGCAATTTCTGCACCATTTAACCGACCACTGACCTGAATTTTGATGCCTTGTACATCAGCACGTTGAGCACGTTGAATCGCCTGACGAACAACTCGTCGGAAGGAAACCCGTCGCTCTAACTGTTGAGCAATATACTCAGCAATCAGTTCAGCATCCGCATCTACTCGTGCGACTTCAATGACGTTAATGCGAATTTGGCGATTGCTCCCCAAGGCTTCTTGAAGACCAACTCGTAAATTTTCAATCCCTGTACCACCACGACCCACTACCACGCCGGGTCGAGCGGTATGAATTTCTAAATCGATTTGATCGGCTTTACGTTCAATCCGAATTTTAGAAATTCCGGCGTTACTGAGTTTGTCCTCAACATACTGCCTGATTTTGTGATCTTCTTGGAGTATTTCGGGGTAACGTTTCGGATCGGCAAACCAGCGAGAGCGGTGTTCTTGGGTGATACCGAGGCGAAAACCCGTTGGATGTATTTTCTGTCCCACAAGTCTTTCCTTTTCTTCTTTAGTGTTTTTAGTTGGTCGTTAGTTTTTACACAAAAATTAGCGTATTTATAACCTCTAAAAACTAACAACTATTTTTAGTTTCTGCTCAAAAGTTACCTTACTTTATTAATCTTGAACTTCTGGAGAAACTGCCACTGTGATGTGGCAAGTGGGTTTGCGAATTTGATAAGCACGGCCTTGAGCTCTGGGGCGAAAGCGCTTCAAGCTAGGGCCCATATCCGCATAAGCTTGGGTGATGACTAAGGAAGCGGGGTCAAGACCGGAATTGTGTTCAGCATTCGCTACGGCTGAGCGTAGGACTTTGAGGACAGGTTCACAGGCTCGGTAAGGCATGAACTCCAGAATAATCAAGGCTTCCCGGTAGGAACGACCTCGAATTTGATCGAGAACTCGCCTTACCTTGAAAGGAGACATGCGAATGTAGCGTGCGATCGCTTTGGTTTCTGCTGTAGTATCTATCGGCATAGTTTTCTTTTTTCTAAGAAGTTAAGAGGAACCTCTCCAGCCTTCTGTTAACGACCTGCTTTTCGGTCACCCTTGGCGTGTCCGCGAAAGGTTCGGGTTGGCGCAAATTCACCAAGCTTATGCCCTACCATTTGTTCGCTGATAAAAATAGGCACATGGGTTCGCCCATTGTGAATAGCGATCGTGTGACCGATCATTTGAGGCAAAATTGTTGATGCTCGTGACCAGGTTTTGATGACCTGCTTTTCGCCTCTAGCATTGAGAGCTTCTATTTTTTTGAGAAGACTATCAGCGACAAAAGGCCCTTTTTTTAGAGAACGACTCATAGTACAGTTACCCTCTTTACTGCTTTGAAAGTAAGTTGTTAGTTATTAGTTGTGAGTTGCTACTTGAGAGAATCAATCCTCTCATTCACAAACTAATAACTAATAACCCATTAAACTTGTCGTCCACCTCGTCCCCGTTTTGAAGTTTTCCGACGACGCCGGACAATTAAAGCATTGCTTTGCTTTTTCGGCTTCCGAGTTTTGCGTCCTAAGGCTGGCTTACCCCAAGGAGTCACAGGGCCGGGACGCCCAATAGGGGCTCTGCCCTCACCACCACCATGGGGGTGATCTACAGGGTTCATTACGCTTCCTCTGACTTGAGGACGACGCCCCCGATGACGGTTACGGCCCGCTTTCCCCAGGCTGATATTTCGATCTTCGATATTGCCGACTTGTCCGATCGTGGCATAGCATTCTTTGCGTACCATTCGGACTTCAGTTGAAGGCAGCTTCAAAGTAACGTAGTCACCTTCTTTGGCTACGACTTGCGCTGTTGCTCCTGCTGCACGGACAATCTGCCCGCCCCGCCCTGGTCTGAGTTCTACATTATGAACGTTCGTACCTAAGGGGATATTTTTCAGAGGCAAGGCATTACCTACCTCAATAGGAGCCTCGGGACCCGAAAGAATGGTTGTTCCTA
Source organism: uncultured bacterium (assembly GCA_966675205.1). Taxonomy (GTDB): domain Bacteria; phylum Cyanobacteriota; class Cyanobacteriia; order Cyanobacteriales; family Coleofasciculaceae; genus JBFLZA01. The sequence continues at coordinate 2,210 of CBKWLJ010000262.1, forward strand.
CTTTCAGCTTATCGGGGTGAAGAATATAGCGCTTTTCTCCGTCCTGATAGTAAACCAGAGCAATTCGAGCATTCCGGTTAGGGTCGTACTCAATGGCAACCACTTTTGCCGGAATATTATGCTTGTCGCGTCGGAAATCAACAAAACGATATAGACGCTTGTGTCCGCCACCACGACGGCGACTTGTAATAACGCCCCGGTTATTGCGACCTTTGACACGGTGCTTCAGTTGAACGAGTGACTTTTCCGGTTCACTCCGGGTAATTTCGCTAAAATCTGAGACACTGCGCTGGCGGGTACCGGGAGTATATGGTCGATAAGAACGGATGCCCATAACAAATATCCTTTACTTGCTCTTGTTTACCTGTATGACTTTCGACAAGACAATAGCGAAGCTCTCTTGAGGAAAGTAGTTTCGCCATTGCGTTCCTACTTATCGCGTCCTATACTTCCGGGAACAGAGTAATTGAATCTCCATCGGCTAGAGTGATGATCGCCCTTTTGTACTGAGGCTTGTAACCGACAAATCGGCCCACTCTACGTTTTTTACGAGGTGGACGCAGGGTATTCACTCCAACCACTTTGACATTAAACAGGCTTTCTATTGCTGCTTTTATTTCTGGTTTAGTTGCTTTGGGAACTACTTCAAAAACATACTTGTTTTGTTCCAAAAGTAAAGTCGCCTTCTCTGTTACTATTGGGCGACGCACTAAATCAGCCAATTGGCGGGGGTCATACTCAATCACCGTAAACCTCCTGAATTTTTGCAAGGGCTGTGTCAGTCGTCACAATTTTGTCAGCTGTTAGCACGTCATAAACATTCAAGTAAGTCGCGCTAATTAACTTAACCGTGGAAATGTTCCGCGCTGACAAATAAATAGTTTCTTGAATCTCAGGCACGATGAGGAGAACTTTCGACCCCGCCTCAATTCCCCAGCGGCTGAGTGCTTCTATCAATTCTTTTGTTTTGGGGCGTGGGAGTTGGTCGGCAAAGTCTTTGACTACGATTAAGTCATTAGCTCGGCTCTGAAACGCTGTTCGCAATGCCAACCGGCGCTCCTTACGATTCATTTTGATGTTGTATTCTCTGGGTTGAGGTCCAAAGATTACACCACCACCACGCCATAGGGGCGATCGAATTGAGCCAGCTCTAGCTCTACCAGTTCCTTTTTGTCGCCAGGGTTTGCGTCCGCCACCACTGACTTCGGCACGAGTTTTTGTAGAGGCTGTTCCTTGACGAGCACTCGCTAATTGGCGAACCAATGCCCGGTGAACAATATGAGCTGCACTTGTTTCTTTAGCAACGCGCAAGTCTAGAGTTGCCTGCCCAACTTCTTCCCCTTGCCAGTTGTGCACTACACAATCAACCATAATCTTTAGTCCTTAGTGCTTCGTCCTTAGTCATTTGTCTTGTTGTTCACAGTTCATGGCAACAATCAGCCTTTAACCCTGAACAATGACTATCGACCAACTTTTTTAGTCGGTGCAATGCTCAAAAGCGTACCAGGCTTACCGGGAACAGCACCTTTAATTAACAACAGGTTGCGGTCTGCATCAACCCGCACGACTTGAAGCTTGCGAATGGTTACTTGCTTGCCACCCAAGCGACCAGCCATTCTCTTTCCAGGGAAAGTACGGCCTGGGGTTGTCCCAGCTCCGGTCGATCCAGGCAAACGGTGGTTTTTGGAACCGTGAGCCATCGGCCCCCGTTTAAAGTTATGGCGCTTTTGATAGCCGGCAAAGCCACGACCAATGCTATTGCCACTGACGTCAACAATTTGACCAGCAGTAAATATATCTGCTTTTACGGTCTGACCCAGCTCAAATCCAGACGTATCATCTAAGCGATACTCGCACAAATGACGTAAAGGCGGAGCGCTAGACTTAGCTAAATGTCCCAATTCTGGTTTAGTGAGGGCTTTTGGTTTGACTTCCTCATAACCAAATTGAACGGCGGTGTAACCATCCGTTTGCTTGGTTTTAACTTGGGTTACGGTGCATGGACCTGCTTGAACGACGGTGACGGGAATCGCTCTTCCTTCCTCATCGAACACTTGGGTCATGCCGAGTTTAGTGCCGAGGATACCGACAGACACGGCGGGTTTCTCCTTTTTAGACATCACAGTAGGGTAGGATTGACGAGATTCCGAAGATTCGTTTGATCCCACCGACCAACTTTGTCGTTGCGACTTTCAGGCAAATATTCCCTTACCTGAGAGGGAAATACAGTGTTAAATAGCCCTGTAAGACTATAAGAGTTAGTGTGTGTACCGTTTGCTAGGGGTCAGTATTGGCTAACCGTGCCGCCTTGATATCGTTGGGACTTAAGATTTAAGCATCTCAGTATCCCCACGAGGCGAAAGTGCAAGTACATTTGAGTCAGAAGCTGTCATTGTAAAGAACCTGGCAGATTCCTTGATACAGCTCAGGCGCATCTCTCTACCTCTACCAAAAGGCAGAGATGAAAAAAGCCCGCTGTATAGACATTCCGGTCTTGAACCTGCAGCTCTAAAAACAGCGATTACCCTGACCTATGTTGTTTTCAAACAACCGTCATTTGGTCACAATCGTATAGTATAAATTATTTTTCTACATATGTCTACTTATTCTTGATGATTTTTACAAATCGCTCAGGTCTAAGGGGAGGTGACCATCCTTTATAATAAAGGATTAATGATAATTAATAAAACTTAAGGCGAGTAGGAAATAAAGATGGCACTGATCACAACTGGCGGCTCATTCATCCGTGACTTGGAGAAATCAGGTGCATTAGCCCTATATGTACCTTTAGAAGGGGGATTTGAAGGACGTTATCGCCGACGTTTGAGGGCAGCTGGTTATACCAGTTTGTGCCTCAGTGCGAGAGGGTTGGGTGACTTAGCCGCTTATCTTACTGATATTCATGGTGTTCGTCCTGCTCATTTAGGGAAGAAAGACATTCGGGTTTATTACCTACCACCCGTTGTGAGCTATCAATTAGAGAATTTGCCGCCTAAATCCAAAGGATTGGTATTGTGGCTGATTGATGGTAGTATTTTGTCTCGTCAGGAAGTGGAATACTTAAGCCTGTTGGTGAAACAGGAACCGCGAGTTAAGGTTGCTGTGGAAATGGGAGGCGATCGCTACTTCCGTTGGCAGCCACTTAAGGAGACTCTATCTGAAATGACTGTAGCAAGCTAGAAAAATGTCTTAAGGACTAGCGATACATTTGTAGCTTTGTTAGCTCTAAACAGTTCAAACGCCTAAAAGCTCTCTTTATATCGTATTCTTCTAATTCCCCAGCTCAGATTCCGGGTTTTGATACCCTTGAAACAGATAGAGCTTTGCTTGGGGGATTTTTTCATGCTAGAACAGCGTGACTATACATTAATCATTGATAAAAGTGGCAGTATGTCGATGCGGGATCAGCCAGGAAACAAAAGCCGCTGGGCCGCCATGCAAGAATCTACCCTCGCCTTAGCGAGTAAATGTGAAGAACTAGATCCTGATGGTATAACAATTTACTTGTTTTCTGGTCGCTTCAAGCGCTACGACAACGTAACGTCAAACAAAGTTGCACAAATTTTTAAAGAAAATGAACCTTCTGGTCGCACTGATTTAGCCAGTGTCTTACAAGATGCGCTCCATCACTACTTTCAACGCAAAACCGGCGGGCAGACTAAGCCAAACGGAGAGACCATCCTGGTGGTTACTGATGGTGAGCCGGATGATCGCAAAGCCGTAATGCGAGTCATTATTGAGGCATCGCGACGCATGGAGCGAGATGAAGAATTAGCGTTGTCCTTTATCCAAGTAGGCACAGATGCCGAAGCAACCAAATTTCTCAAAATTTTAGATGATGAATTACAAGGTGCTGGTGCCAAGTTTGATATTGTAGACACCGTTACCATAGATGATATGGAAGATATGACTCTAACTGAAGTATTGCTCAATGCCATTGTGGATTAGATAGACCAAGAATGCCGTTTCTAATCTTGAACAACAGATACTTCATAACTCATTGAGACTAGAAAATTACTGATCAAGAACCCCTTATGCTGAACAACCGTGATTACACGATAATTCTTGATGCAAGTAGTAGTATGTCTACCTTAGATCAAGCAGAAGGGAAAAGTCGATGGGCGGTCATTCAAGAAAGTACTCTAGCTTTAGCAAGGAAATGTGAGCAATTAGACTCAGATGGTCTCACAGTTTATATATTTTCAAACCGGTTTAAACGTTATGACCATGTGATGGCTAGCCAAGTTCAGCAAATCTTTCAGGAAAATGAACCCCAAGGCGGAACTAACTTAACTCCTGTTCTGCAAGATGTGTTCAACAATTACTTCCAGCGAAAAGCTACTGGTCAAGCAAAAGCTCAGGGTGAGACAATTCTTGTCATTACAGATGGAGAGCCAGATGATCGACTTAGTGTAGCTGATGCAATTGTTCATGCTTCACAGCGAATGGAGCAAGATGAAGAACTCGCTATTTCGTTCATTCAAGTAGGATCAGACGCAAAAGTAACCAAGTCTCTTAAAGCGTTCGACGATCAACTGCACGGAATCGGTGCCAAGTTTGACATTGTAGACACTATTACCCTTGAGGATATACAGGACATGACCCTGACTCAAGTGTTACTCAATGCCATTGTTGATTAAGACTCTATATGTTAAATGGGGGTCAAAGCTGTGGAATCTATAGAAGATTTATTAGCTCAAGTCAAAGCAGAATATCAAAAACAAAAACCAGATCAACAACCAGAACAAAGTAAACAGTCCGAACAACAGCCTCTTTTTCAAGAAGAAGAACTCCAAGCTCCACCCACTCCTTCCTCGACTTATTCATCTCAGTCCTCACAACACACAGTTCTGACTTCTGCGGATGAAAGTTTATTAGCCGAAGTCAAGGCTGAATTTGAAGATAGAGACCAGGCTGAACAACAAAAAAAGAAGCAACAACAACGAGAAGAACAACAGAAAAAAGAACAACAACAGCGAGAAGAACAACTCAGGTTACAGCAAAGAGAAAAAAGGAAACGGGAGGCACTAACTCAGGAAGCTCAAGAGTGGCTAAAAAATTTAAATCCCCGCTCAGAAGAAGGTCTTTGGTTTGAAGAATTTTCTTACTCCTATTCCTCTAAGCTGGAAGCGGCGATTGATTATCTGCAAGCTTTGCGAGAAACTCGTTTGTAACACAGATTAATTTTTTTAAATTAAAAGATACTCGTTTCAGAACGTTTCAAAGGGCTGTTCTATTAAAGCTGAGTCAGAGCAACTTATGCCAAAAAAGCCCTTAATGCCACTCCCTCATAGTAGAAGAGCTTTATTTTGAGAAAAGTATATTTCGCTGAAGTTAGAGATTGTATCTCTGACAATAGTTCCTTTGCTTTGATGAGGAGGGATTTCCAACAGAGTTTATTAAATTTGGCAAGGTTTTTGGAGAGTCGTATAGGCTGGGAATAGGAAATCCTGACAATTTCGGGAGGTTATTGTTTGAATGGGAGGTTCTATTATGCAAGACCGTGACTATACATTAATCATCGACAAAAGTGGTAGTATGTCTACTCCTGATCAACCTGGTGGAAGAAGTCGTTGGCAGACTGCACAGGAGTCTACACTGGCACTAGCAAGAAAATGTGAACAGTTTGACCCTGATGGGATTACTGTTTATCTGTTTTCGGGTCGCTTTAAACGCTATGACAATGTGACTTCAGATAAGGTTGCCCAAATTTTCATGGAAAACGATCCGATGGGTACGACAAACCTTGCTGGTGTTCTTCAAGATGCCACTGATCATTACTTTCAACGCAAGGGAGCGGGGCAGACAAAGCCCAATGGAGAAACAATTTTGGTCATTACCGATGGGGAGCCTGACGATCGCAAAGCAGTGATGCGAGTAATTATTGAGGCATCGCGGCATATGGAACGGGATGAAGAACTGGCCATCTCACTTATTCAAGTCGGCAACGATGCAACCGCTACTCGATTTCTCAAGGCATTGGATGATGAACTCCAAGGTGCTGGAGCAAAGTTTGACATTGTAGACACGATTACTCTAGATGATATGGAGAATTTGTCTTTAGCGGAAGTTTTGTTGAACGCCATCAATGATTAGATCAATCAGAATCTGGCGGTGATATCAAGCTAACGTAATTTTTTTAGACCGTATTCAGTGGTGAACGCATTAGACTCTTCCCAGCGCAACTGAAATTAATTTGTGCTGAGAAGAGACCAAGTGCGTTTCGTTGATTTTTTAAGGAGATTTTGACGATGCAAGACCGTGACTATACATTAATCATTGACAAAAGCGGCAGTATGTCCACTCCCGATCAAGTGGGAGGAAGAAGTCGTTGGGAAGCCGCGCAGGAATCGACTTTAGCCTTGGCGAGAAAATGCGAACAGTTCGATCCTGATGGCATCACGGTTTATCTGTTTTCTAGCCGTTTCAAACGCTATGACAATGTCACTTCTAGTAAGGTGGCACAAATTTTTCAAGAAAATGATCCGGCTGGTACCACCAACCTGGCTGCTGTACTCAAGGATGCAACTGATCGATACTTTCAGCGCAAAGCGGCTGGGCAAACTAAACCTGGTGGAGAAACCATTGTAGTCGTCACCGACGGGGAGCCCGATGACCGCAAAGGCGTCATGGTAGCGATTGTTGAGGCATCACGGCAAATGGAACGGGATGAAGAATTAGCGATTTCCATGATTCAAGTGGGTAACGATGCAACCGCGACTCAGTTTCTCAAAGCCTTAGACGATCAGTTACAAGGCGTCGGAGCGCAGTTCGATATCTGTGACACGATTACGATGGATGACATGGCAGATATGACCTTATCGGAAGTGCTGGTTAACGCCATTAACGATTAGGCACGGGTAGAATATTAGGTGGCTGGGACGAGCAAGATGCCCATTCCACAAGAATTAAAAAAAATAATCTTGCTTGCCTAGATGTGGAGCAACTAATGTGTGGGAAGCGGCATCCTCGCTGTTTTATTTACGGGGTTGAGTAACGAGTGAACGCTAGATTTGGAGTTAGGCTGAGATGAGCTTCCCCTACATCTGCCTCATGAGCTAAAAAGTAAGCGACCATACAGCATCTGCAACCCCAATCACCGCTCCCTCCTTGAGCCATCTCCCTTACTCTTGGTCGGAAATTTCATCTCCCCATTTTTTCCCTAAAGATTTAGCATATAGGGGTGACTGATCTCTACTATCCCTTACGTTCCTTAAGGGAGGGCCACTGGTTTAAGCTCATCTGCGGAGCGAGCTTTCAGCACCTCCCTGCTGTTAGAAACCTCACCTTGGCTTACACCCTCGCCGGTGCCGATTGTATTGATGTGGCGGCTGATCCGGCGGTGATTGCGGCAGCTTTAGACGCTTTACAAGTTGCCGATCAACTCGGTGAGGAAGCCCAATCACGAGGGTTTGGCTTCAGTAACCGACCTTGGCTGATGGTGAGTTTGAATGATGGTGAAGACCCCCATTTTCGTAAAGCCGAGTTTGACCCGGAATTGTGTCCGGCAGACTGTCCTCGCCCTTGCGAAAAAATTTGCCCCGCACAAGCGATCGCTTTTCAATCGAGTCGTGATCGAAAAGGCAAAGAGCAGCAGAGTCAAGAAACTGAGGAAATTTATAATTTTTCCCATCCTCAAGTCCCAACTGTTAGCCCTCTGACTACTGGTGGGGAAATTCATGCAAACGCCAAAACTCACAAGCCAAAATCGGTTGAGGATTTCTCGGGAGTCATCGACCAACGCTGCTATGGCTGTGGTCGTTGTTTGCCGATTTGCCCTAGTCAACTTATTTATACTCGCTCCTATGTCTCTGCTCCGGAGGCGATCGCAGAACTTATTCTTCCATCTGGTGTTGATGCGTTAGAAATTCATACTAAAGTTGGACACTTTACTGATTTTCAACGCCTCTGGAAAGCAATAGCACCGTGGGCCAATCAACTCAAGCTCATAGCGATTAGCTGTCCAGATGATGAGAATCTGATCGATTACTTGTGGGCACTCCACGACTTGATTATGCCCTTACCTTGTCCTCTCGTTTGGCAAACTGATGGTCGCCCAATGAGTGGTGACATTGGTATCGGCACTACTCGTGCTGCTGTCAAACTCGCTCAAAAAGTTCTGAAAGCAGGATTACCTGGATATGTGCAACTGGCGGGTGGTACCAATCATTACACAGTTAGCAAGCTCAAAGCAGTAGGGTTACTCAAGGAATTGAAAGTTGAAGACAACTTACACCAGGGCAGGTTTCAGGTTCAACCCTCAGACCTAGCCTCAAAATTTTCCTCTGAAGTCCACCCTTCAATTCAACCCTATGTATCAGGTATTGCTTACGGAAGTTACGCTCGTGTTTTACTCTCACCAATACTAAAAGAAATAGAACATTTTAGTGGGGAAGCCATTGATGCAAATCTTGAATTGTTGCAAATTTCAACCCTGGGGCAGTTGGAGGAGTACCCCACTTGGCTTTGGCAGGCTGTGGCGACAGCGTATTCTTTAGTGTCTCAGCTCAAATTATCCGCTCGCGCCACCCCAACCCACCCTTAACTAAACCCCTAGTTTAGTAAAAACCAATTTTCAAGCAGCCCACAACAATAACAGCGATCGCTGTTTCGCAACGCTCATATGGTACATTCCGACGGCATCAATTTTTCCGATCAACGACTGCTATCGAATCCAGAATTGCCGAGTATAAAAGAAGACATTACATCACATAGGATGCAGATTACAGACGACCTCCAGAAATTGCTGGACATTTTACCAAAAGAGATTCGCCTACTCATCGAGCAACATCCGCAGCGAGATAATTTGATTGAGGTAGTGATGGATCTGGGTCGTTTCCCAGAAGTACGCTTTCCTAATCAGGCAGAGTACCTGTGTGAAACCCCAGTGACTCAGGAACAAATCAATCATTGTGTCCAGGGAGTGGGACATTTTAGCGGTGACAACCGTGCCGGAATTGAGCGCACTCTGCACCGGATTAGCGCCATTCGGAACCGTCCCGGTGAAATTATTGGCTTAACCTGCCGCGTCGGGCGAGCGGTTTTTGGCACCATCGGCATGATTCGGGATCTGGTAGAAAGCGGTCAATCGATCTTAATGCTGGGTCGTCCAGGTGTGGGGAAAACAACGGCGTTGCGGGAAATTGCTCGGGTTCTGGCGGATGAATTGAACAAACGGGTTGTAATTATTGATACCTCGAACGAAATCGCCGGAGATGGGGATATTCCTCACCCAGCCATTGGTCGATCGAGGCGGATGCAAGTTGCCCGCCCGGAACTACAACATCAGGTGATGATTGAGGCGGTGGAAAATCATATGCCAGAAGTCATCGTGATTGATGAAATTGGGACGGAACTAGAAGCGCTAGCAGCCCGAACCATTGCCGAGCGAGGTGTTCAGCTAGTAGGGACTGCTCATGGCAATCGCTTGGAAAATTTGATTAAAAACCCTACGCTTTGTGATTTGGTGGGTGGTATCCAAGCCGTGACGCTGGGAGATGAAGAAGCAAGACGCCGAGGCTCTCAAAAAACGGTGTTGGAGCGTAAGGCACCCCCAACCTTTGAAATTGCGGTAGAAATGCAGGAACGGCAGCGCTGGGTGGTTCATGAGAGCGTTGCGGATACCATTGATGATTTACTGCGAGGCCGCCAACCCAATCCGCAAGTGAGAACAACGAATGAAAATGGCAAGGTAACGATTACCCGTGAATTACCCAGTGCTCCTGTCGCCAGCTTGACAGATAGAAGTTCACTTTCTTCTCCTACCGCAAGAGCAACCACTGGCTGGCGCTCATCGGGACAGATGAAGCCAGTAGGACTTTCTTACTCCCAGCCGTATGCTGAATCCCGAAATTTTGAGCAGCTTCTCGATCAATCTTGGCAACACTCAGAGTTTCAAGAGAAGAATTTTCGCTCATCAGGCTCCAATGGTGAAGATTTGCCGTTGCACCTTTATCCATACGGTGTCAGTCGCCACCAATTGGAACAAGTGATTCGGGTTCTAAATTTGCCTGTGATCTTGACAAAGGACATGGATAGTGCAGATGCTGTATTGGGGTTGCGATCGCATCTGAAAAATCACGGGAAGCTGCGCTCAATTGCCAAAGCGCGTCAGGTGCCGATTCATGCAGTTAAAGCCAGCACCATTCCTCAGATTACTCGCGCCTTGCGTCATATGTTAGAGATGGACGACACGGGTATTGCTGAGGCAACTGACTTGCGCTTATTTACCCAAAGTGGCAGTGATGATGAAATTGAGGCATTAGAGGAGGCGCGCCTTGCCGTTGAGCAAATTGTGATTCCTAAGGGGCAACCCGTTGAATTACTGCCGCGATCGCCAAAAGTGCGTAAGATGCAACATGAGCTAGTAGAACACTATCGCCTCAAGTCCGATAGTTTTGGGGATGAACCCAATCGGCGCTTGCGGATCTATCCAGCTTAAGGGGATGGGGTTGAAGGGTTGAAGGTTGAAGGTTAGGAGGTTGAAGGTTGAAAGCTGACTTAACTTGCTAACCTGTCAACTTGCCAACCTTCAACCCACTAAACCTGCCTCATCCCCAATTTTGAAAAAATACTTGACATTCTCCTAGTACTAACTGTTACTATAAACAAGGTGAAGCCAATGGGGCGTAGCCAAGCGGTAAGGCAGCGGGTT
>CBKWLJ010000263.1:0-12832 GCA_966675205.1 uncultured bacterium
CCGCTCTGAAAATGGTATTGCAGGAGCAATCACCATCACGGCTGCTAGCGATATTTTTGTCGATGATGTTGCCGATGCTCCTATCAATGCTTTGGCTACTGGCACAGGCACTGGGGGAAATGTCACTCTTACCAGTAGCGGTGGAAATATTATTCTTCCAGATGGAATAGACGTTAGTAGTGCCGAGGGGAGTGGAGGATCTATCTTGCTCTCTGCACCAGGTAACATTATCACAGCAGACCTTGATACCAGTGGTCAGTTGGAGGGTGGGACAATTACTCTCAACAGTTCAGCCGGGAGTATTGATACCAGTGCAGGCACGGTATCTTCTTCTGGGGAAAATGCAGGTGCGATCGCACTCTCAGCGCTAGGTAACATTATCACAGAAAACCTCGACTCCACGGGTCTGTTGGGAGGTGGGACAATTACTCTCAACAGTACATCAGGGTCAATTGATACCAGTGCAGGTACACTATCCTCTGAAACTGGTAATGGCAATGCAGGAGCGATCGCATTATCAGCATTCGGTGACATTACTACATCTGACTTGCTCTCTTCAGGCGGCTTTGTCAGTGGAATTGGTCTTTCGGGAGATGTCACGCTCACGAGTACAAATGGCAAAATCAATACCGAGGCGGGTCAGATTCGGACTGGCGGTACTGGTAATAATCCAGGCAACCTGACCATCTCTGCATTGGATGACATCACGCTCGGTGGTATACAGTCCTTAGCTGGCAATAACACTCGAAATATTACAATCACCAGCAGTAACGGCACCATCTTCACCACCAATCTGATCGATCTCAGGTTCGGCGGAAGGACTCCCAATCCTGGAACAGTCACACTCAATGCTGGAGTTGGGGGGATTGTCCTCGGTAGTGATATTGATGCCAGCAATAATGGTGCTTCGCTCAACTTCATTGGTAATGTTACCCTGGCTCAACCCACCATTACCCTCACAACATCGGGTGATACTGACAGCGGTAACATTACGTTCAACAACCTGCTCGACGGAACAACCCCTAGAGCACAAAACTTAGTCCTGAATTCAGGCACTGGTACTGTTACATTCAACGGAATTGGCAACAGCGCTCCCTTGGGTGATTTAACCATTAATGGTACTGGCAATGTTCAGGTAGCAGGCAACTATATTTTTCCCAATGGCTATACGTTCGATCAACCTGTCAATCTCATTGGCAATACGACGATTAATACCACCAATACCTTGGCATTTACCAACACCCTAGCAGCAGGTGCAAATAACCTGACTCTGAATGCCAATGAAATTAACTTTGCTGGGTTAGTTTCTGGAACAGGTAATTTAACACTACAGCCCTTCACACCTACTCAGAATATTGCGATCGCAGGTGCTGAAGATAGCGGTGCGGCAACGTTAGACATTACGACAACAGATATCGCTGCTTTGCAAAATGGTTTCAGTTCCATCACGATTGGAGGGGCTAATAGTAGCGGTACTATTACTGTAGCCAACCCAGTCACGTTCAACGACCCAGTAACGATTCAAGCACCTGAAGGGGCAGGTACCATCAGCGCAACAGGTGCAATTACTGGTTTAGATAATGCCTCGATTACCCTAAGAGCGAATCAAAATATCACCACAAGTACCATTACCGCTAATCCGGGAATTACCATCATCAGTAGCAATGGCAGCATTGATACCAGCAATGGAATTTTAGACTCTAGTTCGAGTACCAACCCAGGAGGTGCGATCGCTCTTTCTGCGCTAAACGATATTACGACCAATAACATCACCTCTCATTCTGATACCAGTGCAGGCGGTGATATCACTCTCAACAGTCAGACAGGAGTTGTTAGTAGTGGTAACTTAGATGCTTCAGGCAACACACGCGGCGGAAATATTACCGTTATTGCCAGAAATCAAATTACCACTGGACAAATCAACTCCAGTGCAACTACCGGAGATGGTGGCAATGTCCTTCTCGATCCAATTGGGGATATCCAAGTTGACTTCGTTAATGCACAAGGGGGAACTTCTGGCAAGGGAGGTACAGTTGACATTACCACCAATCAGTTTTTCCGAGCTTTAAGTAGTTTCGCAGATCGAAACGGGATAAATGCCAGCCTTTCCACTGCTGGAGGAACTGGTGGGGGTGATATTGTCATCCGTCACGATGGTGGCGCGAGAGGCATTCCTTTTGATGTGGGCAATCCAGCAACCAATGGTACTGCTGGAGCAATTACCACAGGATTGAACAATTCTATTTTGCCCTTGCAATCACTTTTTGGGCCCTACACCCAAGGCAACATTCAATTTATCACTCAAAATCCGCCACCGCCAACTCCACCAACCCCAGTAGTAACTCCGTCCCCCTTACCCAACCCCGACACTAATACAATTTCCAAAGACATCCAGGGAGAAACTTTAGCGACTACAGGAATCAGTACAATTAACGAGGTTGCTCAAATCTTACTCAATACAACCTCTATTCTGCGCGAAAATATCGGGCAGGCACTCGACAGTGGTCAAATCGAAAAAGCGATCGCACTGCTAGAGCAACTGAGAATGCAAGAATTTCAGAATTACTTTGAGGGAAATCTCACAACCGATACCACGGAATCTGCATCCCTCGAACAAACCCAAGCGGTTCTCACTAGCATTGCCGAAAATACAGGAAAAACCCCAGCCGTTATTTATGTCTTTACCCAACCCGATCAAATACAACTGATATTAGTTATCCCTACAGACAAACCCATTCTTAAGACTGTTTATGAAACAAATAATGATGCCCTACTCAAAATGGTATCAAAATTCCGTTCAGAAGTAACTGAACCGAGGAAAAAAACAGGCTATCAAGCGGCAGCAAAACAACTGTATCAATGGCTTGTTGCTCCCTTAGAATCTGAACTCCAAGCGAAAAAGATAGATACCTTAGTGTTCTCAATGGATGCAGGTCTAAGGTCACTTCCCTTAGCAGCTCTACACAATGGAGAGCAGTTTTTAGTAGAAAAATACAGTATTGGTTTAATTCCCAGTATTAATTTAACCGATACTCGCTATGGTGACGTTAAAACAACTGAAGTCTTAGCAATGGGAGCATCAAAATTTGATGACCAAAGCCCATTACCGGCCGTTCCTGTAGAGTTATCAACGATTGTTGTTCAACGAAATGTAATAGCAGAAAATCAAGAGTTACTTTCTACAAATGAATCCAAAATTCTATCGGAAGGATTTTGGTCTGGAGAATCTTTCCTCAACCGAGGGTTTACGCTAACCAATTTGAAGGCACAACGAACTCAAACTCCATTTGGTGTGATTCACTTAGCAACTCATGGACAATTTAATCTGGGGACACCGAGGAATTCTTATATTCAACTTTGGGATACCAAGCTGCGATTAGATCAATTGCGCCAAATGGGATGGAATAACCCACCGGTTGAATTATTAGTCTTAAGTGCTTGTCGCACCGCGTTGGGAAATGAAGATGCTGAATTCGGTTTTGGGGGTTTAGCAGTAGCGGCGGGTGTGAAGTCAGCTTTAGCAAGTTTGTGGTATGTCAGTGATGAAGGAACATTGGCACTGATTACTGAGTTTTATCACCAGTTGAAAACAGCGCCGATTAAAGCAGAGGCATTACGAAAAGCACAGATTGCCATGATTCAGGGGCAAGTGCGAATTGAGGGCGGAAAATTGCGAGGAATTGAGTATAAAGAGAATTCAATTCCCTTACCGCCAGAATTAGTGAATATCGGGGATAAAGACCTTTCTCATCCTTATTACTGGTCGGCTTTTACGATGATTGGTAGTCCTTGGTAAGGGACGCTAAAACTTCGCTCTACAGGTAGATTTCCTAGTCTATCTAATGGCAGATGATCAACACGGAGGCGCAATATGGTATTTCAACCTATTTTGGCTTCTTGGTAATAGCTAGAATGTCGGTACAGTAATCGCCGTAATGACGATTTTTTGTAGGGATTCCTGCTAGGAGTGCCTGTCGCCAAATCCTGACGGGCAAGCACAGGGGGAATTGCTCTTACCATTGGGCAAGCACAAGGGGATTGCCCCTACCATTAATGAACTGATGCTCTAGGCTCCAAAAGAATGCCCGTACTCATGCGATCGCTCAATGGATCGCAAATGCGATCGACTCGATGGGATATCTAGCGGAATAGGACGATGACCGATAGGAGAATATTGTTGAGAGATAGGAACAACGTCACCACGAGTGCCCAACTACTTCCCTACGGTGTAGCGTTGCTTTCGACTACTCTGGCATTAGGGATTAGTCTGCCGCTTGAACCCTGGATCAAACCAACACCAATTTCACCGTTCTTTGCGGCACTAATGGTGAGTGCCTGGTATGGGGGCTTAGGGCCGGGTTTGGTTGCGACTGTCTTGTCTACGCTAGCAATTAACTACTGCTTTGTTCCACCCTATTATGCCTGGAAATTTACGGAACCGGGAAACATCATCCGCTTGAGTGTGTTTGTGATGGCAGCACTGCTGATCAGTGGATTGAATGAGTCTCGTCGAATTGCCCTACATCGAGAACAAACATTGCGAGTTGCTAGCGAAGCGATTCAAAGTGAGGCACAGGCTGCGAAAGAACGATTGGAAACATTTCTGTCTAGCATCAATGATGGCTTTTACGTACTTGATCGCAACTGGTGTTACACCTATGTCAATGATCGCTACTGCGAGATTGCTGGCAGACAGCGGGAATTATTGCTCGGTCAGAACATTTGGGAGTTATTTCCTGATACCATTGACACTGATTTTTATGTTCAATTTCAGCAGGCGCTGAGTGAGCAAACGCCTCTTCAGTTTGAGTATCTTTACACCACCTGGAATCGCTGGTTTGAGTACCGGGTTTACCCATCGTCCAGTGGACTGACGATTTTTGTTGTGGAAATTACCGATCGCAAACGCACTGAAAAAGCGTTGCAAGCAAGCGAAGAACGCTTCCGTTTGGTGACGCAAGCTGTTAATGGACTCGTCTTTGACTGGAATTTACAAACGGACGAAGTCTATCGTTCTGAGCAGCTATATGAAATCATAGGCGTTTACCCAGAAGATGTTCCACCCACTCTAACCTGGTGGCACGAACGAATTCACCCCGATGATCTTGCCCGTTTACAGCCGCAAGCCGCCCAAGCGTTTACGGGTTCCAATAATCTTTATGAATCGGAGTATCAAGTTCGTCACAAAGATGGGTACTGGATAGATGTGTGGGAGCGGGGTTGTTTGATTCGAGATGATCACGGACAGGTAATCCGCGTGGTTGGCTCTACAGTGGATATCAGCGATCGCAAACGCACTGAAGCAGCACTGCGCCAGAGTGAAGAACGGTTCCGTGTCAGCCAAGAACTTTCCCTCGATGCCTTCACGATTCTCAATAGTGTGCGCGATACAACTAGAGCAATTGTGGATTTTGTCTGGACGTATGTCAATCCCAAAGCCGCTGAAATTCTCCAACATCCTGCCAATGAATTGGTTGGACAACGCCTACTCGCAGTGCTACCTAGCAACCCAATCAACAGCGAATTGTTTGAACGCTATGTGCGAGTGGTGGAAACTGGAGAACCGCACGACATTGAAATTGTCTACAGCACGGATAACATCACTGCATGGTTCCGGAATATGGCTGTCAAATTAGAGGATGGAGTGGCCATTTTCTTTAGTGACATTACAGAACGCAAACAAGCTGAAGTCGAACGAGAGCAATTGCTGCAACAACTGACAACCGAACGTGCTCAGTTTGAAGCCGTTTTGCGGCAAATGCCTGCGGGTGTGATCATTGCTCAAGCTTCCTCTGGCAAACTGATTTTGGGTAATCAGCAAGCTGAACAAATTTGGCGACATCCATTTCTCTATCTTAGTGACATAGACGAGTACCGCGAGTATAAGGGCTTTCATACGGATGGAAGATTGTATCAACCCGAAGAATGGCCCCTAGCCCGATCGCTAATGACGGGCGAGATTGTGACTCAAGAGGAAATTCGATTCTTGCGAGGGGATGGAACCCAAGGGGTGATGGAGGCAAGTTCAACTCCCATCTACAACCAACACGGACAGATTACGGCTGGCGTCGTTATCTTTCAAGACATCACGCAGCGCAAACAAGCTGAGGCAGCCCTCCAAGAAAGTGAGCGGCGCTTCCGTCGCCTAGTGGAATCCAATATGTTTGGCGTTGCCTTCGGAAACTTTACGGGCGGCATTCATTATGCCAATGATTATTTCCTTAAGATGGTAGGCTACAGCCGTGAGGAAATCGAGTCCGGACGAGTTCAATGGATGGCTATCACCCCAACTGAGTTTCTTCCTCTCGATGAAAAGGCAGCAGCAGAACTGAGAAACAATGGGGTCGCAACGCCCTTTGAGAAAGAATATATTCGCAAAGATGGAACTCGTGTGCCAATTCTCATCGGAGCGGCACTGCTCCAAGAGCCTTACGATCAACAACAAGAAATTATTGGCTTCTTTATAGACTTAACAGAGCGCAAGCAAGCAGAAGCAGAGCGAAATCAACTCTTACTTCAAGAACAAGCGGCGCGGGAAGCAGCGGAAAGTGCAAATCGGATTAAAGATGAATTTTTAGCGGTGCTGTCCCATGAATTGCGATCGCCCCTCAACCCCATTTTAGGATGGGCAAAGCTGCTGCAAAACGGCAAGTTAGACGAGGCAAGGACAAAGCAAGCGATCGCAACCATTGAACGGAATGCCAAGTTGCAAGCTGAACTGATTGAAGATTTGCTCGATGTTTCTCGGATACTGCGAGGCAAGCTCAGTCTCACGGTTAGTCCAGTTAATCTAGCATCAACGATTAGAGCCGCGATCGAAACCGTGAGACTTGCGGCAGAAGCGAAGTCTATTCGGATAGAGGCAACCCTTGATGCTGAAGTAGGGCAGGTTTTGGGCGACTCAACTCGTTTGCAGCAAGTGGCGTGGAACTTGCTCTCCAATGCCGTTAAATTTACACCCCCCAGGGGTCGGGTTGAGGTAAAACTGTCATTAGCCAGTGAGTATTCGTCATTGACAGATGAGCAACCTAGAGCAAATGACCAAGGACAAATGATACATGACAAATTTGCTCAAATCACCGTTAGCGACACAGGCAAAGGCATTGCCCCTGATTTCCTCCCTTATGTGTTTGACTACTTCCGCCAAGCGGATAGCGCCACGACTCGTAAGTTTGGGGGGCTGGGATTAGGATTAGCGATCGTGCGTCACTTGGTGGAATTGCATGGTGGCATGGTTCAAGTCGATAGCCCTGGTGAAGGTTTGGGAGCGACATTTACCGTTAGACTTCCCCTCATGCCTATTCAGCCCACTATCAATCAAGATGCTCAATTGTCGGAATCCCCTCTTGATTTGAGCGGGGTTAAAGTTTTAGTGGTGGATGATGATACGGATTCACGAGAGTTTATTGCTTTTCTATTGAAACAAGCAGGGGCAAAAGTCATTGCCACCTCCTGTGCCCATGAAGCCTTTACAGCTTTAACCCAATCTCAACCGGATGTCCTAGTCAGTGACATTGGGATGCCCCAAATGGATGGCTATATGCTAATGCGGCAAGTCCGAGCTTTGTCTCCGGAACAGGGAGGAGAGATTCCGGCGATCGCACTCACAGCCTACGCTGGGGAGTTGGATCATCAACAGGCGCTGTCAGTAGGCTTCCAGAAGCATATTCCTAAACCTGTGGAACCTGAGGAGTTAGTTCGGGCGATCGCTTCGCTCTTAAAGCAATCTACTGCATCCTAAGTTTTATCGCAAAAGGCTCCAAGGAATAGGGTTCCAGGGCTATTATCTTTATTACTGGTACGTGGTCGTTTGAGCCATTAAAGAAAGTCCGAACCTTTATTGCGACTGCCATAACACAAGCCCCGCCAGTGGTGACGGGGCTTTTGGCTTGGACTAACGAAAGGCGATCGCTAATTGGAAAATAGAGAATAGAGAATAGGAAGTACAGACAAAAATTTGGATGCTTCCATAGCGACGCACTTCGCACAGATACTGATAAAAGAAGTGGAATACACACCTGCCTACGGAAGAATGCTTCAAAGGCTCTCATCTTTTAGTCGGTAGCCAACTTATGCAATTTCAATGGCAACCGTGCTACCACTGTCAAGCATCACTGTATGCGTGCCAGTGTTTCCTTGGTAGAAAAATACGCTGATGAGTAACAGAAAACCTAAGAGTGAGGCACTGAACTCGAAGAATAGAGGGAGGGTTATACTGCGTTCCATGACCAATTTCGCTCACAACAACAAGCGATCGCAACAAGAGCGAGTACTAACTTTAGATAGATGTCAGAAGCTCTGGTTGTGTTCTACTACTAAGATAGTTACGAGCATATTTGAATTAATCCGTAAATTTAGGGAAATTTCCTGTCCCGTGGTTTAGTAATCTCCGAAATTATACGGAGGGTATTGCTAATGCTCGTTGGAACTTCATACAGGGCTGGCTCGGAATCAGCATATTGATTTGGGAAAGCCGACTGTATCCGTTGCTGCTAGGAGTTTGTACATTTGCGATCGCAGATGAAAATTACCCCGTAGTCTCAACAAATATTTTTACAATTAAATAAAGATATGTAAACAACGCAATGGCATGGACTGGCAAGAAGTATCAGGTAGTTGGGTTTTAATTCCTCCGCGTCCTAAGGGGATTGTACATTTTTTGGGTGGGGCGTTTGTGGCGACAGCTCCCCATGTCACTTATCGATGGTTATTGGAACACTTAGGGCGTCAAGGGTATGCGGTGATTGCTACGCCCTTCGTGAATACACTGAATCATACTGCGATCGCACGGGATGTTCTCAATCGTTTTGAGACTACCTTAAATCGATTACAGGCAAAAACAGTGTTAAGCAAACGCTACCTCCCTATCTACGGAATAGGGCACAGCATGGGTTGTAAACTGCACTTGCTCATCGGGAGTTTATTCACGGTTGAACGCGCTGGTAATATCTTGATTTCCTATAACAATTATCCAGCGATGCGTGCCATTCCCTTGGTAGAGCAGATTAACATCAATCCCGTATTCAACATCGAGTTTACCCCCTCACCTTTAGAAACGAACAACATCATTGCCGATCACTACCAAGTCCGCCGCAATTTGCTGATTAAATTTACCAATGACGACATTGATCAAACCGTTAGCTTAACTCCAGTTTTGCAACAACGGTTTCCCGATATGGTTGCGGTGCAAATGCTACCCGGCACTCATACTACACCTTTAGGGCAAGATGTCAACTGGAGAGCGGGAAATGTATATACTCCCTTTGATGCGATCGCGCAGTGGATGAAACAAGAAGTTTATCGCGACTTAAATCAGTTGAAACAAGCCATTTTTCGATGGTTAGACCCGTTCTCTTCAGTTTAATTCACCAATTTTCAAGCCGTTTGCACTTCGAGAGGCGGATAGTCGGTATATCCTTTTTCATCGGGAGCGTAAAAAGTTTTTGGATCGGGAGTATTTAATGAAGTATTCAGTTCAAAACGTTTGGGTAAATCCGGATTGGCAAGGAACAATTTACCAAAAGAGACAAGATCTGCATGGCCAGATGCTAGTACACCATTCCCTTTTTCTTGGTCATAACCCCCGTTAGTCATCAAAGTACCCTTGTAAATCGGGCGGAATAGAGGAGTAACGGGATTGAGTACATCGCGAGTGGCTAAGTCCACTTCATTAGGTTCCATGAGGTGAACATAGGCTAAATTGAAGCGATTGAGTGCATTGAGAACGTAGCTAAATGTTGCTTCTGGGTTCGAGTCATACATCCCGTAGAAAGTATTGCTCGGACTCAGCTTGATGCCCACTCGATCTGCACCCCAGACACTCGCAACCGCTGCAACGACTTCTAAGAGAAATCGCGCCTGGTTTTCAATTGAACCCCCGTATTCGTCAGTTCGCTGGTTTGAGCCATCTTGGAGAAACTGATCGATCAGATAACCGAAGGCCCCATGAAGCTCGACGCCATCAAATCCAGCAGCTAAAGCATTTTCAGCGCCCTTGCGGAATTGCTCGACAATTTCTGAAATTTCGTGAGTTTCTAGGGCACGAGGGGTTTCGAGTGAGCGTTTTCCTTCCGGCGTATGGAGTGTACCCGTGGCTGCAATAGCGCTTGGTGCTACAGGAAGTTCTCCACCGAGTAACGAGGAATGGGAGATGCGCCCACAATGCCACAGTTGTAGGAAAATTTTTCCGCCTTTTGTATGTACCGCATCAGTAATCTGCTTCCATCCCGCCACCTGTTCGGGGGAGTAAATCCCCGGACAGTTCATATATCCATAACTTAGGGGTGAAACCATTGTGCATTCAGTCACAATTAGCCCTGCCGTTGCCCGTTGTGCGTAGTAGGTTGCCATTATTGGTTTCGGGATGGTTTCAAGGGCACGCAAACGAGTCATCGGTGCCATTACCATCCGGTTGGGTAGGGTGTAAGGGCCTAGTTTGACGGGTGAGAAGAGATTGATATCTGAAGTCATTTCGTTAGCATTGGAATACTATGTTTTTTAACGCAGAGGAGGGCTGAGGAAGTCGCAAAGGGTCGCAGAGTAGGTGGAGCTAATTTTCAGTGAGTTGTTATTGCATAGGTGTTTTGAATTAGAGTGTTAGGCGTCTAATTTGGCGATAACGGTAGCCAGTTTACTGCCGAGTTGTTCAATAATTTCCTGCTGTTTTGGGTCTTTCAAATTGCCATTGGTATCAAATGCCTCATAGGCTTTGGGAATTGCTTGCTGATCAGGCAGTACTAAAACACCAATACCACTGAGAATTGTCCGCAGATGAGTTAAGCCACGCATCCCTCCTAACCCTCCCGGTGAAGCACTCATGATTATTGCGACTTTATCTCTAAAGCACGAGAGAGCAAGTGGCGATTCTCCTGGCAGGGGACGAGAGGCCCAATCGATCGCATTTTTAAGAACTGCCGTAAGTGAGCCGTTGTACTCTGGTGATGCAATCAACAGCCCTCGATGTGCCATCATCAGTTCCTTAAACTTACGGGCATTTTCTGGAATTCCTTCTTTGGCTTCCAAGTCTTCATCAAAAAGTGGCATTGGCAAATCCCGTAAGTCTAAATAAGTGACTTGTGCTCCTGCTGCCCTAGCTCCCTCTGCTGCAATTTTCACGAGTTGTTGGTTGTAGGAAGCTTCGCGTGTACTGCCAGCAAAAGCAAGGATTTTGGGCGCGTTGGTCATGGTTTACTCCGGATATTGGGTTTGAAGGATGTCTTAGTGCAGTCTGCTTCGCGGGTGAGCAGAAATACAACTATCTCCTGATACATTTCCCTTTGCTAGTTCAATCTGTTTTTACAAGAGCTAACCACAAAGCGATGTTACGAATGTAGGTTTTGAGGTCTTCAAGGGCACGAGGTTCGGTTTGCATCGTATCACCCGGAGGCTCATCTACAAAGCTGGGGCATCCTATCGTTGCGTCCCAGTTGTAATCACAGAAATGGTGGAAGGTAGATTCTGCAACAACCCGTCCTAAGGTATTGCCCTGTGTGTCCTGGACGCTTTCAACGGCTACAGCGAGATTGAAAGGACGGCCGGAAACTACACTTTTACCTGTAGCAATGACACGGGCGTTGCCATCATTTGCGGTGACTCCTACTGCACCTTCATGGGGATGCGCGGGGAAAAATTCAATATACCCGGAAGGTGAGGCAGAATTTTTGAGGAGTTCGTGAATGGGTTCAATGGGTGTAATTTGTTGACAGTCGCCATTCCGCCCAGAGTGATAGTTCGGCCAGGAGATGGTTTTAGTATAGATGTCGTCTATACAGTGCCGCGACTTATCCGGGTCTGGATTATGGGTTTGGAAAAAGTGGTACACACCAATATTGTCCAGTTTGCAAACGGAACACCCCAAATCCTGATGGTCACGAGTCACTAAGATACCACCACCGCGTTGATGAAAAGCACTGATGCCTGCACAGTCTTTTTCTGAGAGTCCATCCCCGACATCGACGGCAAACAACCAAAGTTGAGCGAAGTCCGAGTGTTCGAGTTGGCTTAAAATTGGGTCATTGCCTTCAGCATCGGATTTGCGATCGCGTGCTGTTACTTTACACAACGGATTACCAGATTCATCTTTGAGAGATGCTAGATAGTCTCGTAGCAGAGAAAAGCGATCAATACTCCAGTCATCTTCTGTTGTAGCAATTGTGGTCTGCAACAGAATGCGAATCGGTTTTTCCATATCCTGTCTCATCTAATGCTTAACCAACTTTACTCGGCTGACCCGATGTTACTGAGTTGCCCACAATACACAATTCCCTAAACCCAAGCAGCACAAACCCCTCAGCGTTTATCCGGCTCAATTGAGTGATTGCTATTTATGTATGATCTCCACAGTACAGATACGAAAACAAGTAGGCACTAAAAAGTGTAGTACTTACCCAATGGTGCGTAAATTTTCCGAACCTGAGGTTTTCCAAGCGGACTGTTCCGCCCAGCGTGTACTCGAAACCATTGCTGACAAGTGGAGTGTCATCATTATCTATGCCCTTTCTCAAAAAGAGACGAGGCGCTACAGCGAACTTCAGCGAGTGATTGGTGGAATATCGCAAAAAATGCTGACACAGACGCTGCGGAAGTTAGAGCGTGATGGATTAGTGGCGCGTCATGTATACCCGGTTGTGCCCCCGAAAGTGGAGTATTCTTTAACACCTTTGGGCAATACCCTGACTGAATTATTGAAAGATATTTGTAAATGGGCTTTTGTTCACTGGGACGAAATAGAAGCAGCTCGTATCCGGTATGACGCAAGTAGCACTAGCTCCGATGCTTCCTGATACCGAGTTGCGTTCAAAGATAGTAGTTGAGACTGACGCACAGACGCTCC